>DATJEO010000021.1:0-3401 GCA_035496515.1 Occallatibacter sp.
TGAAGGCGTCCGGTCACGGCCGACGCGATCGGTCCAGGTCGAGGGCCACGTCAGCTCATCCCCGGTGAATCCCGACGCATGAATCTGAACAACGACGTCGTTTATCGCCGCCTGCGGCTCGGGCCGCTCCACCAGCTTCACACCGGCCGTTCCCGCAGCCTGATCCGTCACTACAATCGCCTTCATCGGTCACCTCCGTGTGTCGAGTTCTTGTCTGCTGCCTAGGCACATCGCGCTCAGTTGAGTTCCTGGGCGAGTCCGATGAGAAGCCCTTCAGGCCCCCGGATGTAGCAGAGCCGATATGAGTCCTGATACCGGACTACGTCGCCCACGAGCTGTGCGCCGCGCTTGCGAAGCCTGCCAAGCGTCTCGTCGATATTGTCCACGGCGAACATCACGCGGAGGTAGCCTAGAGCGTTCACCGGGGCTTTGCGGTGATCCGCGATGACAGGTGGCGTGAGGAAGCGGGAGAGCTCAAGGCGGCTGTGGCCGTCTGGCGTGCGCATCATCGCAATCTCGACGCGTTGATCGGCAAGTCCGGTGACACGTCCTGCCCATTCTCCTTCGATCGTGGCCTGCCCTTCGAGCTCAAGGCCGAGCTCTCGAAAGAAATCAATTGTCGCTCCGAGGTCATGGACGACGATTCCTACGTTATCCATTCTCTTAAGCGCCATGCGTCGAATCTACACAATGTTGCCTAGATGCAACAACGGGGGCTTTGCAGCGCCGAAACACGAGCGGCGCGGAGTTGCTAAAACGCCAGAGGAGCCGTTGATCGGCGCGAATCACGGGCGATCCTGAAGTGATCGTAGATTAATACCGGCAAACGGGCTCGTGTTGACCAATTCGATCAACTCCCGGCTCGTCGGCAAACCTTCCCTAATCCGATAAGGTGAGGATTGCCCGTGATCCGCTCGGAATCGGCGGTGACTGTTCGGATTGGCGATTACATTGTGAGCACGGCGCGGAACCGAGCCTTGCCGTCTGCAACGCGCTCGTAAGCCTTCGCAGCTTCGGCCAATGGATAGGTCTCAATGATTGATTTGACTTTCCCTTGGGCTAGGTAATCCAGGGCCTCGTAAAGATATTCGGGACCATTTTGCTGGCTGCCGATGATCTTGATGCGCTTGGAGAGCAACTCGATCAGCGACAGCGAAAGCGGTTCCGCATCGGCGCCCATAACGATGAACCTGCCATCCGGGCGCAGACCCTGAATGCTGTCAACCATGGATTTGGTCGAGTTGGAGGTACTGAGGATGATGTCGGCGCCGCCCGCTGTGGTAAGACTCTTTCCGTCGCGGACAACTTCGTCCGCGCCCAGGTCGCGAATCAGCTTGTCTTTATCGGGGGAGTGCGAAATCGCGATGGTCTCGAAGCCTGCGGCCTTCGCGTATTGCACCGCCAGGTGCCCAAGCCCGCCGATTCCAAGTACGGCCACGCGCTCGTGCGGCTGCGGATCGGCCCAGCGCAGCCCGCTATAAACGGTATACCCGGCGCAAAAGATCGGTGCGGCTTGCTCGTAGGAAACCTTGTCGGGAATCAGGTAGGTAGCGTCGGCGTTCATCGGCATGTACTCGGCGTGACCGCCTTGCGCATCACCCCCCGTACCCTTCAGATAGAGGCAGAACATCCGGCGGCCGCGCTGGCACCATTCGCAGCGTCCGCAGGTGGACTGAATCCATGCCGTGCCGACGCGGTCGCCGACCTTGCGAGTGGTCACATCAGGAGCCACGGCAACGATCTCGCCCACCGGCTCGTGGCCAAGGATTCGAGGAAATTGTCCGGGAAGGTGTCCAAGCGTTTGGTGCACATCGGTGTAGCAGATGCCGCTCGCGTGCATCTTCACCAGCACTTGACCGGGACCGGGTTGAGGCTGAGGAACATCTTTGATCTGCCAGGAACTGCTCACGGCGGGTACGACTGCGGCTTTCATACATTCCTCCTAGGGCGATTCGATGCGAGTGCCTTTGTGTCCGGTGCATCATCTTGCATGCTCGAATCGCGGATCCTGAAGCAAGAGATTTATGGTCTGCTGGCGAATGGTCGGCTATTGGGAAGTTAACTTCAGGTTTGCCCGTCATCGCGGAGCGGGTAAAGGCAACGAACTTCGTGTCGACAATCTCTCGCGGGCAGGGAGGGCAGAGCAGCTGTGTCTTGACCTGTAAAGAAGAGCCGAATTCATCAATTCCTCGTAAACGCAGGCTTCACTTTTTGCATCCTTCGTGTGACCGAGCTGTTCACGATTGGTTCAGAAACGCAGAGGAGGTAACAAGTGACCTCGACGTTCAGAATTGCTGCTGTCACATTAGTTGCCGCGCTAGCATGCTCGCTTGCTGCGCAGCCCGCGCGTGCAGATGGAAATCTGTACAAAGTCAATCACATCATCATCGTCATGCAAGAAAATCATTCTTTCGACAACTATTTCGGGGTGCTTCCCTACGTTCCCGGTAGCCCTTATCACGTGCGCGGAAATCCGCTCCACGCCCGGTCAAACTCCCGCCGACGGAGGTCGCGTAACGGAAGCCACCCTCATCGGTTACGAACTCGTTTTCGGTGCTTTTACTGGGCCGGACATGCGGGAAGATTTTGGGGTACCACGCGCTTTCCACAATGCGCTTAAAATCGCGTGCGAGCGTTCTGGCCAACTCATCGGAATAGCTGATACAGATGATCTTTGCGCTGGGATCCTTGCCCAGAATGAAGGCGGGCAGAACGGCTGAGGTGATGAAGGACTTGAGTTGCCGGGGTGGCAGGTTAATGATCAGCCGTGGTTGCTCTCCCTTAAGGCTGAGTTCCAGGCTGTGGACGATGGCGTGAATATGCCAGTTATCCAAGAATGTTTTCCCCGGATAAATGGTGTTGAACGAGTGCCAGAGAAATACGTATAGGTTCAATCTGACCGCGGCCCAATAAGCTTCTTGATCGCTAAATTGCATAATCATCTCTCCGAGGTCTTCGTTATTTCGCTGCTGCCGGCTTTTTGCCGCCGACTCACATATGAATCGAGGATGCTCTGGTAGTTGTCTGGGAGCAGGGCCTCGACGGCTGATTCGTCAAACTTGCCACTGCGACGCAGGATCTCGAACAGCGTCATCAAGGCCTTCAGGTCCCCCCTGCAGCGCACCGGCCACCATCCGCTTCACCATCGCCTGCAAGCGGGTAATGCTTTTCTTCTTGCCGTTTTCGTTGACGACGACGGACTGACCGAGCTCCTGTTCCAAAATCGTTAGAAAGTTGGTTGACCCCTTAGGACGCCCCTTGGGATTGCCGGATTGTCCCTTCTTGAAGCGCCCACTCTCAGGTGGGCGCCGGTATCCGATCTCATAGGCCATGGCCGCTCTCCATGTTTGCGCCGGCCAAGCGGCTGGCCCGTACCTGTTCCCAAGTCTGTCCGGTCGCTT
>DATJEO010000022.1:0-2321 GCA_035496515.1 Occallatibacter sp.
ATGGTCAAGGAACGCCCGCGCAACCACTTCACGATCGGCATTGTGGACGACGTGAGCCACACGTCGCTCCCCTGGGATCCGGCATTCCACACCGAAGCGGACGATGTGGCCAGCTCGCTGTTCTACGGTCTGGGGGCTGATCTGTTCGGCCAGCAACCGCTCCAGCTCCGCATCATCGAAGCCGATCAGCTTCAAATCGAATTCTTCCTGCTGCAAGGCCGACAACTCCAGTCGTAAGCGGAATGATCCGTGGTATTGGCGGCGGACGGCAGGCGTAGACAGGAGCGCCTGGCAGCCTAGACCCAATAGGCATACAATCGTCGCATCTATGCGTCTCATTCCAGCTCTGCTCATGGCCGTGGTGACCGCTGTTCCTGCCCACTCAGCTGAGTTGGCTGTCTGGCCGATCGATGCGCTGATCAAAGTCTTTCCGCAAGACGCGCTCGGTACGAGCCGGGTGGCCCCGCAGGCTTGGCTGGCGCCCCGAAACGGTCACACTAGCGTGCAATTTGCGGTACGGTCCGCGACAGCCATCAAGCGTCTCAACATCCGAGTCACGATAGAGGGCGGCCTTGAAGTCGTGGTGCGCCACGCCGGCTACGTACCGGTGAGTTCGAACCCGCCCAACACACCCGCCGACGAGCTGCTTCGTCCTGCTCCCGCGTTCTTCCCCGATCCGCTGCTGGAGAACTTTCCGTACGAGCTTCCTGCCAGTCGTACTGACTCCATCTGGCTGACCGTTTATGCACCTGCGACAGCGAAGCCGGGCGTTTATCGCGGTCGGGCGGTCTTCGAAACGGAAACCGTTGAAGCAGGAGTTCAGGACTTCCAGATTCGAGTCGCAGAAGGACTAGTGCCGGCCGAGCAGACCTTGCGCGTGACGAACTGGCTGAATGCCTCGCCGGAGCACCTACTACAAGCTCTCGGGCGAAGACGAAGGGTACTGGCGGGTGCTGGCCAACATCGGCGCCGTGATGGCCGCGCATAAACAGAATGTCATTCTCACTCGGGTCAGATCGCTGACGACGCCGCGCATGGATGGCGAGAAACTCGCGTACGACTTTGGACGTCTCGACCGCTGGGTCGAGACGTTCGATAAGGCAGGCATACCCACGATTGAGGGAGGCCACTTGCTCGACAGGGTATCCGGATACCAAACGCCGTTGCGAGTCCCAGCGTGGGTCATCGAAGACGGCCGGATCGTTGATCGAAAGCTGGAGCCTGCCGACCCGCGCGCAGAAACGCTTCTGGACTCATTCACCTCGGCGTTATACGCGCACTTGAAAGAGCGCGGCTGGACCAAGCGGTACCTGCAGCATATCCACGACGAGCCGCACGGAGATGAGCGGCCAGACTACAACCGGTTCGCGAAGGTCATTCGCCGCAATCTGCCCGGTGTTCCGATTCTCGACGCTGTCAGCTTGGATCAGGACCTCGGGTTCTTCGCCGATGTTGCGGACATCTGGGTGCCTGTTCTCGGCAGCTTCGACACACAGATGGAGAAGATTCACCAGCACGCCGAGAGCGGCGGACAGTCATGGTTCTACACCTGTATTTACCCGCAGGGGCGGCACTTGAATCGCTTCATCGATCTGCCGCTGGTTAAAACGCGCCTGCTGCACTGGTTGAATTTCCGCTACGGCTTCACAGGGTTCCTGCACTGGGGAGGCAACTACTGGAGCGCCGAGCCCTTCGCTAACGTGCAGCCAATCATCAACGATGGAACCACGCTGCTGCCCGCTGGTGATAACGCAATTGTGTACCCATGGCCTGAGAGGTACAGCGTGCTCAGCTCAATCCGTCTGGAGGCGATGCGCGAAGGAATCGAAGAATACGAGTTGTTGGTTGCGCTCGCCCAAAGAGATCCCGGCAAGGCCCAGAAAATTGCGCGAGAGGCGATCCCGCAATTCACCGACTACGTTCGGGACGTGGGAGCTTTCCGCCGCCTGCAAGCGCGGCTGCTGAGCGAGTAGTACGGATGTGTTGCAATTATGGCGGGCAGCGGTTGGCAGGCTGAAAAAATCGTGAGTGCCCGGACGAGCGACTCGAGGGGCCGAAGCTCGGGACGATGGTGAGCTGTAACGTTGTTTCTTGGCACGAGCCAGCAGACGATTCTGCGCACTGTTTTGCCGACTCATGTATAAAAGGAGCAGTATGTACCGCCTGATTTTCTTCGCTCTAGTTTTATTTCCACCATGTTCCGTCTTCGCCCAAAGGCGATCTTTGCCCGATCGCGTTCCGCCCAAGCGCTCTTCGCAGATCGGCAACGGCTTCGGCATCAACTCCGACCTGCCGCGAGATCCCTACCTGCCCTGGAACCG
>DATJEO010000023.1:0-66761 GCA_035496515.1 Occallatibacter sp.
AAGCTTGATTGGCCACGAGCACATATCGAGGGAGCTTGCGCGAGCAGAACATGCGTACGCAGGCTCCTTCAAATCTCTGCTCAAGTGAAGTTATCGGCTCTCCCCGGTCCGAAGAATCGCCTCAATGCGTTTGCTGTAGCGGCCAGTCAATGCATTCCAGCGAACGATTGCCAGTTCCTTCAGCATCTGCATGCCGTCTTTGAGATAGCTCATTCGGGTGCGTTCGTCATGCGCCCAGCTCACGGGCACCTCTACAATCCGGAATCCCCTCTTGAGAGCCACAAACAGGATCTCGGGGTCAAAACCCCACCGTTCGATTGTTTGCAACTGGAAGACGGTCTGAGCCGCGCTCCGCGTAAACGCTTTGAATCCACACTGGGTGTCTGCAAAAGGAAGGTTCATCACCATCCGGCAGACCAGATTGAAACAACGTCCAAAGACCTGCCTATACAAGGGTTGACGATGAGTTTGTCTCCCGCTCTCAAGCCACCGCGAGCCGATTGCGATGTCGGCCCCATTTGCAATCGCAGCAAACAGACGTTCTGCCTCTTCGATCGGTGCAGAAAGATCGGAGTCGGTAAACATCACGATCTCGCCTTGTGCGTGAAGGATGCCGGATCGGACGCTGTACCCCTTACCCCGATTCCCCGGATTTTCTAAAAGCCTCACCTCGGGCGCCCAGGTCGCGAAGTCCCTTACAAGCTGTGCGGTAGAGTCGGTAGAGCCATCGTTGACAACCACGACTTCGGCGGGCCATCCCTGCTCCCGAATACATGCGACGACGGCCTCAAGAGTGGCGGGGATACGCGCACTCTCGTTATAAGCCGGGATAATGATGCTGTATTTGGGATACTGCACGAGCTTTTCCGCTCCCAGTTGGCTGATGTCGCTCCTGAAAGAAAGACTCAGCAATCATATAATGTCCTGCCGAGTTCAGAACTCCCCCGGAACTGAGCCTACCCGGGGCGACAGAGGTACCCACCCAGTAATATCGCCTACATCTTTACAAAGCATTCAGTTTTTTTCTTAACTCCATGTGCCAAATGCGTTTATCCTGTTGTGCGGAGGCCAGAGGACATGACGAAGGCAGATCTGGTGGAAAAAGTAACGCGGCTCGGCGACCTGACCCGGCGCGACGGCGAGGTAATTGTTGAGACGGTTTTCGATTCCGTGATCTCTGCATTACAGAGCGGCGATAAGATCGAGATCCGCGGGTTCGGTTCATTCCGCATCCGGCAACGCAATCCGCGCATTGGTCGCAACCCGAAGACTGGCGAGCGAGTCGAAGTCCCTGCGAAACGCGTGCCTTACTTCAAACCATCCAAAGAGCTTCGTGATCTTGTAAATCCTGGTGAAGCCGGGCAGCCGACTCAGGGCTAGTCCTTTCCACCTCGGCCGCTGCGCTCCGCGATATCTCTCGAGCAGCGGCCAGTCCTTCCCCGCACTCAACGATGCAAACGGTTTGCGTCCCGGTTGAATGCCATCTCTACATTCATTGGGTAGAAAGATTCTCTCAGTCTTCTAGCTTGTCGATCATCGGGTCGGCCTTTCCCAATTGCCGCTTTCAGCGGAGCGAAAGATCGCTTCGATCACAGCCATGTTGGCGATAGCCTCTTCGAGGGAGACCGGGACGTCCGTGTTGTCGAGGACAGCGCGCGAGAAGGCGTCGCCTTGCATGGTGTACTGGTCGGCTGTAGGAAAGACTTCGGTCTTGATGCTGCTGCCGAAGAGCTCACCGGTCTCATCGACGAAGATGCGAGTGGGGCGATCTTTGGGGGCGTTAAAGGGAATTTCCATCTCGATTCGGCCTTTAGTCCCGAAGAACTGGACGCGCTGGTAGGGCACGAGCTGGGTGCTGCAGGTAAAGACGGCTTGGCCGCCATCGAAGTCGAGCAGTGCAGAGGTGAGGCGGTCGGTCTTGAAGTTGGGATCGCGATCGACCAGGCCGATGACGCTTTTCGGTTCCTGGCCGAAGCCGTAGCGAGCGGCTTGGATGCAGTAACAGCCGATATCGAGAAGAGCGCCGCCGCCGCATTCGACCTGGTTGCGGATATTTTTGGGGTCGTCGTTGTAGTAGCTGAAGAACCCGGCGACGGAGCGGAGCTTGCCTATGCGGTTGGAGCGGAGAATTTCGCGAACCCGAAGCCACTGGGTGAAGCTGCGGATCATGAAGGCTTCACCGATCTTGACTCCAGTGCGCTCGCGGATGTCCAACAACGACTTCGCTTCGGCAACGCTCATGCTGATGGGTTTCTCGCAGAGCACGTGCTTGCCGGCTTCGGCTGCCTTCGCCGTCCATGGGACGTGGAATTGATTGGGCAGCGGATTGTAGATGGCGTCGACTTCGGGATCGGCAAGCAGTTCCTCGTAGGAGCCGTAGGCCTTCGGAATGTTGAGGGTCGCCGCGGCCTCTTTCGCTTTCTTGAGATCGCGGGAGGCAATCGCGGTGACGGTGGTGTACCGGCCTTGCTGCATGGCGGGCAGCACCTTCTTGATGCCAATGTTGGCCGTACTCAGGACTCCCCAGCGAAGCTTCTCTGACATGAAGAGCATTCTAGCCCGAACTGTCCCGTAGAGGTGGGCGGTCCGCGGTCTCGATCCGGCTTGAGGGTTGCGGGTTCCGTTTTGATTCACGGTTGGCCCGAGGAGGAACATGTGCGGTGCCGCAGGTCCTTGTTGCCATTAGAATCATGGCCTTCGCGCATCCTTCACGATGGTGCGTCTGACCTTCCCTATGCTGACTTCACTCCTCCGTTCCTTTGCATTTTCATTTCCAGCCGCACTGGTGATTCTCGCTGTCACCGGGCATACGGCGATGACTATCGAGACCGCCTTGGCGAGCGATTAAAAGCCCGACATGCGCAAGCACAAAGGTCGCGGTATGGACATGAGTTGCATGGCCGATATGAACGGCGTGGACATGAGCGCGATGGGACCCAGCATGGCGGCCATGGATTGCCACATGTACATCACCCCTCTCCGGCCAGCAAAGCCGGGCGATGAGGAGAAGGCAAAGGCGGTAGTGGCGGCGGTGAGGGCCTCGATGGAGAAGTACAAGGATTACCGGAAGGCGATCGCCGACGGGTATATTCAGGCCAACCCAAAAGTTAAGCAGCCGCAGTACCACTTCAACAACGAGGCATACGGGCGCGAGGCCGACAGTCACTTCGATCCGACGAAGCCGACTTCGCTGCTGTACATCGAGACACCCACGCAACGTTTCAAGCTGGAGGGGGTGATGTTCACAGCCCGGCCGAGTGCTACGGAGGACGAGCTGAACGAGCGGATTCCGCTGAGTGTGGCGCACTGGCACAAGCACATAAATTTCTGCGGCGCACCGGCGGACAGAGTGGCCGAGTATCACGGCGCTCATCCCAAGTTCGGCATGTTCGGCTCGATCCACACCAAGGCGGCGTGCGACGCGGAACATGGAACCTTCATCCCCACAATGTTCACCTGGATGATCCACGTGTTTCCGTACGAGGACGATTCGAAAGAGGTGTTCTCTATGAACGACGATGTGGCCCATGTGAGGTGAAACAAGCTGCTTCTAGCAGCTGAAACAACGATCCTCATACTGTGTCATCGTCCATGCGGAAGGGCAGGTTCGTGATGATCTTCTTGATCGTGGTCCGGTCTCCGGGTACCTCTTCATATCGAAAGGCCAGCAGGCCATTCTCGGTGTTGTGGTTGAGGACTTGGGGATAGTTCTTCTCATCGCCATTGGGCATGTAGAGGATGACGCTCTTCAAGTTCTGGTCTCCGCGGGAGATTTGGTGGAAATCAGGAATAGTTTAGCGTTCCCGCTCAATTCGCGATGAGACAGTGAAATGAGGTGCACAGATTTAGTCGTTGTCTCAGATATCCCTTGAAGAAGTGCTTAACCCCGCTCTATCGAGTTGGGCAGTGCGGAGGAGGAGCAGCTAATCGGAATTCGTAGCCGGCCCTTATAGCCGCTCCTTCTTTTGCTCCCTCTCGAGGAAATCGAGGAGCAGCTGAATCGCGTTGCTTGCCTCTTCCATTTCCCTTCGCCTTTGACCGTCGTTGTCCAGCGATGCGAACTGGAGTTGGCAGAACTTCAGATGCTCGGTAAGAGCTTTGATCGTGATGTCGCGAGTGACCGGGTCCAAGGCGCACTCCACTGTCCAGAGTAAGGGATTCGCGCCGGCGTGTGTACGTTGCTCAGGGGTTTTGAGGTTCGGCAGGAACCATTTCCCACATGCGAGGGAGGGATCCAGGAAACCTCGAGTTTCGGTTGAGAGCTGACGGCTAAGAGCTAGGAGCTGATTCTGAGGACTACGCGGAAGCGGGCTTTGCCGGACATCATGCGCTGATAGGCTTCTTCGGCCTTCTCGAGGGGATAGACCTCGTTCATGGGTTTGACGCCCTGCAGGGCGCTGAATTTCAGCGTGTCTTCCGAGTCCATGCCGGTGCCGGAGGGCCAGCCGGCGACCGTGCGGCGTCCGAGGAGAAGTGGGAAGGGGTTTATGGTGATGGGGCCGTCGGGAGCGCCGACGACGATGAATTTTCCGGCCGGGGCGAGGCCGTCGATGACCCAATCGAGGGCTTTGGCGCTGGTGATGGTGGAGAGGATGAGGTTGGCGCCGCCGATCTTCTGGAGCTCTTTGGCGGGGTCCTGCGTGGTGGAGTCGAGGTAGATATGGGCGCCGAGTTGTTTGGCGAGGGGGCCTTTGTCTTCGCCGCGGGCGACGGCGACGGTGCGGTAGCCGGATTTGGCGGCGTACTGGATGGCGAGGTGGCCGAGTCCGCCGATACCCAGAATGACCACAGTATCGCCGGGACGCGTGCCTGAGTTGCGCAGGGCGTTGAAGGTGGTGATGCCGGCGCAGAGGAGCGGCGCGGCGTCAGTGTCGCTCAGTTCGGGGGCCATGAAGGCGAGTGCGTTGGCGGGAGCGATGACGTAGTCCGCGTAACCGCCGTCGTAGCTGATGCCGCTGATTGGCTGGTTTTCGCAGAGAATGAAATCTCCGCGGCGGCAGGGATCGCAGTAGTTGCAGTGGCCGCCATGCCAGCCGAGCCCGACGCGCTGGCCGGGCTTGAAGAGGGGAACGTCGGAGCCGACCGCGTCGACTACGCCGGCGATTTCGTGGCCGGGGACGCGGGGGAATTGAACGCCGGGCCATTGACCTTCTTTGGTGAGCGAGTCGGAGTGGCAGACGCCGCAGGCGTGGACGCGAATGCGCACTTGTCCGGGACCGGGCTCGGGGAATTCCTTTTCGATGAGTTGGAACGTTCCGCCGGCGGCGGGCACCTGCATGGCACGACCTTTTACTGTTGGCATAGCTGAGGTATTCTCCTTCGCCTTGGATGGGAACAGGATGTGGAAGATGCAGGAATTTGGTGAATGGGAGATGAAACGCCCAGAGCTGACGGACGAGCGCCGCGGGTGGGTCCTAGAACTTGCCTTCGGCTTCGGCGAGGATGATTGCGGATTTGTTTGAGTCAGCTTTGTAGTAGGAGACGAAGCGCTGCGGTTCGGCTGCTTTGTAAGGCTCGAGGTTGTGAGCCCAGCGGAATCCGATCGGTTGATACCAGAGTTCGGCTTTGACCTGATAGGGGCCGGCTTCAGCGGCGCGGATTGCGTAACGAATTTGCGCGGCTCCGCCGGTAAAACCAGGATCGTCGTGTGCGGCTCCGACTACCGCGATGTTGGGCTCAGCTGTGGTTTTGTCGAAGCCGGATGGAAGGATGCGGTTGTCTTTGAGGTATCGGACGGCGCTGAGGAGACCGGTGGTGACGTGGCCGTTCATGTCGCCGAGGATGGGCTCGAAGATTTCGACCTGGTCGGGGCTGGTGATTTCGCTGTGGTGGGGCTCGAACTTGGACGGATCGGCATCATTGTCGTTGCCGGTGATGGAGCCGTCTGGGTTGAGCGCGCCGGATTCGAAAACGGTGCGGCCGGAGTTGTCTTTCACGGTGATGTGCAGCCAGGCGCGACGCGATGGATAGGCGGTGGGAAGTTTGTGGCCCGTGAGGTTCTGGACTTTGACTGCAAAAGAGAGCCCGTCGTCAGTCTTCTTCAGTTCGATCACTTCGAGCTTCGCGGATTGTGTACGCAGAAATTCGGATGTACGGTCTATGGCGGCCTGCAACTCCTCCGGCTGCGCGGCGACGTCGAGCTCCCGGCGATGTTCGTTGAGCAGGCTCTGCAGGAGGAAGTTGCCGCCGATGAAGACGTGCCGATGCATGCCTACGCGCTTCACGCCATATAGCGAGGTGATCGGCACCTCTTCTGCGACTTGCGGCATATGGCAGTTCTGGCAGCTTTGTTTTTTGTTGTAGTCGCTGTGCTGCCACTCCTGGTAGGGCATCTGCTCTGGAAATTCGCCCATTGGCTTGCCGCCGGGCCCGCGAACAGTGGTGATCAGGGTGTGGCAGCTTCCGCACAGCGCAGAATCGCGAATGTGGATGGCCTGCTGCGGAATGAAGCCATTCGTCGAGGAGTGCATGATCGTCTTGTGCCCAGCATCGGGCAGGAAGGGGCCGTACTCTTCGCGCTGGTCCTTCTTGTTCACTCCAGCTACTTCTACGTTTCCATTGAAGGTCTGAGGTGTTCCGAGGCCTTTGCGTTCGATCTGATGGCAGACGGAGCAGTTAACGCCATCTTCGGCGAAGTAGTCCTTGTCGTGCTTTCTGAGAAGCGGAAGACGCGAGAAAACTTCAGTTTTCTTCCCTTGGGCTTTGTCGATGAGGTGCTGTGCGGGCATGTGGCATGTGGAACATTCGTCCTGCAACTCTGCACTCGATTCGGGATGATCGATGGATTCGCGCCGGACACTGCCCTGCCAATAGGGGTCGCGCGATGAATTTGCCATGACGCTAGCGCGCCACTGCAGGCCGATGGAGATGTCTTCGCCTTTTGAAGTTTTCAGGCCGTTGTGGCAGGCAACGCAACGATCAGCGGTGTGGAAGTCTTTATGCGGGTCTGGACGCGATGCAGCACTCACGGGTCCGCCGCGCATAACAGCAAGCCCGAGAGCCACAGCGGCGATGCCGATGATCACTGGAAGAGACCTGCGCATCTCCATCACCATCCATTCCAGAAGTGGCCTTCGGCCCAATCCCACAGCACGTAGAAGTAGACCTGCGGTGAACGGCCCGCAGTATCAGTGATGGGCGCACGCACTCCTAGATTCACGCGGACATGTTGCCGTTTGCTGGCGGTGACCTGCATTTCGGGCATGATGTCCCAGTCGGTTTTTGCGCCGTCGAGAAGGTCGCGCGTGACGAGGAATTCCACCATGGGCGACCACTGACGACCGAGGCGGTGGTCTCCTGCCATCGTCTGACCTAACGTGGTGTACCAGAAAAGGCTTTGCGGGCTCTTCTTCGTGTCAAAGGGCAGGTCCGCGCCCATCTGAAACTGCACCCAGGTGTTGCTGCGAAAGAGCTGATCGAATGCGCCAAAGGGCTCGAAGGTCGTGCTGCCGGCACCGCCCAGCTTTTCAGCTCCCGTGGGCGGCAGGATTCCCCCCTGTAGAGCGAAAATCGATCCGCTTCTTAGGTTTGAATAGATCACCTGCTTCCAGCCAAAGGTCATGTCGCCGATGTGGTTGTCCCAGGCATGATTCTGGTTTTCGAAGGTCCACGGCAGATCCACTTCAAGCTGCCCATTGGTGCCGAACGCCTGCTCGTGAATGACGTGCGTTTCGAGGCCGGGTGAACCGCTTGCGTTGACGGCGGTAGACCAGACAACTTCCTTTTCAGGGAAAGCCTTTTCGGTGACGATCGCGCGAGGCAGATTCAACTCACCTCTCGGCCAATGCCGATTCGTACAGAATGTGCGGAGATAAGCAACGACGTCGTCGATCTGATCGTTCGAGAGCAGATCGCGGAAGCGCGGCATGATGGTGGAGAAGCCGAGATATGGGCCACCGTTGACGATGACGGCTTTCCATGCGGAGTCGGGTTCGGGTGCAGTCTGGTCGCAACGGCTGAAGTCAGGCCATGTGTCAGGGCGCTTGAACTCGGTGAGCTTCTCGTCTGCGCCCTTGCCATCCGCCCCGTGACAGGCGATGCAGCCGCCTTCATAGATCGTCTTGCCGTTCTTTGCGTCCGGCTTGCGCGTGTAGGCGAGAGTTTGAGCGAACAAAGAAGTGGAGGTCGAGGCAAGCAGAGCGACTGCCAACAGGTTCATCAACCGTCCTCGACTCATCAACCTCGCTCCCGCGATAACTTGGATCACGTAGATCCAGTAGACCAGATTCGTGCTGGCTGTCTTACTGCTCTGATGCAGGTTCAATTGAGCCTGCTGCATTTAGCGGATCGAATGACGGAATTTTCATTCCCGATTTCGACGTAACGAAAACCGGCCAATGACCTCTCAATCTTTATACTGGAGAGGATGAGTACGTTTCTTCCTGTTGATGAGCAGATGGACCTGCTGCAAAAGGGCGCAGCTGAAATTATTCGAGTCTCCGACCTGCGCGAGCGTCTCGAAGAGAGCCGCAAAACGGGGCGTCCGATGCGCGTGAAAGCCGGTTTCGATCCGACGGCTCCCGATCTGCATCTCGGCCATACGGTGCTGATGCGCAAGCTGCGGCATTTCCAGCAGCTGGGGCATACCGTCATTTTTCTAGTGGGCGACTTCACGTCATTGATCGGCGACCCTACAGGCCGCAATGTAACGCGCAAGCCGCTTACGCGGGAGCAGATCAATGAGAATGCCGAGACCTACAAGGAACAGGTGTTCAAGATTCTCGACCCCGAGAAGACTGAAGTTCGCTACAACTCTGAATGGTTGGGCAAGCTCGACTACGAAGGAACAATCCGGCTGACAGCGCACTTCACCGTCTCGCAGATGTTGGAGCGAGATGAGTTCCACAAGCGATTCCAGGCCGAGCAGCCGATCAGTCTTCATGAACTGCTTTATCCGGTGATGCAGGGATACGATTCTGTTGCGCTTGAGTGCGACGTCGAACTGGGCGGGACGGATCAGCGCTTCAACCTTGGTTGCGGGCGCGAGTTGCAGCGCCATTACGGGCAGAAGCCACAGATCATCCTGATGACGCCGATTCTGGAGGGTACGGACGGCGTTCAGAAAATGTCGAAGTCTCTGAATAACGCGATCGGCATCAACGAGCCTCCTGCGGAGATGTACGGCAAGCTGATGAGCATCTCGGACGAGTTGATGTGGAAGTACTGGGTGTTTCTTACCGATCTCAAGCAGTCGGAAATTGACGGTCTTCAGGCCGAGGTGGCAGCGGGCAAAATTCATCCGATGGACGTGAAGAAGCGGCTGGCGCGGACGATCACCGCGGGGTTTCATGGCGAAGAAGCCGCAGGGCACGCGGACGAGAACTGGGCGCGGATGTTCCAGCAGAAGGAAACGGCCGAGGATCTCGAGGAGGTCCACATCCCGTACGCCGATCTGGTGAGGCCGGCGAGCGCACCAGGCGCCTTGCAGATCCGCATCCCGAAGCTGCTGGTGCAGATGGGGCTGGCTGCGAGCGGAGCCGAGGCAAGCCGCAAACTGGCGGAGAAGGCTGTGAAGATCGATGGCGAGGTCGTGAGGAATGCAGTGATGACTCTCGATTCCCTTCCCGCCAGGCTGGTGGTGCGACTTGGGAAACGAGCCAAGGTGGCTGTGATTGGCGGATATGGTGAGGGAAATTAGTCCTGCGATTTCGCATGGATGCAGCAGTTCCGAGCTTCGTCACAATTGAGTGTGATCCTGATTGACAGCTGGCCAATTCTGGGGTGAGATATTGGCGCTCTTCCTGTTGTTGTCTCATCGTGCCCAAAGTCAACGAAGTTGATCTCAGGGCCCGCTCGCGAAGTTTCCCGTTCTTCTCCGATAGCTGAGACCAGCTTCCAAACCTTACAGGGCTCACTTCTGAAAAGGGGGAACCAGCTATGTCCTTGAGCAAATTGCCTAAGACCGGGTGCAGGTATATGTGTGAGGCCCTAGATCCGAATGCGGCTTTTCTGTCTGTCGAACCCTGGGGCCAGCATTGGGGGTTGAGCGTTGCACTCGATGGAATCGCTGCCTACCAGTACTGGATCAGCCGCATGGTCATGCCGATCGTGTTTCAGTGGATCGAGGAGAACCATGAGGAGGTTTACGCAAACATTCCGGTGTCATCGCGTGACGACATCGAGAAAGTGATTCAGGCTGCATTCAACATTGTGAAAACCCTGCCGGCTTATGAGGCTGGACAGGCGGAACTGAAGACCTTCGAAGCAAGACTGGCGTCTCGCACGGCCGATACCAGCCTGATGAATCCAACGTGGGCTGAAATATCCGGACGAATGCGGGAAGAGATGCGCGAAGTTTTGACTGAAGAATCCAGACAACTCGCCGGGGTCGGCAGCTAGGGCATATTCAGGCAGTACGGATGGAACCAACGTCAACGGGCTCTTCCAGAGCTGCTTCGCGAATGCCGACGTAGGCCAGGGTGACGACGGTGACGTCATCGTCCTGGCCGAATCGTAACGCTTCTTCGGCCGCCTGGGGTGCGGAAGGATGGGCAGCAAAGAGCTTTTGCAAGCGCTCAAATCCATAGAGTTCGCCGGCCTTTTTGCGAGCTTCGAGCAGGCCGTCTGTATAAAGGGCCAGGTGATCACCGGGGTTGAGTTGAAGAGTGGTCTGGTCGTAGCGGGCCATTGTGTCGATTCCAAGCGGAAGCGCGCCCGGGACTTCCAGGGAACCCGAGTTGAGGAATGGTGGCGGATGGCCCGCGCTCGACAGCATGCAGACGCCGAGGCGATTGATGCGGACGGCGATGCAGGTTACGAACGCGTTTTCCATCTGACCGCATAAGCGATGGTTCATCTCAGTGAGCAGCGGTCCCGGCTCAGGGAAGAGTTCGGAAAGCACGCGTGTTATCCCCATGACGTAGGAGACGCTGAGGGCGGCTCTGAGGCCATGGCCGCTGACGTCTCCGAGAAGAAGCAAGGCCGAGCCGTCGAGGTCCGCTGGAGACGGGATCAGCTGGAAGAAATCTCCGCCGACCTCGAGGGCAGGACAGTAGGAGCTGGAGACCTCGAAACCTGGAATGCTGTGCAAATTCTCAGGAATCAGCGTGCGCTGCAGTTCGCGGGCGCTCGAGAATTCGTGCGCGAGCAGCAACTCGGTCCGCCGCTCATTGCGATAGCTGATAAAGACGGCCGTCACGATAGCGACGAGCAGCAACGCGCGAAGGATTGTTGCGAGGGTTACGGCATTGCCATTGATTAAAAGCAGTGGCTCGGCGAGTTCATCGGCGATGGTCCACGCTGTGAACCGCTGACCCTGTTTCACAGCCTCCTGCACCCCGAACAACATTCCGTCGAGAATGGTCACGGCGACGACGATCCAGGTCGCAGGTTCGAGATGGTTTCTGCGGCGGATTGCGACAGCCACCAGAAGGACGGGGAGAATTTCGGTCAAGGTTGTGACCGTCGTGATTGCCGCGTCGAGAGCCTGCACGCCCCGAAGCCAAGCAGGATGCCATGCCATTGCGAGAAGCAATCCGTCGATTGAGGTGATCGACAGGCTGAGGATCGCGAGGGCTTTGGTGGCGCGGAAGAGGGAGCGATCATCGTGAAGATGCAACAGCCATAGCAGCAGAAACCAGAGAGACACATCGTGCAGGCAATTGGCCGGCTGGGTGAGTCCCATGGCGAGCGAATAGGGGAGGGAAAGATGCGCGTCGAGGAGCAGTACGACAACGGCGGGCGAGAGTGCGTAACCGACCATCCAGAGCAAAACGCGCTGTCCGCGGTCGCACCACCAGACGAGGAAGCTGAGGAGCGCCACGAGGGCGTAGATGAGTTGCTGAGCAAACTCGAGTTGCCTGCTGTGCAGCCATTCGTAGTCGATGGCGGCCTTTGCATCGGCGATACTTTGTGGGCTGCCGATGACGGGGGCTCGACTGAAGCCGCCGAGTTCGCCGGAATCATCAGAAAAGAGCGGCGCCTTCCAGACACGAAATGCGAGCACGCCAGTTTGAGGTCTCATCAGAGGAAAGATCCGTGGCGGATGGGATACTCGCCATACCGGCCACGGCGGCATTGTGCCCTCACGGGCGACGAGTTCACCATTCCAGAAGACTTCGTAAACGTCATAGATGTGCGGGACCAGCAATGAGAATTGCTGCGAACTGCCGACGGCGGAGATCTGGGAGAGATGGATGCGACACCAGGCGTAGCCGGTGTACCGCGGATGGCCTTGCTCTCCCCAGGGGTGGTCACCTCGGATCATCTGCCACGAGGAGTCGTCGAAAGAGGGTGAGGCCCAGCGAGGATCGTCGCCGATGTGAAATCGCCAGGGACCGATCAAAGGAACTGCGCTCGGCCCCGGTCCATCCACGCCGATTGAAAGCGAAGACTGGATCGGCTGCGCACGAAGAGCGGCTGCGGCAGCGAGCAGAATGAGCAGCGGCACGCACCGTAATCTTGCTAACCGTGCGGGCATGTCGCCAGCATACGCCGGATTCCCTGTGCATCACGTACTCGACGTGAGGTGGATCACGAGAAGTCGAGCTGTTGTTGGGCTAACCCGAGGGGCAACAGATGATCACCGGCGCTTGATCACTTTGCCGCACATCGGTACCGAAAACGAAAAGGCGATGACACATCTGGGGTACCGGACGGGGTAGTTACTTCCCGTGGCAGGGGCCATGGGTTGGAAGAGCTAATAGGGTAGCGGTGTGGAGAGGTGTGTCGGCGAACAGACTGGGGCGAGTGGCTGCTCAGTAGCAATGGATCTGAAGAGCGATCTGCGGATTCGAGGAAAAGGCGCGTGCGTCCTGTGTCTTTTCAGGCAGGTAATTCCCGCCCTATCAATCGACAGTTGGTGCAAGTGAATGGGACGGGCGAGCCGGGTAGCATGTATCTATTCTTCCGATTCAGGTGTCCGTGCGCCTTCAAGTTATCTCGAAGAGCCGGGCAGGTAAGTGGGTACTTTCGCGGTGGAAGACTCACCAGAAAGTAGCATCCCGGGGCACACTGAGCCCGCGCAGTTCACTGTGTCTACGAGTGCATCGATCTGATTACGGTGGTGTTTCGTTGAGGTGACGATTTACTTCGTTTTTCCGCGTGTCTACAACTCTCAAGTCATTGAAAACACGTTTGTGGGCGATACAATTCGAGCACACAAAGAAGCAAGATTGGCAAATTTTAAATGTCCGATAGGCCTACTTTAGAAAGTCGGGGATTCCTTGAGCAGGCTGCGGTGGGGATCGTTCACGCCACGCCGGAGGGTCACATCCTTCGCTGCAATATGGAATTCGCCGAGATCATCGGGTACCCGCGTGAAGAAGTCCGCGGACTGATGTTCCAGGAGATCACGCCCGATGATGACGGAGTACAGGCCATCTCTTCTTTTCAGAAGCTCTGGACCGGAGCAACCGATGCGTTGAGCCTGGAGATCCGGCTGATCCGCAAGGACGGCAGCCTGACTCGAACAAGATTCACTGTATCTTTGCTGCGCGATCGTGAGGGCTGGCCATCGCATCTGCTGGCTCATGTGGAGGCGATGGGCAAGGTCGCGGAGCCGCAGGCAACCGAGGCTCAACAAGCCGTGCCGCAGCCCATCAAGGAGAACCGCTATCGCAGCGCATTCGAGACGAGTCCGGATGGGGTGCTGATCGCTCGCTCTGAAGATGGGAAGATCGTCGATGCGAATCCGGCTTTTCTGCAGATCATGCACTTCAATCTGGAAGAAGTGATCGGGCGGACTTCCGTCGACCTGAACATGTGGGCCGACGACGGAGACAGCAGGAAGGTGGCGGAGGCTCTTCAAGAAGAAGAGGTATGCCGCGATCTTGAAGTCAGGCTACGGCGGAAGAAAGGCGAGGTCTTCTGGGCCCAGCTCTCCGCGTCATTTGCGGAGGTGGAGGGCGAGGCATGCGTCATTTCGTACATTCGGGATGTATCTGAAGCGAAAGCTGATGAGGAGAAGATCCGGAGCCTTGCGTTCTATGACACGCTGACGGGACTTCCGAATCGGCGGCTGCTGTGGGAGCGGCTGAGGCAAGCGCTGATCTCGAGCGTGCGCAGCGGCAGCAAGCATGCATTGCTTTTTGTCGATCTGGACGGCTTCAAATCGCTCAACGATACTCTTGGGCATCATATCGGCGACCTGCTGCTGCAGGAGACCGCCCGCCGCATCCAGAACTGCGTGCGTGAGGTCGATACTGTCGCGAGACTCGGCGGGGATGAGTTCGTCATTATTCTTGAGGATCTCAGCCAGATTCCGGAGATTGCCGCGGCGCAGGCTCGCACGGTAGGCGGCAAAATTCTCGGAGCGATCGATCAGCCGTTTCTGCTGGACGGCCGCGAGTGCCACACGACGTCGAGTATGGGCATCACGGTTTTCGGCAATCAGAATGAGAGCACGAACGAGGTGCTGCAACAGGCCGATATCGCGATGTACCAGGCCAAGGCGGCGGGGCGCAATGCGATGTTCTTCTTCGCGCCTGCCCTGCAGGCGTCGGTAGATGCACGCGTAGCACTGGAACGGGATCTTCGTTTGGCCATTCGGGAAAACCAGTTTGCGCTGTTTTATCAGCCTCAGCTGGACCGAGGTCTGCTGACGGGCGCCGAAGCCCTGCTGCGCTGGCGTCATCCGTCGCGTGGCTTGGTGGCACCGCATGAGTTCGTGCCGTTGGCTGAAGAAACAGGGCTCATTTTCCCGCTGGGAAGCTGGGTGCTGGAAACCGCCTGCATGCAGCTGGCACATTGGGCGGAACGCAAAGCGGGCGAGCATCTGTCGATTGCTGTGAACGTGAGCGCTCGCGAGTTCCGGCAGCCCAAATTTGTGGAGCATGTGCTGGCCGCGCTGGATCGAACGGGAGCCAATCCGAAGAATCTGAAGATCGAGTTAAGCGAGAACATGTTCGGAGAGAACGTCGAAGAAGTCATCGCGAAGATGAGTAAGCTAAAACAGCACGGGGTCAGTTTCTCGCTTGAGGATTTCGGCACGGGGTATTCGTCGATGACCTACCTGAAGCGGTTGCCACTCGACCAGATCAAGATCGACCGTACTTTCGTGGGCGAGATCCTTAAGGATCCGATCAGCAGCGCCGTGGCGCAGGCAATCATTTCGTTTGGCAAGGCGATGGGACTCTCAGTGATTGCCGAAGGCGTGGAAACCGAGGAGCAGCGCGCGTTCTTGGCCAAGCTTGGGTGCCATTCCTTCCAGGGATATCTATTCAGCCACCCCCTCCCCCTGGGTGAGTTCAACGAGTCGTAGTCCCCTCAGATCTGGACCGGAATGATGAGGGCTAACCGCTAGCCCTGGAATGAGCATGTCTGTTCGTTTGGGTGTAAGTGCAAGATTTGAGGGCTGAAGCTGGGAAGCGTCCGCATCCCGCAAAGCGGCGATTCGATGGTACGGCACCATTAGTTCTGATAAAAGCACAGCGGTTTTAGCCCGGATGATTACTGCGGTGCCGGGTCGGCAGGAACTTTTGTATTTTCAAATATCCGTGCCGAATGAGACATATAGTAGTTAATATGCCGTGGGACAACGCGATGGAACCTCTGCTTAACCTTCAGGAATTTATGAAGACTGACCCCTCTGCGGGGCCGACGCACAAGCCAGTCACCATCCAGGAGCTCGGCCTTCGCCAGGCCATTCTCGAAGATCTGGCGCTCAAGCACCTGTATCTTTCGGGTCCTTTTTCGGTGCTGGACATGGCGAAGCATATGCGGATCAGCTTCGAGGTAGCGAGCGAGCTGCTGAAGCGGCTGCGCACCGAGCAGCTCTGCCAGGTTACCGGGTTAAGCGGTCAGATCCCCAATCTTGCCATCACATCCCAGGGCAGAACCCGCGCCCAGGAATTGCTCGCGCAGAGCCAGTACACTGGCCCAGCTCCGGTCACACTGACCAGCTATGTAGCGCAGGTCAAGCTTCAGTCGGTATCGCACGTTGAAGTGCATCCGTCCGATGTGCAGAGAGTATTCACCAGCATGGTGCTGGACGACAGAATCCTCTGGCAGTTGGGAACGGCATTGAATTCCGGCGCGGCGATCTTTCTCTACGGACCATCGGGTGTAGGTAAAACGACGATAGCTGAGCTTCTGTCTAAAGCCCTTTCGGAAGATGCGATCTGGATTCCGTATGCGATTGAGATCGATGGCCAGGTAATTACTGTTTTCGATCCGACTCTTCATCAGCGGATGGCTCACATGGAGCCGCCAAACCATGATGAACGCTGGGTACTTTGTCAGCGGCCATCGGTGATGGTGGGCGGCGAACTGACTATCGACATGCTCGACCTTCAATACAATCCAGGATCGAAGTTTTATACCGGTCCGGTGCAGATGAAGGCGAACAATGGTGTGCTGATCATCGACGACTTCGGACGCCAGAGAGTTCGTCCCGATGAACTGCTGAATCGCTGGGTAGTTCCGCTGGACCGGAAGATCGACTTCCTGACGCTTGCAGGCGGTCGAAAGATCGAAATGCCGTTTGAAATGCTGGTGGTGTTTGCCTCGAACCTCGATCCGGCACAGCTTCTGGATGCGGCGTTCCTGCGCAGAATCCAGACCAAGATTTTCATCGGCGAGGTCAGCGATGAGGAATTCTGCGAGATCTTCCGCAGAGTTGCGGCGGAGCGCAAAATCGAGTGCGACGACACCGTGGCGCACACGCTGATTGATTTCGTACATGGCACGTTGAAGCAGGAGCTGCGCTCGTGCTATCCACGCGACATCGTTAACCAGATCTGCTGGGCGGCGAAGTACGAGGGCAGAGAGCCCCAGATCAACCACCGAACTGTCATGCGGGCTATCGAGTCGTACTTCCTAACGAAGGATTAGGCTGAGTCGATTCTCTACTGAACCTCGAAGGCGCGCCATCTCAGAAGGTTCGTGGGGTGGCGCGTTCTTGCCTAAGGGGCGAAATGGGCGCTTTTGATTGGCTGAATCGTCGCCCTCAACCGCATATCCGCCTTCAGATATCTCGATCGGCTCCTCGATTGCAGTTATTCATCTAGCGTGGTGAGGCCGATGCCTGCAGTCTTGGACGCTCCTGCCGGACCTTCTCTTGGGCTTGCTCCAGCGTTCCTTGAAAGATCACCAGCTTGACCTCGAAATAGCCAGTCTGATGAGCGGGAAGCGAGACCTGTGGATCGACGTGCTGGCATGTAAGCTCCGGATTACTCCACACGTTTCCAGTCTCTCGCGTGAAACTGGCAGCAACCCACTTGCGATCAGTCGAAAGCGTTGCGATCATCGGTAGATCGATTGCACGGGATTTGTAGTAATAAGTGATGCCATCATCCCGCTGTTGAACTCTTTGCTCGGGAATGACCGCTGTCAGTTGAGCAAGGTAACGAGCAGGGAGCCACTGATCGAGTGGCATGGTAAGACGCGCTGGCGTCTCGGCCGCCAGGAGTTCAAAGCCGTTTGTGTGGTGGACATATGTTCGCTCAAGACGTGGATCGTAGAAAAATGTTCTGAAACGCGGATCCGTGACTGCCCAAGCCATGTCGTAATCGATATCTGTTCGATTCTCAAACTGATAATGAAAGAGAATGCCGTCAGCTTCCAGGGTAGCTCGGGCGGAGAACCTGATTCCGGAAAGCTCCTCGCTATATCCAACCGCGTTTCCAACCCGTTTCCACTTCGGCCTTTTTCCCTCAAGCCCAGGACGATGGATATAAAGATGCTTCACTTCAGTTTGACCATGTTCGCGTACTGTCACATGCTCCGGAAGGAGTATGTTGAAGCTTCTTTCCTCCGCAGGTCCACCCGGGATGATGACGTGAATGGCGGGGTCACGATCGGCCTTGTCGATCGACATTCGGAGTCCGTCGGAGTTGCTAATCTGAAAATCTTGCCCACGCGCCACGGCTATCGAGAAGCAGCCTATGACAATAAGAACTGCGATTCGAGATACAGGCGGGGCTTTTCGCGGCACATGTGAAGGAGTCATCGATTCATCCGGCGTCATGCCGCAGCTTCGACGGAGGAGCGGAAGTAGTCCAGGCTCAGCTTAAGCCCTGTCTCGAGGTCGATCTTCGGTTCCCAGCCGAGAAGGGTTCTCGCCTTGGTGATGTCCGGCTGGCGCTGCGTTGGGTCGTCCTGCGGCAACGGATGGAATACGATCTGGCTGCTCGATCCGGTTACGCGCTTCACCGCGTTTGCACAATCCAGAATTGTCCACTCCGACGGGTTGCCGATGTTAACGGGGGTATGCTCATCGCTGCGGGACAATCTAATAATCCCGTCGACCTCGTCCGACACGTAGCAGAAACTGCGCGTCTGGCTGCCGTCTCCGTAGATGGTGAGGTCGTCGCCCCGGAGCGCCTGAGTCATGAAATTGGAGATGACGCGGCCATCATTGGCATGTAAACGCGGGCCATAGGTATTGAAGATCCGCACCAGCCTTGTATCGACCTTGCGATAGCGCCAATATGCGGTTACCAGCGCCTCAGAGAAGCGTTTGGATTCGTCGTATACCGAACGCGGACCGATGGGGTTTACGTGGCCCCAATACTCCTCGGTCTGGGGATGCTGGTCCGGGTCGCCGTAGCACTCAGATGTCGACGCGTGCAGAAATTTAGCCCCGTACTTTGCCGCGATCTCCAGCATGTGGCGCGTTCCGGCGGAACCCACCATTAACGTCTCGATTCCCAGTCGCATGTAATCAGCCGGGCTGGCCGGGGACGCGAAGTTGAAGATGTAATCGACCCGCATCGGATCGAACGGCTCGCAGATGTCCTGGTTCAGGAATTCAAAGCGGGACTCACGTTTGAGATGAGCGAGATTCTCCAGGGAGCCGGTGCAGAGATTGTCGACTCCCAGCACGTGGTGACCGTCGGCGAGGATGGCATCGGTCAAGTGAGAGCCGAGGAAACCTGCGGCTCCGGTGATCAACACGCGCATGGGTATCGATGTCCTTCCATCCGATGTTTAGAGTTGCCACGACTCGAAGAGGTGGCCATTCGAGAAGATCAAGGTTATGTTGAGTGCCAGGCCCGCTATCCCCTGCCGTTTTCTCTTCGCTTGGGAAGGAAGAAAGCAGCGACCGGATCGAGGGGCTGAGCCAACCCGGGACGTCCCACGCTGAGGTAGGTGAATCCCGCTTTGCTCATCGTTGCGGCGTCGTACAGATTCCGCCCGTCGATCACGATCGGGTACCGCAGAGTGTAATGAAGCTTTGCCAGATCCAGCTCGGCGAATTCCTGCCAGTCGTTCAGGATCAAAAGAGCATCAGCGTCCTGAGCGGCAATGTAGGGATCATCTACGTAGTGCATCCTTGCTGATCCCGGAATGATCTCCTGCGATCTTTTTGCCGCGGCCGGATCATAGGCGTACACATTGCATCCTTCGCTCAGCAGGCTCTTGACAATGTCGATGGCGGGAGATTCGCGGATGTCATCCGTGCCGCCTTTGAATGCGAGACCGAGAACGCCGATCTTCTTGCCTCGGAAAGTCCAGAGAGCGGAACGGATCTTCTGGAAGAAGCGCTGCTTCTGCTCTTCGTTGATCTTTTCGACTTCATGAAGGAGGGCAAAATCGACTCCGACCTGCTCGGCCACGTGCCGGAAAGCAGCGACGTCTTTGGGAAAGCAGGAGCCACCGTATCCGACACCGGCGCGAAGGAACTTGGGGCCGATTCTCGAATCCATGCCTATGCCTCGTGCGACTTCTTCCACGTCAGCGCCGGCGGCCTCGCAGATATTGGCGACGACGTTGATGAAAGAGATCTTGGTGGCGAGAAGCGCGTTGGATGCGTGCTTGATGATTTCCGCGGCCTTCGTGGAGGTCTGCAGGATGGGCGGAGGATCGAGAGCTGTGCGCGGTCCGGGCACCGACCCGGGCACGTTGTAATAGGTTCCATTTGTCAGGGGTTCGTAGATCTTTCGCAGGAGTTCGGCTGAGCGATCGGATGCGGCGCCGACTACGACGCGGTCAGCGTGCAGGAAGTCAACAACCGCTGTGCCTTCGCGCAGGAACTCGGGATTGGAGGTGACATCGAAGAGGTCTTTGGGGACGCCGTTTCGCTCAATGACTCGCCGGATCCACTCGTTTGTGTAGACGGGAACGGTGCTTTTCTCGACAATAACTTTATAGGAATCGATGGAGCGCGCGATCTCACTTGCGACAGCATCCACGTAAGACAAATCAGCGCTGCCGGTTTCGCTCTGGGGCGTGCCTACGGCGATGAATACGGCCTCGGCCGCCTGCGTGGCGGCGCGCAAATCCGTAGTGAACTCGAGCGTCCTGCCGCGATAGCGGTCAAGCAGCTCAGGCAAATGCTCCTCGTGGATGGGGACGCCGCCCTCCTGCAACATGTGCACCTTGGATTCATCGTTGTCGACACAGACCACACGATGGCCAATTTCCGCGAAACACGCTGATGCAACCAGCCCAACGTATCCTGAGCCAACAACTGCAATCGTCGCTGAATTCTGTTTTTCGTTCACTGCTGACACTCCCATCTGATAGTGCAGTTGCCTACGCTACCGGATCATCAATTCTCAATTATCGAACCGCACCGGCGTGAGGCGCCGGAAGTTCGGTCCGATACCTCCACAAAAGTGGTATGAGGCGCGGGGCAGAGAGATATCGGGGAATGAATTTCCGCGGCGATGAGACACAGCGGAAAAGCCAGCCCAGATAGAGCCGGTCTGCCCAGTTCGGAATCCTAACCTGGTCTCCGCTCAGAAACGCAATGGCAGCCCCAATGCAATGAATCGCGGGCACATAACTTAGATTGCGCTTGAGATAAAGCCCGAGCCGCTCCTGTGTACCACCACCCACAGTAACGACGATATGCTTCGGTCGCAATGCCCCGATGGTGTAAACCAAATGCGGGTCTTCGATCGTGCTGCCGTACATCGGGGCGTTGTAAACGCATTCCGGCGGAACGTCGATGCCCTGGGAACGGAGCCAGGCCAGGTTTTTGGCGGCGCTTTCGGGCGCGGCCATAATCCAGAAGGTATTGTGTGGTTTGCGAACGTCGTCTCTCTGAAGGAGGGCGCGCAGATACTTGAGGCCGGAGAGCCTTGTGATGGAATCCTGCTGCATCCAGTTCCAAACGAGAACCATGAAGGCTGAATCGGCGATTGCGACGTCGGCATTGATCAATGCGTCCCGGTATTCGTGGTTGTGAGCGACGTCTTTAAGTGCGGGGGCAGCGGGCACGACAAGAAGGCCCCCGTGCGCGAGCCGGTCGAAGACGCCCTGGACGTCGCCCACGTAGAAGTTGACTCCGAGGATCTGCCTTTCGTCCGGCATCGAGGTTGTCCGCTGCTGGGGATGGGAAGCGGTACTACGGTGCATTCGAATTTCACCTCAACTTAAAAGATCGGCGACGATCCTGGGTGCTGACTGCAGCGTGGCATCGATCTGGGACTGGTCTTTGCCACCGGCCTCGGCGATCTCGGGCCTGCCGCCGCCGGAGCCTCCGACGATTTTGGCGACTGCTCCGACGAGCTTGCCGGCCTGGATTCGCTTGGTTAATTCCGGAGTAACACCGGCGATGATGGCGACTTTCCCTTCGGGTTGTGCGGATGCGAGCACCACGACACCCTCGCCGAGCTTGACCTTGAGATTGTCGACGAGGGTGCGGAGCTGGCCGCGCTCGAGATTGTCAGCGCGGTGGGTGAGCACCTTGACGCCTTTCACTTCGACTGCGCGCTGGACGGCTTCGTCTAGTCCACCGGCGGCGGATTTCATGCGGGCTTCTTCGAGTTCGCGGCGAAGGCGTTTGAGCTCGTCTTCCTGGGCGGCGAACTTTGCGCGAAGGCCGTCAGCCAAGTTGTCGACAGAAGGGACGTACTGGCCGGCGAGTCTGGCGACTTCGAAGTCACGGCGGAAGGTGTCGAGTGAGCCGAGGCCGCTGACGGCTTCGACGCGTCGCACGCCCGAGGAGACAGCTCCTTCGCTGGTGAGCTTGAGCAGTCCGATTTCGCCGGTGGCGGCGGTGTGCGTTCCGCCGCATAGCTCGGTGGAGAAGCCGTCGGAGAGCTTTACTACGCGGACCTTATCACCGTACTTCTCGCCGAAAAGCGCCATGGCGTGGTACTCGTTTACGGCAACGTCGATGGGGACGTCTTCGAGAGTTTCGACTTTGGCATTGGCGAGAATCTCGCGATTGACAATGTCTTCGATCTCCTGAAGCTCTTCCTCGGCTACCTGGGCGAAGTGGGAGAAATCGAAGCGAAGACGTGTGGGTTCGACCGCCGAGCCGGCCTGCTTGACATGCGTACCGAGGACTTGTCGCAGAGCAGCGTGCAGGAGGTGCGTGCCGGTATGATTGCGCCGAATACTGTCGCGGCGGACGGCGTCGACGACGGTGTTGACGTGATCGCCGACTGCGAGGTCCTGCCTGAGCATTGCCTTGTGCGCGCGAACTCCTTGAACGGGAAGTACGCAGCCGGTGATTTCGGCAACAGTGGTGTTGCCGTCTGTTGAGGTGAAGCACCCTGTGTCGCCGATCTGCCCGCCGGAGTCGGCGTAGAAACTGGTGTGGTCGAGGACGATGTCGACGGACTCGCCAGCCTTGGCGGAGGGAACACCGACGCCGTCCTTCACAATCGCGAGGACTTCGGCGTTGGTGGCGTTGAGCTGCTTGTAGCCGAGGAAGTCCGTGCGCGCGAGATCGCGGAAGGCGGGGCTGGCAGTCTTCTGGCTGCCGCCTTTCCAGGAGGCGCGGGCGCGGGCTTGTTCTTCGGCGCGGGCGGATTCGAAGCCAGCGTTGTCAAACTGTACGCCAGCATCACGAGCTGCGTCGACCATGAAGTCGAGTGGTAGGCCAAAGGTTTCGTATAGGTGAAAGGCCTTGGCTCCGGTGAAGTCGCTTTTGAGCTCTTCATCGAGGCGGGTTAGACCAACTTTAAGCACACGATCGAACTGCTTCTCTTCGGCTTCGACGACTTTGGCGATTCGAGGGGCCGAATCGATCAGTTCGGGATAGGCGCCCTGCATGAGGTCGCGAACGGCGTAGACCATTTCGAAGAGGAAGGGCTTCTCCTGCCCGAGAAGGCGGCCATGACGGATGGCGCGGCGGAGAATCTTGCGCAGAACATACCCGCGGCCCTCGTTCGATGGGAGCACACCGTCATTGATGAGAAACGCAGCGGCACGTGCGTGGTCGGCGATGATGCGGAGGCTAGCAGCATTGTCGTCGGCCGTGCGGGTCTGCTCTTCGAGTTCCTTCTCTGAAACTCTCTTGCCAGTCAGCTCCTCGCCGCGTTCAATCAGCGGCGTAAACAAATCCGTCTCGAAGTTCGACAGCTTGCCCTGCAGGACTGCGGCGACGCGCTCCAGGCCCATGCCCGTATCGATGGAGGGTTTGGGGAGCGGCGTGAGCTTGTAGGTGACGTTCCCGGCAGTTTCGATTGCCGAGCGGTCGAACTGCATGAAGACGAGATTCCAGATCTCGACGTAACGGGCATCGTCCTGGCCGAAGGGCTTGTCGACACCGGGAGTCTCGGCGGCCTCGATGCCCATGTCGTAAAAGATCTCAGAACAGGGGCCGCAGGGGCCGGTCTCGCCCATTTGCCAGAAATTGTCTTTGCGGCCGTAAGTGAAGATGCGCTCTTCGGGGACGCCGGTCTGGATCCAGTACTGCTCGGCCTCATCGTCGCGCGGGACTTCGGCATCGCCTTCGAAAATAGTCACATAGAGGCGATCTTTCGGAATACCCATCCACTCGTGGCTGGTGACGAGTTCCCAGGCATAGGCGATGGCATCGCGCTTGAAGTAGTCGCCAAAGGAGAAATTGCCGAGCATTTCGAAGAAGGTGTGGTGGCGGCGGGTGAAGCCGACGTTTTCGAGGTCGTTGTGCTTGCCGCCGGCGCGGACGCACTTCTGAGACGTGGTCGCGCGCGAGTACTCGCGTTTCTCTGCCCCAAGAAAGACGTCCTTGAACTGGTTCATTCCAGCGTTGGTAAAGAGCAGTGTCGGATCGTTGGCAGGGACCAGCGACGAAGAGTGCACGCGGCGGTGGCCCTTGGTCTCAAAGAAGCGCAGAAATAGCTCGCGAATTTCGTTTCCCGTACGGAATTGCATGTCTTACCCAGTGTATTTCAACAGCATCTGTAACGAAGCCTCGGGAAGTGCCATCCCATGTATGCACAGGAAAAGGAGATCTTGATGGACAGGTTTGCATTGCTTGCGCTACTGGAGGCCAAGCCGGGGAAAGAGGAGGAAGTTGAGGAGTTTCTCAAGTCGGCCGAGCCGATGGCGGCGCAGGAGCCCGGAACCACGACGTGGTACGCGGTGAAGCTGGGGCCGGCGAAGTTCGGGATCTTCGATACCTTCAGGGACGAGGCCGGACGCGAGGCACATCTCTCCGGCGAGATTGCCAAGGCGCTGATGGCAAATGCCGGCGAACTGTTGGCAAAGGCTCCGCAGATCGAGAAGCTAGAGATTCTGGCGTCGAAGGCGCCGGGGGCGTAGCGGTCCAAGGCACCCAATCCTTCGTCAAATATGGCATGACTGCTCGCCTGTTGCGCAGCCCGATCTGGGCTGCCGGTTTTGCTTGGATCCTTTTCGTGCCGTTCGGGCTGTTGGTCCCGTTGGTTGCGCAGCCAGGGCGCGGCCTAAAGATTGTGGACTCGCGCGAGGTGAAGGTCCAGGGCGGAGTCATTCATGTGGACTTCGCAGAGGGGAAGCTGGATGAGCCGGACGCGATTCTCCGGCGCATTCAGTCGGCAGCGGCGGCTGTGACAGCCTATTATGGGCACTTTCCAGTGGCAAGAGTGCGGGTGCTGGTGGTGCCTGTAGCTGGACGTCACGGGGTAGTCCAAGGCACTACATGGGGCGACATGGCCGGGTTTCCAGGCATGACACGTCTTCGCGTGGGAGAGCACACGACGGACGCGGATCTGCGGGATGACTGGACAACCACGCATGAGCTGGTGCACATGGGGTTCCCGACGTTGCCGGACGATCAGCACTGGATGGAGGAGGGGCTCGCGACCTACCTAGAGCCGCTGGCGCGGGTGATGACAGGCGAGCTGACGGCGCGCAGCGTGTGGCATGACATGGTCCGGGATATGCACCAAGGCGAGCCGGGCGTTGGCGATGAAGGGCTGGATCACACGCATAGCTGGGGTCGGACCTATTGGGGTGGGGCGATGTTCTGCCTGATGGCTGACGTGTCGATTCGGCAGCAGACACACAACCGCAGAGGTATGCGGGATGCGCTGCGAGCGATTGTGGACCATGGCGGGACGATCGATCAGAACTGGGATTTGCCGAAGGCGCTGGCCATAGGAGATGCCGCGACGGGAACGCATGTTCTGACGAAGCAGTATGCGAGATGGAAAGATGCGCCGGTTACGGTGGATTTGTCCGAGTTGTGGGCGCAGCTTGGAGTCCGGATGGAGGAAGATCAGGTTTCGTTTTTGCCGAATGCGCCGCTAGCCAATATCCGGGAGTCGATTGCGGGAGAACGGCTGAAATGATGGGGATCTAATCGCGATTGGTACCCCGCTCCCGACGGTACCGGGGCTGCTATGAAAGCCCAGATGATGGATCCCAGATCTCAAATAGAGATCTCGGCACCCGCATCCTGGTGGCCTAATCCTCCTGAACTTCATCGGAGACGTTCTCGAGGGCGGAGAGCGATTCGTCGGGGACGTTCCATTGACGGAGGATGCGGTAGATGACGCTCGTAGAGAAGCCGGCGGCAACCAGGCGGCGCATGACTCGGGCGGTCTCTTTCTCATCGGCTGGCTTGCGAAGGCGTTTGCACTCGAGGTACTGGCGGGCGAGAGTTTCTTCGTTAGTTTTTGCGTAGCTCTCGGTGACCACCTGGTCGACGACGCTGGACGAGACTCCCCTCTGTCCCAGAGCCTGGCGGACCCGGCGCTGTCCTAATTTGTCGTTTTCGCGGCGGAGGCGGGAGAAGGTTTCGGCGTAGGAGCGGTCGTCAAGGTAGCGCTGTTCCTTGAGGCGGGCGACTACGGCCTGGACCACCCCCTCCCCCCCCGGTCCCGGCTCGACCCGGCTCCGCATAAGCCGGCGAAGTTCGGCCTCAGTGCGCATACGACGGCCGAGTGCCCTGACGGCATAGTCGTAGAGGCCGGACTCGTTGAGGAAGGCTTTCGGCTTCATGTGAGCAGCTAGCTTCTAGCTTCTAGCTGTCGGGGCAGGATGGCAAGTCTCTGGGTCAGCTTTCAGCTCTGCTCTGAGCCTTTAGTTAGTGTGTAGCTCACTGATTTCGGGACACGAGCTACTTCTCAGGTTCAAATGGAGTTGATGTTCGCGACTCTCCTGGCTTCAGGTGAGAGCCCCAGTTGAGGAGGGGGAGCTGGCTCAGGCGTTAGAAGTGGCGAACGACGATTGGGGCGGGAGTGAGGGCCTCACAACGGCTGAAGTAGGCGAGGCCTGTGACTCCGAGAGCGGAGAAGAAGACGGAAGAGACGAAGACACCGACGATGGCGACGGTGCCAGACATGGAGTACTCGAGGATGACGATGTCGGCGACGAAGAATGGAAGGCTATAGATCAGGAACAGGCTGCTGGCGGCCATCGCCCAACGACGGGAGGAGGGGCGATTGCTCCTGAGCGTCCACCACGCGATGCCGTTTACGACCGCGAGAACGGGCGGCAAGCTCAGGATGAGCTGGCGCATGACTATCAGAATGATGCCGGCAGGATCGGGATGGATATATGTAGTGTGCGGAAATGGCGATTGAAGGAGGTTCGGGAGAACTGCGAAGCATGCCGCGGCGAAGATGATGGCGGCGTAAGCGAAGCATCTGCGCAGAATCTTGAATTCGTTCATCGAGAGCTCGTTCCTCCCGGATGGGGAATATCCAGGATGTATGCGACTGTAAAGCACTGCCGATGCCAGCGTAAGTACGGAGTGAATTGACGCCTGTATCACCAGTACCCTAGGAGGGAAACGATGGATGACTGGGGTGGATTACCTGCGAGGGACTTGGACCATGGAGCCGAGACAACGGCATGAACTTTGGCCTGAAGCGGCTTGGAAAAGACCTTAAAGCGAAAAGGGCAGGCTCATGATGCCTGCCCTGAATCAAAGCTTGTGAGGGAACGTTGGGCCTGACCGGATAGCTTCGCCCCTGGAGTTCAGGCTGCCTGCGGTGGTTCGTCGTTATCGAAACGGCGGCCGCCGTCGATGGCGACAAGCTGCGGCTGGTTGCGCGGAGTGCCCCAGCCATCGCGGAGAACTTCAGAGCGAGCGGACCCATTGGCGTTGCTTCCGTTGAGTATGCAAACGACTTTTAGTTTGAAGAGCTGCATATATGTACACCTGCTCAATGTGATGCGAGGGGAAGCTGAGATCGTTGCATTTGGCCTCAATTTGCGTGGTGGGGAGATTCATTGAGCGCTCGGGCAACCTCGCAGTCGTGGAGTGTCGCAGCCGCCAAATGCCGTGTTTTATCAATGAAAACGATTTCGTGCCCGGCGGCCCATTGAGTGCCCAGCGGGATTCGCGTGCGCCGATTGAGGTTCGTCGCACGTGATTGTAGATGATCAGAAGTTGAAGGTGACCTTTCCGGTGATGGCGCGCGGGGTGACGTAGTGCGTGCCGCTGAAAGTTGAGAGAAAGTTGTACAGCGCGTACTCGTTGGCGACATTGACGGCGGTTAGGTCCAGATCCACTTTATAGCGATCGGCGTTGAAAATGTTGTTCTTGCCTAGCGAGACGTCGAAGAGATTGCGCGGCGCGATGCGCGGGGGGTTGAGATCGTTGTTGCCGGTGCCGGGTTTGGGAATGCGCAGGAGCGATGAGGTGAACTGCGTTGCGGGGCAGACGGCGGGAAGTGGGTTGCTGGGGGTAGCTTTTTGGCCGTTGCAGATGAGGCCTGCCTGGAACTGCTGGTCGGCGGTGAGCGACGAGAGATCAATGTAAGGCTGGTTGTTGATGGTGAGTGAAGTACCATCGCAGGCGCTGTTGGGATCGCTAGAGTGCGGGTTGTAGCAGGGTGCCTGGCCGGCAACCTGGCCAGAATCGTAGCGCCAGTTGAAGCCGCCCCACAGGCCGTTGAGAACCTTCCCGCGCGCCCAGGTGTACTGCACGTGAGTGGTTTGGTTCAGGCGCTCGTCGTGATCGATGCGGAAGGGAAGGCCGGTCTGGCCAACGGTCGCGCCTGCACCGGCAACCTGAGGCGGGAAGAAGCGCGCGGACACGGAGGACAGAACCGTATATGCGGTGAAGTTATGGAAGTTGGGCACGCTCACGTGCATTGCGTAGCCGGGGATCTTGGAGTTGTGCCAGTCGATAGGGAAGGTGATAGGGGTGTTGCCGAGGACACTGAAGTCGAATGCGTTGTGGGTGTATTTCCAAATGTACTCGCCACTGAAAATGATGTTTTTGCCGAAGGCCTGTTCGAAGCCGGCGTGAAATTCGTTGCGGTAGCCGGGGACTTCAGCGGTGGAGACTCCTGTGCTGCACGAAAGTAGAGGAGCGAGAACTTCATTCGCGCAACCTTCACTGGAGAGGACGAGATTCTCGTTGAAGGGCGTTTCAAGGGTGCGCGCGTACGAGACACGCAGCACGGTGCCGGTGGGCTTGACGGTGTAAGCGGCTCCGAGACGAGGCTCGACCTGGGTGGCGCTGGTGAGGCCATTGTAGATGTCGCCGCGCAGGCCAAGGCTCCACTGCCAGTTTCCGCTCTTGATCTGATCCTGCAGATAGATAGCGGTTCCTTTCACATCGGCCCGGCCGTGATAGACATAGTAGCTGCCGCCGCGGGTGAAGTCGTACGGCGCGAGGACTGGCAAGTAAGCGGGATTGGGCAGGGCGGTCCCGGAGCACTGCGATGGATCGTCGTAGCCGGACAGCGGGGCGCCATCGAGGTCGACGCAAGGAGAGTTGTATGTGGACTGGACGATGCCCAGGCTGTCGTTCTCGCGAAGGAAGGTATGCGAGAACTGGAGGCCGGCTTTCAGCGTGTGAATGCCTTTGGCATAGGAGATGTCGGTGTGCAGACCGGCATTGGTGAGAGTGCGGTTCTGGGCGATGGATGAGGTCTGCAGATTTGCTGGACCGAGATCTGCGAGAGGATCGCGGCTTGGATAGTAGTTGTAGTCATCGCGCCGGAGGTACGCACCGAAATTGAATACGGAGTTGTTGTTGATGATGCGCGTGTAGGTGGGGGAGATGTTGTAGGTTCCGATCTTGGAGCGCTGGTCGGTATCACCAACATTGCCGAAGGATGGATTCGCAGTGCTGCCGCCGGAGACGACGTTGTGGACGTTCACGTTGTCGTAAGCGTTGGGATTCTGAAACCAGGAGCGGCTGTAATTGAGGTCCAGGTGGACCGAATCGGCCGAAGAGAAGCTGTAGTCGATGCGATCGAAGGCGTTTTGTTCGTTGCCTTCATCGTGGAAGACAGCGAATTCCGGCGGATCGAGGAATCTGCCGGACTTGAGACCATCGAGTTCGAAGAAGTTGCCCCACCTCTTGCCACCGTAGGAAACGTCGAAGCCGGCGCTGGTTGTGCCGAAGGCGCCAAAGGAGGTGTAGAGGCTTCCTGTGGGTTTGGTGATGCCCTGGCCGGAGCGGGTGGTAGCTACGATAACGAGGCTGGTTTTGTCACCATATTCGGCTGGAGGCGCGCCGGCGATCACTTCAAGGGACTGAATAGAATTTGATGGGAGTTGGTTGGAGAAGACCTTGCTCTGCTGGTCGGTGATGGACTGGCCGTCGACGGAAAACGAGTTTGAGGCGTGGTCTCCCAGGCCGTGGAAGAGGCCGTTGGAGTCGGCGGAGACGCCGGGGGTCGTGGCCGTCACGAGAGAGCTGAGCGACGAGCTGGCGCTTTCAAGCGGGACCTTGCTGAAGAGATCGCGATCGACATCGGTATGGAACGTCGGATCGGTTTCGACGAGGTCTCCAGCATTGGCTTCAACGGTAACAGTCGACGCGGCGCCTTCGATCTTGAGGACCAGTTCAACGGTGATGCCGACAGCGGAACGAAGCACGATGTTCTGCTTGAGGGCGGAAAAACCGGGAGCCGAGACTGCGACGGAGTAGTTGTTGAAGGGAATGTTGGCGATTTCAAACTGGCCGGTAGCGTCAGTTGTGGCGGTGCGGTTAAGCCCGCTAATTGTGTTGGAGAGGCGTACGGTGGCGCCAGGAATAACGGCGCCGGACGGATCAGTGACCGTACCACGAACGGGCGCGGCATTTCCGCCCTGTGCTGCGGATGCGGCCATGGACGCGCATAGGAATCCTGCAAGGGGAAGAATCCGGAAGAATCTGCCAGAAAAAAGCGGCATGAAGAGAAAGCCTCCAATGGTTGACTGAGTTGCGAAAACGCGCGCTTGCGCGGTCATCAGTGCAACGAGGCATCTATGCGAAGCGGTTCAGGCCTGATCAGGAATGAGTTCGCGGATGAAAAGGAATGTCGAAAGCGCCGAACCTGGATCGGAAGGATGCCGGACTAGCGGGAGGGCGGAGGACGAATGAAGAGCTGCCGCTGCCCCTGCGAGCGGATGAGCCGCACTTCGATCTGCGGCGCGAAGGCCTGCATCTGGATAAGGACAATAATGGCCGCCGCGACTGCTAATGGAGCAGCAGTGTGCAGTACAACGCAAATGGGGCAATGGTCGGCGTCGGTGTTGACCGAGTGAACGTGAGCCACCTGGATGAAGGTGAGCAGGGCCAAGAGGGCCAGACACACAATCACCACCACATAGGCTGTGGGACGTACGCGTCTCGATGGATAAAGTGCGGTCAAACCGAAGCTTCCTTGCAAGAATGGCCTACATCAAGGATACACATAGTTGGATGCACGAGGCTGGGATATGTCAACGCGGTTGCGACCGAGGTAATGGACGCCAACGAGCGCATTGGAGCAGCGTCTAAACTGTTGGACGAAGAGGGATTCCGGGGATATGCGACGGATAGGTGTAACAGCGCTGGCGGTTCTGTTTGTGGGGGCGATGCTGCCCATCGCGCAGGGGCAGGAGAGCGGCCAGGAACGCGATCGGGAGCACAGCAAGGTCATCACGCCGGATGCGCCCGGGCTGGCGCATAATCATCGGCTGGTCTTAAAGGATGGCAGCTATCAGGTGGTTCGCAAGTATCAGGTTGTCGGGGACCGGGTGCGGTACATGTCGATGGAGCGTGGAGGCGAGTGGGAGGAACTGCCCGCCGACCTGGTGGACTGGGACGCGACCAAAAAGTGGGAAGAGCACCATACCGGACCCTATGACACTTCGGGCAACTCGGATGCGATGAAGGAGGCAGCGGAACTCGATAAGGAGGAGGCGGCTGAGCGGGCGGATCAGAACGCGCGCAGGCCGGAGGTGGCGAAGGGGCTGGAGTTGCCGGATCAGGACGGGGTGTTCGTCCTGGACACCTACCAGGGAACGCCGGAGTTGGTTGAGCTGAAGCAGTCTGACTTGAGCCTTAACCAGAAGAGCCGGAGGGGGCTGGCGACGCTGAATCCGATGGCGGGTTCAAAGGCGTCGATCGAGCTGGCTGGAGCTCACGCGCGGGCGCATCTGCATGTCAACGATCCGGAAATCTACGTGTCTCTTGAGGGGCGCGAGGACGTGGAGCAGGTGGTATCGCATGCGATCACCGTGCAGACCGCGGGAGCGCAGGAAGTAGCGCACCGGAAACATGGAGCACACTCGCCGCAATCGGGGTTCGCCATTGTGAAGGTGGATGAACGGCGTGAGGTGAGGGTCATTGGCGCCATTCATGTGAGCCCGACTGGGATGGTTACGCAGAGCGAAAATGTGATTCCGGCGAAGGTGGAGGTTTTGCCGGGCAAGCACTGGCTGAAGCTCACGCCGGAGGCGGCACTGAACGTGGGCGAGTACGCGCTGGTGGAGATCGTGTCGCCCTCAGACATTAGCCAGACAGTGTGGGACTTTCGCGTGGATCCGCGGATGGGGGATAATCCCGGGTCGCTGGGGCCGATTCTGAAATAGCTGACTTCTCTTCGGGTTATGGAGCTTCGCGTCGAGCAAGCTTGATGCGGCGCTGTTCCCATTCTTCGCTGGAAAAGATGCGTGGTCCGACTTCGATGAGGCGCGGCATCATGTTGAAGACTGCGACTCGGTTCCACGGCTTCCCTTCCCGGGTGCGAAAGCCTTTCTCGTTAAGGTCGCTGACGATCGCCGAGTAGGAAAAGTCCTGGGCGAGCAAGTCCATCATGAGGAGCAGAACCTTGTTCTCGTGAGGATCGACCTCAAGACGTTTGCAGTCCTCAGAAATGCGGAGACCGAAGGGTATGTCTTCGGAGAAAGCGCCCTCAGAGGGCGTTTCCGAGTCAGGCAGCTCGCGCCGCCATTCGATCGATACCATCTGCCATCCGGCTGAGGTGCGCTGCCGAATCACGTCCGAGCTGAAAGGCTCGGAGACCACGTCACGAATGCGCTCGAAGTACGCCATTGGAGCCTCCGAAGACACTACATTTGCGGTAGTTCAGAGCAATTTCGAGGCCACGAGAAGCGGGCTTGGCCAAACAAGATTGCATTGATTCGGAATGGGTTGAGCTGAGGTGGCCTAGTTCGGGATGGTACGCAAGCTGGCCGATTTTGCGACGCGATGTCCGGGAATGAACAAGGAAAGACTCATTCTGGTGTGCACTAATTCCCGTGAATTTGATTACGAAAAGATGTGTTCCTCAAGGGAAACAACATTGCTACAATTCATCGATCCCATCGGTAAATTGAGCGTCACTGAGGACTGAAGCAGGACTGATCAAACGCAGCCATGATTGATTATTACGATTTCCTTCAAATCAGTCCGCATGCCGATGCTGAGACAATTCATCGGGTCTACCGGTATTTGGCTGGGCGTCTTCACCCGGACAATCCTGAGTCGGGTGATGCCGAGATGTTCCGGATGCTGAAGGCTGCGTATGACACGCTGTCGAACCCTTCACGACGCGCGGAGTATGATGCGGCGTCACGCAGAGAGGCAAAGGACGAGCAGCCGCTCTCGAATTCCATCGATTTCCTGGACAGCATCGAGGGCGAGCAAAACCGGCGAATCGCCCTGCTGGCGGTGCTTTACTACAAGCGGCGCGCGAATCCCCGGTTTCCCGAGGTTTCGCTGGCGGAGATCGAACGGCGCATGGGGTTTCCGCGCGATTATCTCGACTTCACGACTTGGTACCTGACGAAAAAAGGTTATGTCAGCCGGGCAGACAATTCTGACTTCTCGCTCACTGCTGAAGGTGTGGACTACATCGAATCGCAACGCGGAAATCTTCCGGTACTGAACAGACTGCTGACGGATGGAAGCGGGCTAGTGCCTGGGGGCCGGAAGCATAATGCCGACGCGAACGGTGGAAACGGAACTGGCACTGCCAAGAGGCCGATCATCCTGCCGAATTCGGACACGGTATGGCTGGATCGACGGCAGAATGGCGGGGACCGGCGACGCAGGGTGGCCGATCCGCAGCAGGTTGCGGTGGAGCGGCGCGCGACTGGCGGCGACCGGCGGGTGAATAACGGTGATCGGCGCAAGAGCAAGAACGACCGCCGTGCCTACGCGATCATGAATACTGGAACGATTCAGTAAGCCTATCTCCGCGAGGCGCCCCCGAGAAGTGATCCGAGAACTCCTCGAATGATCTGGCGTCCAACAGTGCTGCCGATGGAGCGAGCGGCGCTTTTCACCATGGCCTGCGCCACCGTTTCGCGTCGGCCGGTGCCGCTGCCGAGTACATTACCCAGTACCGCGCCTGCTTCCTGCATCCAGCCGCTCTGGCTCACTGCGGGAGCAGCCTGCACAGGAACCGATTGCGAGACAGAAGGGGATTGCGTATTCGCAACGGCTGGGGAGGCGGCAACTTTGCCTTTAAGTCTCTCGTAGGCTGAATCGCGATCCACGGTTTGCTCATACACGCCGGAGATGACGGAACCGCGAATGATTTCTCCGCGCTGGTCAGGTGTGATGGGACCGATCTGACTGTGGGGCGGATAGATCATGGCTCGATCGACGATGCCCGGAATTCCCTTTTCGTCTAGAAATGAAACCAATCCTTCGCCGACGGCAAGCTGCGTGATTACCTCTTCAACATCGAACTTGGGATTCGAGCGGAAGGTCTGGGCGGCGGCTTTGACAGCCTTCTGGTCGCGCGGGGAGAAGGCGCGCAGAGCATGCTGGACACGATTGCCGAGTTGGCCGAGCACGGTCTCCGGTACGTCGATAGGGTTTTGAGTCACGAAGAAGACGCCAACCCCCTTGGAGCGGATCAGCCGAACAACCTGCTCGATGCGGGATTCAAGGGTCGCCGGCAGGTCATTGAAGAGCAGGTGTGCTTCGTCGAAGAAGAAGACCAGTTTGGGTTTCTCGGGATCCCCGACCTCGGGAAGTTTTTCGAAGAGTTCGCTCATCAGCCAGAGCAGGAATGTAGCGTAGAGCTGCGGAGACTGGAGAAGCTGGTCAGCAGCAAGGATGTTGACGACTCCGCGGCCTCGATTGTCGACTTGAAGAAGGTCTTCGATGTTGAGGGCGGGCTCGCCGAAGAACTGGTCGCCACCCTGCTGCTGAAGGGCAACAAGACCGCGCTGGATGGAACCGATGCTGGCTGCGGAGATATTGCCGTACTCGGTCTGGTAATCCTTCGCGCTGTTGGCTACGGCCTGCAACATGGCCTGGAGATCCTTCATGTCGAGTAGAAGGAGCCCCTGATCGTCGGCGATTTTGAAGACCAGAGTTAGGACGCCGGTCTGGGTGTCGTTGAGGTTGAGGATGCGGCTCAAAAGCAGCGGTCCCATTTCGCTGACTGTGGCTCGGACGGGGTGGCCCTGCTTGCCGAAGACGTCCCAGAAAACGACGGGGCATCCGGAGAACTGCCAGTTGGAAAGGCCCAGGAGTTTCAGCCGGTCATCGAGCCTGGGAGAGCTCTTCCCTGCCTGGCTGATGCCGGAGAGATCTCCCTTGACGTCAGCGGCGAATACGGGCACGCCGATCGCGCTTAGAGCTTCGGCCATCACCTGAAGAGTCACGGTCTTTCCCGTACCCGTTGCTCCCGCAACCAGGCCGTGCCGGTTGGCCATTCCAGGCAGAAGCGAGATTTCGTCAGTCCCTTTTGCGATCACCGGTGCATCGATCATGTCCCAGCCCTCCCATGGAGTGCGGATATCCATTTCGGAGACATCCACGCTATTGATTGTGCCAAATGAGGCTGCATGCGTGTGGGGTTGTGCACGGTGGATCACGCAGTGGGAGTTTGGCAATCTTCGTTCGGATCGATCTGACGGCGGATAGTATTTCCGCATCGATCGAAGCACCTGCCAGTTTGTCTGCCAACTGAGTGGGGCGCCGATGGGTCCTGGAACGTGCCGAGCGAAGATCAACATCAAGGAAACTGCTGTCGGAGATGCGGTGTTTACTTTGCGCGGACCTCGCTTTTAATCGCATCGACCTCCCATGATGGAAAGGCCCGGACGAGGTGTTCAGGTCTTTTTGATTTCATGGTGAATTCAGCTTACGTGTACTTGCGCGGCTCTGTTTCATTCGCGAACGCTGATGCCGAGAGCCTTCATCTTGCGATAGAGGTGGCTGCGTTCAAGGCCGAGGAGTTCAGCGGCGCGACTGACATTGTTGCGGGCCTCCTCAATCTTTTTAAGGATGTAGTCGCGCTCGTAGGCATCGCGAGCCTGCTGGAGAGTGGAGAAGTCCTCTTTTGCGCGCGCCGCGGTTTTGTGCGTGAGCGGTGGGAGTTGCTTGCGCTCGATGCGAAGAGTGCGGGGGTTCAGAATAAGCACGCGCTCGATCACGTTCTTCAGCTCCCGGACGTTGCCGGGCCAGTGATATTGCGCGAGCACTTCGAGGGCTTCATCGCTGATTTCCATCCGAGGGCGGCCGTACTGACGGCCAAATTCGGCGAGGAATTCGCGGGCAAGTAGCGGGATGTCCTGCTTGCGCTCTCTGAGTGGAGGAACGAAAAACGGAACCACGTTAAGACGATAAAAGAGATCTTCGCGGAAGTTGCCTTTCGCGATCTCCTCCTCGAGGTCCTTGTTGGTGGAGGCGATAAGACGCACGTCGACACGGATGGGTTGCGATCCGCCGACGGGCGTGAACATCTGGTCATCGAGGGCGCTGAGCACCTTCGCCTGCGTCTTGAGGCTCATGTCCCCGACTTCATCGAGGAAGAGCGAGCCGCCATCGGCGCGCTCCAGTGTGCCGCGTTGCTCGATCGGGCCGCCCGACTGGGCCCCATGGCGATAGCCGAATAGTTCGGACTCGATGTGGTCTTCGGGGATGGCGGCGCAGTTAAGTTCGACAAAGATGCCGTCGCGGCGAAGGCTTTCAGCATGGATGGCGCGGGCGATGAGTTCCTTGCCGGTTCCGGACTCGCCGTAGATGAGCACGCGACCGTTGGTGGGCGCCATGAGACGGATCTGCTGGCGGAGTGCTTTGACGGGCACGCTTTCGCCGGTGAGAACGGCGTTGACGCTGAACTGGCGTTTGAACTCCAGATTCTCATTGCGCAAGCGGCGAGCTTCGACAGCGTTCTTGAGGACGATGAGAGTGCGATCGAGCGAGAGGGGCTTCTCGAGGAAGTCGTATGCGCCGAGTTTCGTGGCTTTGACGGCGGCTTCGATGGTGCCGTGGCCGGAGATGATGACGACTTCGGGGCGTTTTTCGGCGTCGAGCGTGTGTACGTCCGCGAGGACGTCGAGTCCGTCGCGATCTGGGAGCCAAATGTCGAGGAGGACAACATCGTAGGGAGCGTCTTCAATCAGGACCTTGGCTTCTGCGGCAGAGGCAGCGGTCGCGACGGCGTAGCCCTCTTCCGTGAGGATCTCTTCAAGGGAGGAACGAATCTCCGCTTCATCGTCGACCACCAGGACGTGATTCACGAGCGCACCTCTGTGACGTGCGGGATGGCCGCGTTCTCGTGGTTGGACGAGTCGGCATGATCTATGAGTGGCAGACGCATGACGAAGCGCGCACCCTTGGGCGCATTGCTTTCAGCGCGGATGGTGCCACCTGCTTCCTGTACGATTTTCGCGGCGATGGAAAGACCCAGGCCGGTGCCGCGGTGTTTGGTCGAGTAGAACGGAAGGAAGAGGCGCTCCCGGATCTCCGCGGTGAGGCCGTGACCTGTATCGGAGACTTCGACTTCGACGGCAGCGGCGTCTTCGCTGAGCGAAGTCTGAACCGAGAGAACACGGAGCAAACTGCCCTGCATGGCCTCGGCGGCGTTGTCGATGAGGTTGGCGAGTGCGCGACGGATGGCGTCATGATCGGCGACAACGGCAGGCAGGCCGGGCTCGAGGTTTCGTTTGACGGTGATGCCCTCAAGACGACCTGCAAAAAGAGTCAGAGCTTCTTCGGCGATCCGATTCATATCGCACGCGCGCGGTTGCGGTGCGGGAAACTGTGCAAGCGCTGAGAACTGATCAACGAGAGTGCGGAGGGTCCCGACGCAGGTGAGGATGACCTCGCTGCATTTTCGAATGACAGAGGGAGAGTCGGGCTGAGTGCGGTCGAGATGCCGGCCGATGCGTTCGGCGGAGAGGGCGATAGGCGTAAGCGGGTTCTTGATCTCGTGCGCTACACGCTGAGCAACTTCCTTCCACGCGACCTGCCGCTGTGCGCGCAGCAACTCGGAGGTGTCCTCCACGACCAATACGGTGCCGGGGCGATTGCTGGCTAGTTCGAGACGCGCACTGGTAACGGCCAGGTGGACATTGCGACCGCGTAGGTGCAACTCCAGTTCCGTTGACGCAGACCCCATGCGCTGCCCACGGCGGATTACGCCCGCGAGTTCCTCCATGATCTCGAGCGGCAGCAGTGCGGAAAGCTTTTGGCCGCGGAAACGAGCGTTTTCATCCTGTCCCATGAGGATTGCGAATGCTCGATTAGCCTGGAGAACGCTGCCGGAAGAGTCGAGGGTGACCACGCCCGAGGGAATCGTTTCGAGAATGATTTCGAGTTCACGGCGGCGCTCTTCGATGGACTGGTTCGCGGCGGTGAGTTGCGCCGAGGAAGACTCGGCCAGTTTCCGGCTCGCGTCGAGGTCCTCCGCCATGTGATTGAAGGAGCGAACTAGTTCGGCCATTTCGCCGGTTGAAACGAGAGCGACACGATGTTCATACTTGCCGGCGGCAATCTCATCCATGGCGTCGGCCAGCGCTTCGACGGGTCGCGTGATTTGTTTCGAAAGGAAAAGCGCGAGCCAGACGCTGGAGAAGAAAACCACGACTGTGATGAGCAGCAGCATGAGAAAAAAGGTGTTGCGAATGCTTCGGCGAGAGCGGAAGAGATTCCAATACTCAGTGGCGCCGGCACGGATACGGGCGGTGGTCTGACTAAGCCCCTGAGGCATGGGCAGCGCTGCAATCACCACTTTGCCTGAAGCATCAGTAGCTTTCCCCAGAGCGTAGTCCTGACCTGAGATACGGATGACGGGCTCGTCGTTGCGCTGCGCGGAAGAGAGAATGCTGGCGGAAAGGGGCGCTTGCAACGGGGTGACGGATTGGAGGCGGGTATCGCCGGCTTTTTCGGGGAGCCATGGAATGAGGCTGGCAGCGCTGTTTTCAGGAGGTGCCCCAAAGCTTGCCTCAACGCGGCGGCCCTGATCGTACACCAACACGAAACCGCCCTGAAGGGTCACCCGGTGCGAAGCGAAGACTTTCTGCAAAGCTCCAGGATCGCCCTCGATTGCTCCACTGGCTGCAATCGATTCGGCTTCGCCTCGGGCGTTGCTGGTGACGTACTGCGCGAGTTCCAGGACAACGCGGGTGGAGTCTTCGCGCAATTGCGTCGTGTTTGGGGAGAACCAGCGGTCGATGGAGCGATTCATCAGTTGGAAACTAAACAGAAACATGAAGACCGCTGGGGTGACGGCGATAAGGGCTGCTCCGACGACCATGCGGGTGCGAAGCCGCGTACCGAGAGCCGAACTGCTCCGGTCAGCGTAGATTTTGAGGATGTTGCGGAGCAGGAGGAGCAGTAGGACCAGGAGCAGAAGGAAAACGACGACGGTGAGGCCGGTGAAGGCCAGGGTTTCACCGGAGGTTTCAGGATTGAGAAACGGTACGTTGGAAGTGTTGAACGCGTTTAGGCCGCCGAGCAAGGCAAAGAAGAGCAACACGCCGGCAGCAAGAAAGTACACCGTCCTGCGCCGCGAGTCGCCTTCGAAGAGCATGGGGGGATTATAGAAGGGGCGAGGGACTGACGGACTGAGGGCTGCCGGCCAGAGGATTGAGTTTCTGGCCGGGTATCGGAGGAGTCTACGAGAGCAAGTCCAAGACGGGGGTACACTCGCGCTGCTGGCTTTCGGCTACGCCGCGGTAGGTCACTTTGCCTTGATAAGTGTTGAGGCCTTCAGCGAAACCTGGATCCTTCTTCAGGGCTTCGCGCGCGCCGAGGTTTGCGATGCGCATGAGGTACGGGAAGGTCGAGTTCGTCAGAGCCAGAGTAGAGGTGTGAGGGACGGCTCCGGGCATATTCGTGACGCAGTAGTGGACCACGCTGTCGACAACGTAGCTGGGGTTGGAGTGTGATGTCGGCCTGGCGGTTTCGACGCATCCGCCCTGGTCGATGGCGACGTCGACGATGACTGCGCCCTTTTTCATCTGCGAAACCATGGCGCGCGTGACCAGTTTGGGAGCGGTTGCGCCGGGGATGAGAACCGCACCGATGACAAGATCCGCTTCGCGGGTGGCGTGGGCGATGTTGTAGCTGTTCGAGGCCAGGGTGTAGAGACGTCCCTGATAGAGGTCATCGAGTTCGCGAAGTCGATTCAGATTTAGGTCGACGAGGGTGACCTTGGCGCCGAAGCCGAGTGCTATTTTGGCTGCATTGGTGCCTACGATGCCTCCGCCGATGATGGTGACGTGAGCGGGAGGCACTCCCGGTACTCCGCCGAGGAGAATGCCGCGGCCGCCATGTTCCTTTTCGAGATATGCCGCGCCGACCTGGACGGACATTCGGCCAGCAACCTCGCTCATGGGCGTGAGCAGGGGAAGCGTCCCCTGGCGATCGCGAACGGTCTCGTATGCGATGCCAGTGACCTTGGCTTCGAGGAGTTTGTTTGTAAGGCCGGGAATAGGGGCGAGGTGCAAATACGTGAATAGGACGAGGCCCTCGCGGAAGTAGGCGTACTCAGGCTCGATGGGTTCCTTTACCTTGACGATGGTTTCCGACTTGCCCCAGACATAGCCGCGATCGCCGACGATTTCGGCTCCGGCGTTCTGATAGTCGTCGTCGGTGAAGCCGGAGAGTTCGCCCGCATGGGTCTCAACGAGTACCTTGTGGCCGGCTTCAGTGAGGGCGCGAACGCCTGCCGGGGTGACACCGACGCGTGCTTCGTTGTCTTTAATCTCTTTGGGAACGCCGATGATCAAGGGTGGCTCCTTATTGAAGACTCTCTGATGTGGATAGATGAGGGGAGGGCTGGGAACTGACTGCGCCGGATACGCGGTTTAGATGGGGGAGGGCTGGTCCGGCGCTGCGGCTCATCGGTTGTTTCCTGATGAGAGACATCGTAAAGCGCATTTGGGTTCCAATGTGTGCAAACATCGTGTTAAAACGCTGTTATGAGCACGAAAGATGAGCACAGCACTGAAGAGACGCAAGAATCTTCTGCCGTAAGAGGTAGGAACTCGGAGGCTGTTGATCTAGATGACTTGGATGCGGCGATTCTGCGCTTCCTGCAGAGGAATGGTCGGGCAACGAACTTCGAGGTAGGCGAGGCTGTAGGGCTTTCCGCTTCGGCGGCCTCGCGGCGCATTCAATCGCTGGAAGCAGCAGGGGTGATTCGCGGTTACCGGGCGATGGTCGACGACCGCGTGCTGGGAAAGCGGATGACAGTGTACATCCGCGTAACTCTGGAGAGGCAGTCGGCGCCAGTGTTGAGTGCGTTCGAAACGGCGGTGCGACATTGCAGAGAGATTGTGAGCTGCCATCTGATGGCGGGCCAGTATGACTACATGCTGGTGGCACGAGTAGCTGGGATCGATGACTACGGGCGGCTTCACCAGAATGAGTTATCGCGGCTGCCGGGAGTTACACGGCTGGAGACAAGCTTTGCGCTGAGGGACGTTCTGGACGGAGGCCGGGCGTAGAGAGCGAACCTAGCTAGTCACTTTGTAAGTAGCTGAAAGAAAGGCAATCCGGCTGTAGAGTGGGGTTACGCCGGTACTTTGCTGTCGAGTTACCAACGTGGGACAATTCCAGATGGCTTCAGCCCAGAGTGAGTATCTGCTGTCGGGGACCCGGCGAAAGGCGTAGTTATGTTTGAGTCTGATCAACACGAGTTCGATGAAGGGTTCGACGAGCTAGGCCACGTTGCGCCCCCTCCCCCTCTTGCCAAGCCAGTTCCGGAGTCGGTTCGGACTGCCGCTGCACCAGAACAAGGCACAGCGGATGAACTCAGAGCCATGTTGAAGTCCCAGCAGGCGCCGATTGCGAGTGCGAGGGTCGCTCCGGTCGCAAATACAGCGCCGGCGGCGGTGGCTGAGCCGGTCGATCCAGAGGAAGAAGAGGAAGAAGACGAGTACGAGTACGAGCAGGAGCCGGAGGAATTTACGGATCCTGCCGAGGGGTCTTTAGAGTCCCCCCCGCCGCCGAAGAAGAAGGCACCCCCAATCTTTTTGATAGCTGGTTTCGCCGCAGTAATTGGTTTTGCCATTTTCGTTGTGTACACCGCCACCAAGCCGAAGGATGGCGCGCCGCCACCGGGCGACATGGGTCCTGGAATTGTGGCCAATGCGGGAATGCGCGGTCACCTGACAACGAGGTGGGATGGAGATCGGAAGACGGGGAAACTCGTCTATCAGTTGCACATTGAGCCGATGGAAGAGCGCTGGCAGGAGGGATTCTCGAAGGCGGTGCTGAATCCACCGCAGCCGTTGTCTGTGAACATGAGGCTGCTGGATGCGACAGGATTCGCGCTCTGCGGAAAGGAGATACCTTTCCATTTTGATCCGCAGAACGCGAAGGTGCAGGTCGCGATGCCGTCTGCTGTTGGTCCGAATGGCAAAAAGCTCTCGGCGGCGGAACGCAGTGCAGCGTACCAGGCGGCGCGGCAGAGCGCGGTGACGCAATTGCAGGCGGCTGAAGCGGTGCGAGAACAGGGCAAGGACGTCTTCCAGAGCGCGCTTGGGCCAGACGGGCTCGTGTCGGCTGTGAATGTGCAGGGATCTCTTCCCTGCTCTCCCGATCAGTACCAGCGAGCAAGCTACTGGGATATGAACACGAATTTTCCATCGCTGGACGAGCAGGCTGCGCTGCTGGACCCGAGGGCTGCGGCGCTGAAGTCGAATGAGTCTGAGCCGGGAAAGCACGCTGCGAAGCGAACCTCGAACAGGCCGCAGACTGGATTCGTTTTCCAGGGCGACGAGCGCGTAACCGAGTACGATGCGGCCCGCGGGCAGCTCTGGACCCAGGGAAGAACCTTCCGAATCGACCGAATGGTTGGGCAGGCAACAGCGATGGCGTGGGCGAACAACAATACGCTGATTCACTACCGCTGCGACCAGCAGGCGAATTGCGCGCTGACGGCCCCTGGTGGATCCGCGGTGCTGCATGCGCACGTGAACTGACCGATCGCGCAAATATGATGGCGACGCTTGGGCAAGTTGCGGCCGTGTGCGACTATCCTGCTACGATCCTAGCCAATGCGACCAATAAGCCGAAGAGCCCTGCTGGCTGCGCTCCCTGCTGCATGCGGGTTGGCGAAAGCTCTGACGCGTTCGCCTGGCGCGAGTGAAGCGGATGAGGCGCAGAAATACTGGTTCACCGATGTCTCGAATAAGTCGAGCATCTCTTATCGGAGCAACAACAACTTCACAGGCAGGAAGTATTTCCCCCAGCCGATGTGCGGCGGCGTGGCGGCGATCGATTACAACAACGATGGGTGGATGGATCTGTTCTTTACGAACGGAGCGAAGCTGCCTGAGTTGAAGAAGACCGGGCCGGAATACTACAACTGCCTGCTCCGCAACAATCGCGACGGAACGTTCACCGACGTGACGGAGAAAGCCGGACTGCTGGGTGCGGATCTGGGGTTCTGCTTTGGAGCGGCAGTTGCAGACTACGACAACGATGGGCACTCCGACATATTTGTCTGCAATGCGGGCAGGAACGCGCTCTACCAGAACAATGGCAACGGGACGTTCACAGATGTGACCGCCGGGTCGGGGCTCGATCGTAAGCCGGAAAACCTGCTGAGCGTAGGTGCGGCGTGGTTCGACTATGACAATGATGGCCGGCTCGACCTGATCGTGACCAACTACACGGTGTGGACGCCGCAAAGCGATCAGAAATGCCTGCGAGACCCGGAGCACGAAGAGTACTGCACGCCGACTGTGTACAAGAGCGTGGCGTCGCGACTGTATCGCAATCTGGGCAACGGGAAGTTCCAGGATGTGACCGAAGCGAGCGGCATTGGCAAGGCGCTTGGGAAAGGCATGGGGATCTCGATTGCGGATTTCGATCGCGATGGCTGGATGGACATCTTCGTCGCGAACGATACGGAGCCGAATTTTCTGTTCATGAATCAGAAGGACGGCACGTTCAAGGAGCATGGGCTTGAGTTCGGCGTTGCGTACAACATGCAAGGAGACAGCGTTTCAGGGATGGGGTCGGATGCGAAGGACTTTGACAACGATGGATGGGTGGACGTTGTCTACAACGATCTGTCGGGGCAGGTGTTTGGGCTGCTAAAGAATGACGGTGGAAAGTCATTCACGGATGTGACGTGGAGTTCAAAGCTGGGAGCGCTGAGCAGGAGACTCTCCGGCTGGAGTGTGGGGTTTGTCGATTTCGATAACGACGGATGGAAGGATCTGTATTCGGCGAATGGCGATGTGGACAATCTCACGGTGAATGCGAAACAGCATGACACGATGTTTCGCAACGTTGATGGCAAGACTCTGGTGGATGTTTCGGCGGAGATGGGGCCGGATTTCGGTCATGTTGGATATCAGCGCGGGTCGGCATTCGTGGACCTGAACAATGATGGATTCATGGACCTGGTGGTGACATCGCTGAACGAGAAGCCGCGCATCCTGATGAACAACGCGGTGACGAAGAATCACTGGCTGATGCTGGATCTGGAAGGGACGAAGAGCAACCGGGACGGGACTGGGGCTGTAATCGAAGTTGAGACCGCGTCGGGGCGGAAGCTTCACAACCACGTTACGACGAGCGTGGGATTCATGTCGTCGAGCGATCAGCGCGTGCACTTCGGGCTGGGAGCGGAGAGCAAGATCAATCACGTTGAGATCCGGTGGCCGAGCGGGATTTTGCAGCGGATTGAGAAGCCAGGAGTGGATCAGATTCTTAAGGTGAAGGAAGCGGAACAGAAAGCAGCGCCGAAAACGCGCTGAACGCCCTTTGTTAAATCCCGCACCTCTTGGAGATAGGGGCACCCCGGCTGATCGATGTAGACTCTTTGCGAACGAGAATGCTCTCTTCCTCTGGTGGTCACCATGCCGGAAACCGTCTCTTCAATACATGCTGCAAGCCTGGTCAAGTCAGGAATGTGGCTCGATTATGCCGCCGCGCTCTGCCAGCCGGATGTTTTCGACAAAGCTCTAGGCGCGCGAAAAGAAGAGCTTGAGAACGTCAAGATTCGCTCGTGCCTTTCGATGCGGCCGCGGGCGGTGATTGAAGAAGATCGTGAAGGCCGGCATTTCCATATGTTCAGCTGGCACTTCTCGGGCTATGACCGCAGAAAACATGATGCGGGACGCTGCAACTATGTTCCGCTAAACCTTGGCGAGGTACCGGACTACTACAGGCGCTTTCTTGAGCCTCTCGATGTCGTGATCATCAAAACGTGCCCAATGGATGAGGGCGGGTATTTCAATTTCGGGCCGACGAACTTGTGGCTGCGAGCGGCTATCGAGCGATCGAAGATGGTGATAGTGGAGACCAATCGCGAGATGCCGTACTGCTTCGGCAAAGAGAATGGCGTACACCTGCGCGATGTGGACTATGTCATCGAGGGAGACGATCAGCCCGGTGCAGAGCTGCCGAATCCCGACCCGAGCGAGATCGATTGCACCGTAGCGCGGCGAATTGCCGCGGAGATTGAGGATGGCAGCTGCCTGCAGATCGGGATCGGCGGGATGCCCAATGCGGTTTGTTCCCTGCTGCTCGAAACGAGCGTGAAGGACCTTGGCATTCACACGGAGATGATGACGGATGGTCTGGGGATCCTTTACCGCTCGGGACGGGTGACTGGATCGCGCAAGACGCTTGATCCGGGGAAAGTGACCTACACATTCGCGCTGGGATCGCATTCCCTCTACGCGACACTCAATCGCAATCCCGATATGTACTGTCACCAGGTGGACTACACGAACTCGCCGAACATCATCATGCAGAACGAAAAGGCTGTGTCTATCAACAACACGACGCAGGTCGATCTTCAGGGACAGGTGGCGTCGGAGTCGGACGGACAGCGGCACCTCAGTGGGACGGGCGGGCAGTTGCAGTTTGTGCGTGGTGCTTATGCGTCGAAGGGCGGGAAATCGTTTATGTGCCTCTCATCGACGTATGAGAAACGTGGAGAGCGCAAAAGCCGGATCGTGTTCAGCCTGACGCCGGGAAACATTGTGACGACGCCCCGATCGGATGTGATGTACCTGGTGACCGAGTTCGGGATGGTGAACCTGAAGGGAAAGTCGGTTGCGGAGCGGGCGAAGGGGATCATCGAACTGGCGCATCCGGATTTCCGGGAGGGTCTGGAGCGGGAGGCCTACGAGTATCGGCTGATCCCGCGGCATGTTTCGTTTGGGGCGCGGGGAGAAGATGAAGAGGACGACGATTTGGACTGAAGCTTCACCGGGTCACTTTCAGACCTCACTGACCTCTTTGACGGTCATGCTCGCAATCACTCTGCGTTGTCGATCTGGGCGCGCTGGAGTTTGTCGCTGTAGTCGACGTAGACGGCTTTCCACGTGGTGAAGAAGTCGATGGCTCCGTTGCCTTCGCGGTGGCCGTTGCCGGTTGCTTTCACTCCGCCGAAGGGCAGGTGCACCTCGGCGCCGATGGTCGGAGCGTTGATGTAGGTGATCCCGGCCTCGAGGTCTCGAATCGCCGCAAACGCGCGGTTCAGGTCCTTGGTATAGAGCGCGCTGGAAAGACCGTACTCAATGGAGTTGGCAATCTCAATGCCCTGCTCGAAGGTATCGAACTCGAGGACTGCGACCACGGGGCCGAAAACTTCGTCGCGGGCAAGGCGCATGTTGGGGGTGATGGCGCCAAAGATGGTGGGCTCGAAAAAGGTGCCTTTCGCGTAATCGCCCGAAGTGAGAGCGTGGCCGCCGCAGAGAAGCCTGCCGCCTTCTTTCGTCGCGATTTCGACGTACTGTGTTGAGGTCTCGATCTGGCCTTTGTTAACCTGCGGACCGACCTGGATGGATTCGTCGAGGCCGTTACCGATCTTGAGGGCTTTGGCTCGGGCGACGAACTCGTCGGTGAATTCCTTCGCGATGCCCTTCTGCAGGAGGATGCGGCTGGTGGCGGTGCAGCGCTGGCCGGTTGTGCCAAAGGCCCCCCAGAGCGCTCCATCAAGGGCAAGTTCGAGGTTGGCATCGTTGAGGACAATCTGGGCGTTTTTGCCGCCCATCTCGAGGGAGACAGGCTTGAAAGTCGCGGCGGCGCGCTGGGCTACATGGGAACCAACTTCGCTGGAGCCGGTAAAGCTGATTGCTCGGACGTCGGGGTGTTCGATCAGGGCGTTGCCGGTCGAGCCGCCGCTGCCGCTGACGATGTTCACCACGCCATCTGGTAAACCGGCATCCACAAGGGTCTGCACGAGGTTGTAGGTGGAGAGCGGCGTATCGGTCGCGGGCTTGATGACGCAGGTGTTGCCTCCGACCAGGGCCGGAAAGAGCTTCCAGCTAGGGATGGCCATGGGAAAGTTCCACGGCGTGATGAGGCCGACGACGCCGACGGGCATCCGAATCGACATGGCGAACTTGTTCCGGAGCTCGGACGGGGTGGTCTGGCCGAATAAGCGGCGGCCTTCGCCGGCAACGTAGAACGCCTCGTCGATGGCTTCCTGTACATCGCCCCGGGTTTCGGCCAGGACCTTGCCCATTTCGCGGGTCATGTCGCGGGCAAACTGCTCCTTGCGCCGCTGCAGCAGAATTCCGGCACGAACGAGGATCTCAGCGCGCTTGGGGGCGGGAACGAGACGCCAGGCCGCGAAAGCTTTCTTTGCGGCGGCGACAGCTTTGGCAACGTCTTCAGGGCCGGAGGATGGGAAGGATCCGACGATGTCATCGTTGTCTGCGGGGTTGACGTTCAGGGTGGTTTTGCCGCTGCCAGCGGGCATCCACTCACCGCCGATCAGATTGTGATACGTGGGGTAGGTCATAGTCAGGGCTCAGAGGTCAGAGATCAGTTATCTGTTGCAGTTATCAGTTACGGGTCTGCAGTTATGCCATGTCATTAACAGTGCTGAGACAGCGCAGCAAGTTGGCCCGGCGATTCCCTTGTCCAAAACCACATGATTTTAGCCTACACAGGCAGGACGTGTCTGATGTTCACATGTCACGGAAGGTCAACGTGAGCTGACCTAGAATGAATTCATCGGCTTCCTGCTCTTCCCTTCCGAACGTAATGCGAACGGGGTATTTACAAATGCTCCCCCTGCTTCCTATTACCAGCGGTGTTTGTTATTCAAGGGACGAGTCACCGTACAATGTTTTTGAGGTAGAGTACCTTTTAAATGTCCCAGAACGGTTATCCTTCGCGCACTTCGCGGTCGCATGGCCTGCGCTCACTTTTCAGCATGTTTTCGAGCGATCTCGCCATTGATTTGGGCACCGCCAACACACTGGTCTACGCCGCCGGTAAGGGCATCGTTGTCAATGAGCCCTCGATCGTGGCCATCAACAAGAACACCGGTGAGGTGGAAGCTGTCGGCAAGGAAGCCAAGGACATGCTGGGCCGTACCCCGGGCAACATCGTGGCCATCAAGCCGATGAAGGACGGCGTCATCGCTGACTTCAAAGTCACCGAGAAGATGCTGAACTATTTCATCCAGAAGGCCCACAACCGCAAGATGCTTGTGCATCCGCGCATCGTGATCGGCGTGCCTTCGGAGATCACGCAGGTGGAGAAGCGGGCCGTTGAAGACTCGGCTTATCGCGCCAAGGCCAGCGAAGTCTATCTCGTAGAGCAGGCGATGGTGGCGGCGATCGGCGCGGGACTGCCGATTACGGAGCCGGGCGGCAACATGGTTGTCGATATCGGCGGTGGAACGACGGACATTGCAGTTATTTCGCTTTCGGGCATCGTCTATTCGCGGTCGGTTCGGATGGCCGGCAACCAGATGGACGAGTCGATCACGAATTACCTGAAGCGCAAGTACAACCTGCTGATCGGTGAGCGCACGGCAGAGCAGATCAAGATCGAGATTGGATCGGCGTATCCGCTCGACAAGCCGCTGACGATGGAAATCAAAGGCCGGAACCTGATCGAGGGCGTGCCGAAGACCATCACCATTGACGATAGCGAGATTCGCGAGTCGCTCGGCGAGTGCATCGCGGTGATCATGAATGCGATTCGCGTGGCGCTGGAGCGGACGCCTCCCGAACTTTCAGCCGACATCTCGGATCGCGGAATTGTGCTCACAGGCGGCGGCGCGCTGATCAAGAATCTTGACAAGCGGATTCGCGAGGAAACGGGGCTGCCGGTTTCGGTGGCTGATGATCCGCTGGCCTCGGTGGTGCTGGGAACCGGCAAAATGCTGTCGGATTTCAGGCTGCTGAGAAAAATCAAAATTGATTAAAGCAGTTGCCAGTTTCCAGTTACCAGTTGTCAGCAGATGAACTTACCGGCGACTGGCATTTGACGACTGAGAACTGTTACTCCCATGGAATCGTTTGTAGTTCGATATCGGAATCTGCTCGTGCTGCTGGCGCTGCTGGTGGCGCAGATTCTGGGTCTTGCCATGCAGGTGCGGCGGGCCAACAGCGGGCAGGGTGATGGACAGGAAGTTCGGCTCATCCGGCTATGGGCCAATGGGATTGTAAGCCCGCCGGAGAAAGTCCTGCACAGCACTGGTTCTGGTGTTTCGTGGATTTGGAACAACTACTTTGACCTGCGGCATGCCCGTCAGGAGAATGCCGAGCTTCAGAAGACAATCGACCGGTTGCGGCTGGAGCAGGCTGCACTGCTCGAAGATGCCAAGCAGGGACAGAGGTTGCAGGCTCTCCTGAATTTTCAGCAGAAGTACATTTACAAGACGCTACCGGCTGAAGTGATTGGGACGAGCGGGACCGAGCAGTCGCGTGTGTTCACGATCAATAAGGGTAAAAAGGACGGCATCGATCGCGATATGGCGGTGATTACGCCGGACGGAATCGTGGGCAAAGTTCGAGATGTGTTCGGGCACACGGCCCAAGTACTGGCGATTAACGATCAATCGAGCGGCGCGGGCGTCATCATGGAGTCGACGCGGATTCGCGGAATTCTGCGTGGGAATGCGCAGGGACGGCCCGAAATCGTGGACGTGATCAGCGACCAGCGCATCAAGCAGGGAGACAAGGTCCTGACGGCGGGTGGTGATCAGATATTTCCACGGGGGTTGCCGGTAGGTGTGGTCGAGAAGGTCGTGAATGATCCGGAGCGCGATGGGTTTGTGGATGTGATCCTGAAACCCGCCGCGCATCTCGATCGGTTGGATGAGGTGCTGGTCATTACGGCCACAGAGCCACAGTTTTCGAAGGACCAGCAGCAGGATATCGCCACGAGTGAGGCTTTGAAGGGAGCCGAAGTCGAGAAGCAAAAGACCTCGGAGGGAATGGCGGAGAAGCTGCCGGGGTTAATCGATCCGAATCTGCCGGCGGACCAGCAGCCGCTGAACGACACGTCGAATCCGGGTTTCCCGTCGCGTCCGCCCGCACCGATTCATCCCGACCGGTTTACGCCGGCGAATGCCGCTCCCCCGGCCGGTACGTCGCAGGATGGGGGACAGACTGTTCCGAAGAAACCGGAGACTCAGAAACCAGCCGAGAGCAAGCCGACGCCCGCACCGCAGGGGGATAAGCAATAACCATGTCGGTGCTATCGGCAGACGCTCGCCGCGACTTTGAGATTCATCGCTACCCAGTGCTGATTTATGCACTGGTGCCGGTGCTGGCGGTTGTGCTGCAGGCATGGCTGCCCCGGTTGCTGGGACGCTTCGCGTGGTTTGATCTTCCCTTGGTGATTACGGTTTTCTTTGCGCTTAGCCGTCGCAACCCGATCCAAGGCTCGATTCTGGGCGGAGTTCTTGGGATCTTCGAAGATGCCCTGACGGGACATGCGATTGGAATCAACGGGATCGCAAAGACTCTGGTCGGCTATCTGGCGGCTACGATTGGGATCTTGGTGAACGTGGAGAACCATGCCGTGCGGCTGGTGATGACGTTTCTCCTGTCGCTGGTGGGCAGCGCGACGTACTTCTTCGTGGTGCGTTTCTTGCTGGGCATGTCGATGGACACGAACTGGATGGCGGAGTTGTACAAGGCCATCGGCAACTCGGTGATTGCGCTGGTGCTTTTTCCCCTGCTTGATCGAACCAAAATTCGCGATTGAGTACGTTGGTTCATGGCACCAAAGAACAAGGCTGGCGCAGACATTCATCATCATTAAAGAATTCAGGATCGGGGTATCCTAGTAGTAGCTTCACATGATTTATGACAAGGTCACACGCGGCGAAAAGCTCCCCGCTCTCAAATTCGCGGTGGTTCAATACGCCATTCTGGCACTGATTCTGGCGCTCTCTGCCGGGCTTTGGCGGCTGCAGATACTTGGCGCGCATAACTTCAGAATGCTTGCAGAGCAGAACCGCATCCGCAAGGTGCCGATTCTGGCGCCGCGGGGCAAGCTGTTCGATCGCGAGAACCGGCTGGTGGTCGATAACTATCCGTCGGTTTCGTGTTTCCTGGTTCGCGAGCAGAACCGGAATGTGGATGCCGACCTTCCGATGATCGCGCGAGGGCTGCATCTCGATCTCGACCAGCTCAAGGCCACGCTGCACAAATATCGTTTGTCGCCGGGTTACCAGCCGATTCCGATCAAGGAAGACGTTACCGCGGATGAGCAGGCGTTCATTGAAGCGCACCGGAACGAGTTGCCGGAGTTGGAGACCATTGAGGGTGAGCGGCGGCTTTATCCGCGGGATGGGTATGCATCGCACCTGATTGGTTATGTGGGCGAGGTAAGCGAAGAGGATTTGAACCAGACGCGCTATGCCGCCTACGAGCCGGGCGATGTTGTCGGCAAGGGCGGCGTGGAGGAGATGTACGACCAGGTATTGCGCGGGCAGGACGGGTCGCGGGATGTGATTGTGGACAGCCATGGACGCGAGGTGGGATTTCTGGGAATTCAGCACGCCGTCCCAGGGCAAGATCTGAAGCTGACCATCGACAACGATCTGCAGAAGGCGGCTGAACTGGCGCTGGGCGATCGCACCGGGGCGATCGTGGCGATGGACCCCCGGAACGGCGAGATTCTTGCGATGGTGTCGCGGCCGAGCTTCGATCCCAATCTTTTCGCCGTAAAAATCGATCGCGGCGAATGGAACAAGCTGATCACCGATCCTGACCATCCGCTGATGAACAAAGCAATCCAGGCGCAGCTCGCTCCGGGGTCGACCTTCAAGATCCTGATGTCGGTTGCGGGGTTGCAGGAAGGCTTGGCGCAGAACATGCATGTTAACTGCGCCGGCGGCTGGGGTCCATACGGCTATTTCCACCACTGCGACGAAAAGCACGGCGCCGTTGATATACATAACGCGATTCCCTTCTCCTGCGATACGTTCTATTACCAGCTTGGAGACAAGCTGGGTATCGATCGCATCGCGAAGTATGCAAGTGCGTTCGGATATGGGCAGAAGACGGGAATCGATTTGCCGGGCGAACAAGCCGGTTTGATGCCGAGCCAGCGATGGCTAATGAAGAACTACCATCGCCGCTGGTATCCGGACGAGACGCTGGACGTCGCGATTGGCCAGGGTGCGGTGGCTGCGACGCCGCTTCAACTGGCGCGGATCATCGGCGGCATAGCGTCGGAAGGACACCTGGTTCGACCGCACGTGGTGGCGCCGGATCAGTTGCCGGCAGAATTCCGCAAGGACTTGTACGAAAGTCTCGAAGGGACGGGAGATGCTACCCTGCCGATCGATCCTGACAACTGGCAGACAATTACGGACGGGATGGCAGCTGTGACACAACCCGGATACTTCCATACAGCGGGTTCGGCGCATCTCGAGGGCATCGACCTTGCTGGAAAGACTGGCACGGCGCAGGTGATGAGTCACGAGGCTCTGGGCAAGACCAATAAAGGGCACCACACGCTGCCGAACGTCTGGTTTGTGGGTGTAGTGCCAAGGCGAAATCCTGAGTTGGTGATTGCTGTGCTCTGGGAGCATGGCGAATTCAGCTACTATCCAGCTCGCCTTGGAGCGCGGCTCGTCGCCGCTTACGTTGAGAAGCAAAGGCGCTTGCAGAACAACCTGATGCCTGTAAAGGCCCCTAACCCGAAACCGGTAGAAGTCGGCGCGGTGTGGACGGCGCCGAATCCCTCTGCCGGCGTACAGGGTGAGCCGCCCACGAAGATGCAGGCAGGCAAGTTCTATGTCGGGGCCAAAGGAGCCGTAACGGGAACAAGTGAGGGCAACTCGACTACAGCCTTGAAGGCTGCTCCCTCGGTGCCTGCTGCTCCGAAGAATGCGACACGGAGCAGTATCAGAAATCCGATTGCTGCAAGCTCATCGGCAAACGTTAAGAGCGGCAAACCGGCGCAAGGCCCGTCGGAATCGGCAAGGCTCAGCTCTCAACCCGCTCTCCCAGGCAAATCGACGCAGGTGAAATCGCAATGAGCCAGATGCGCCGTTTCATGAGCTTTCGCGATTTTGATTGGACTCTGTTCGGGCTGGTCGGGGCGCTTTGCGTTGTTTCCGTGCTGGAGATCTTCTCAGCCACGCTGCACACAAAATATGTCGGCTTCCATACCAAGCAGATCTACTGGATCGCGGGCGGAACGATCGCCATGTTCATCCTGTCGAGGATCGATTATCACAAGCTGATCGACTTCGTTCCGTGGGCCTACGGGTTCTTCCTGTTTGCGCTGATGCTGGTACTGATCCCCGGGATTGGCCACAAGGCGCTAGGAGCACGCCGCTGGATCAAGCTCGGGCCGCTGGGGCTCTTCCAGCCATCGGAGTGGATGAAGCTGGTGATGATCCTGGCGGTAGCGAGGTACTTTGCCAACCTCGGCGCGCGGAACCTGACCTGGAAAGAGATTGGCAAAGGCTTTGCACTGGTCGGCATCCCGATGCTCCTGATCCTGAAACAGCCGGACCTGGGCACATCGCTGACCTATGTGCCGGTGCTGGTGATCGGGATGTTTCTGGGCGGAATCAACTTGAAGCAAGCGAGCATTCTGATTTGCGCGGCAGTTGTATTGGTCGTAGGAGGCTGGAGCAGCGGCAAGCTGTTGAAGCCGTATCAAAAGGCGCGGCTCACGGGCTTTATCAATCCCGACAACGACCCGCGGGGCGCCGGTTACCAGGTTTTACAGGCGAAGATTGCCGTGGGGGCCGGGGGAATCTGGGGCAAAGGGGCGGAAAAAGGAACCCAGACACAAGGGGCCTTTATCCCCATTCCGCACGCCGATTTCATCTTTGCGGCCTACAGTGAAGAGCACGGGTTTGTAGGTGCTGTGTTTGTGCTACTGCTATACTTCCTCATATTGATGCGTTTGATTCAAAACGCTCAAACAGCCGCCGACCTGCCTGGGTCCTTGATTATTATGGGGATCGTGGCTGTGTTGACCTTCCAGATCGCGGTCAATGTAGGCATGGTCATTGGCTTTATGCCAGTCACCGGAATCCCTTTACCGTTAATGAGTTACGGCGGATCCTCGGTGTTGTTTACCTTCCTGGCGCTTGGCGTGGTGATGAATATCCGCATGCGTCGGTTCGTAAACTGATTTGGGTGCTCCGGTCCACTGACGTCAAGGTAATCCGGCGTTGGAGGGAAGGTCCCGGAGGGCAAGATTGCACGGGTAACACCCTCTTGAGGATCGCCGGGAGGTTCCGGAACCCAAGAGAAAGATTGTAAGTACTTACTGCATCGTCAATCGGTGCCAGTGCCTTCGCAATAGTCGTATCCAGCCGGTCATAGCACATGGGCGGATCGACAAGCGAAGAGCGGCACGAGAGAGGATGCCAGATCCGGCGAGGTCCAGGTGGAATGAGCGCCGGGCAGGAATCGGGTTCACAATGAGCACGCAGAGACGGGCAAGCCGGAGTTTTTCAGCGATCAGGACAGATCGCGCGGAAATCCGGCGTCTAACGGCTCCACTCATGTCGATCATCTGGTTGGCATGGGGCTGGTTATGCGTTTGCATTCAAGAATCGCAAACGGCCATGACCGATCGGAAGGCCACAAACTCTCTGCTTTCGGATCACGATATCGAAATACTCGCATCTCAGAGCAATGGCTCGGGATCGGCACCGCCCGGCCGGGTAAGGGCTGGTTCCCCTACAGGCTTGCGAGTCTCACATCGGTTATCCCTCAGGTACGATCCCAACCTCCTCCCCGTCCGCGCGCATCTACTTGTCACCTTGCCGATTGCCCCAGCAGGCGAAGTCCGCTGGGCGGAAAGGCACGATGGCAAAAGAGATTTGTATTTCCAGCACGCCGCATGAGACGCGGCTTGCGATTTTAGAAGACGATCAGCTCGCGGAAATTTATTACGAACGCGAAAACGAGTACACCCTGGCGGGTTCAATTTACAACGGGCGTGTGACGCGTGTGCTCCCCGGCATGCAGTCAGCATTCGTCGATATCGGACTGGAGCGCGACGCGTTCCTCTACGTCACCGACTTCCTGGAGCTTGAAGAGCCGGAGGAATCGGACGAGCTTGAAAAGGCTGCGGCAAGCGGTGGCAATCAGCCTCCGCGAGAAGTTCGCCACGTAGACCGTAGCCAGCGCAGCGGCGGGCGTGAACAGCGCGAGCCCAGAGCCGCTGAGGGTGGCGCCGAGCCTGGCGAGGTAGAGTCCGCAACTCCCGTAGAGACCGCTGGTCACACTGACACCGGCGAAGGATCGGAAGATCCGGGTGCGAAACGCTGGCGTGGACGCCGAAGACGTCGCGGAGGACGCAACAGCAGCAATGTGGCCGCAGCTCCGGCTGGCGAGTCCGAGGAGTTCCTTGATCCCAACGTGAGTGAGGCCGCGACGTCTGAGCCGGAAGTGGCCGAAGAGCTTTATGCTTCTGCTGCACCGCGTAGCGGAAGACCGGAGCGGGCAGCAGAGGCGTTCGTCCTGCCAGGCGAGTCGCTCTCGAGGTACGGCGGGACGACAGCCGAAACAACAAAGGCGACAGAGAAACCCGCACCGGCGCGACCAGCCTCGACCTACAAGCCGTCAACTCTGATCGAATCCCCAATTGTCTGGGACGGCAGCGGGTTGCTACCCGGCGAATCCCTATCCAGGCATCGCGGAAGCGGGGTCGAACAGGTTTCCGCTCCGGCGGAGGCAGGAACTCACTCTGCGGATGAAATCGAAGAGCAGGCTCTTGTTGAGGAAATGTCTGAGGTCGAGACTGGAGACCCTGAGGTGGTCGGGGAGAGTTTCGCGGGTGCCTCTTCCGGTCTGACGGATGATGACATGATTGAGGAAACCTTCGAAGCTAGCCCGAGCGGGTATGAGCCGCACGCGGTTGCCGGCGAGCCGGTCACGGAGCCCGAATTCGGGCAATCCGTGGAGCCAGAGATCGGAACAGCTTCGGAGCCGCAGGTTGGATTCTCTTCAGAGCCAGGTGGAAGCGAACACGGTGAGAAGGAGAGCACGGAATTCGAGGGTGATCGCAGCGCTTCGCACAATGTCGATCCTCTGCCTCCGGCGGAGTTCCGGCTGTTTGGTCTCGGCGGAAAGAAGAAAAGATCTGATGAAGAACCGCCTGAGGGTCACGAGCCACACGTTGAACAGGCAGACCAGCCGAAGTCCTCGTCGATTCCTTCGGTTTCGGCGTTTTCGCCGGGTAACGGACTCGTCGAAGAAGAGCTGATCGAGGGGGAAGAGTACGACCTCACGCGTCATCATCACAAGGGAGAGGAACACGATCTCGACGATTACGAGGAAGAAGAAAAGCTGCATACGCAGATTCGTTCCGGTGAGTTGGGCGAAATGCTGCAGGAGGCGCACCTCGATCATCGGATCCAACTGGACCTCGACGACAAGAACGGCGAAGAGGCCGGGGACGAAACCGAAGAAGAGGAGGAAGAGCCGGCGGTGGCCGAAGGCCAGCCTTCAGGCGACGGCCATGCACCACAGCGACGTGAACGCGGTGGGCGCGGGCGGCGCGGACGCGGAGACCGTGGCGATCGCGGAGACCGCGGGCATCGTCCAGGTGACCGACGCGGACAATCGCGGCGTTCCGCTCAGACGTCCGATCTCCCGATCATCTCTGACTTACTGAAGCCGGGCCAGGAGATCCTGGTCCAGATTGCAAAGGAGCCCATTGCGAAGAAGGGCGCACGCATTACGAGCCACATCGCCCTGCCGGGCCGGTTCCTGGTGTTCATGCCGACGGTTTCGCATGTGGGCGTGAGCCGCAAGATCGCATCGGATGAAGAGCGCCAGCGGCTGAAGAGGGTTTTGACCCACGAGCGCGGCGACGCATCTGGCGGATTCATTGTTCGCACCGCGGCGGAGGGCGCATCGGAAGAGGAATTGCGCGCCGATCTGCGCTTCCTCATTCACCTCTGGAATGAGATCAAACAGCGGTCGGAAGGTTCCAAGTCGCCTGCGCTGATCTATCACGATCTCTCGCTTATCGAGCGCATTCTGCGCGACCAGGTCAGCAGCAACTTCTCGTCAATCTGGGTGGATTCGGAAGCGGACTACGAGCGCATTGTGCGCTTCCTGAATCGCTTCTCGCCGACGCTTGTTCGACGCGTGAAGCTCTACACCAAAGAGACCCCCCTGTTCGAGCACTTCGGAATCCAGGATGAAATCTCCAAAGCGCTCCGTTCGAAGGTGTGGCTCAAGTCTGGCGGCTCCATCGTGATCAACCAGACAGAAGCGCTTGTTGCCATTGACATCAACACAGGCAAGTACGTAGGCAAAACGGCGCGGCTTGAAGACACTATTTTGAAAACCAACCTCGATGCAATTCCGGAAATTGTGCGGCAGATCAGGTTGCGCGATCTGGGCGGCATCATCGTGATCGACTTCATCGACATGGATGAGCGCAAGAATCGCTTCAAGGTGATGGCAGCGCTCGAGGAGGCACTGAAGAGCGATCGCGCTCCGACGAAGGTTCTGCAGTTTAACGACTTCGGTCTAGTGGCGATTACGCGCAAGCGCGTAAAACAATCACTGGAGCGTACATTGTCAGTTCCCTGCCCTACTTGCCAGGCGACTGGAATGGTGAAGAGCCCATCGACAGTGGCGAACGAAATCTATATTGAGCTGCGCAAGATGAAGCGACACCTGGAGTCCGCCGATGTCATGCTTCGGGTTCATCCTGACACGGTCAAGGTTCTGAAATCGAGCAATGGAAGCTGGATCAACGAATTCGAAGATCTGCTGGGCAAGAACATCCTGATCAAGAGCGATGCGACGTTGCATCCGGAGCAGTTTGACATCCAGGGCTGAAACGAGCAGTTTTGGTCGCATCGAAGTGAAGGGTCGGAGGGCGCTCCGGCCCTTTCGCTATATGGGAGCCCAAAGCAACTTTGAAATCGAAATGGAGTCTAAGTGCTTACAGGGGATTGTTTCAGGGTCCCACCTAAGGTACTTATCTCTAGCGAGGTAGATGAAATGACTTCAGTTCGCTGTCTGTCGCTCATGGGGCGCGCGGCCATGGCTTGTGGCCTTGCCTTTGCACTCGGCTCTGCGAGCGCCCAGGCTGTTTCCGCCGCTGACGATTCAACGGCGTATTCCAGTTCCAATTCAGCTTCTTCGACGGAATCAAGTTCAAACACGCTCGAAGCTGTCGACGTCGCCCACCTTGGCGATGCGGCATTGCCCGCAGCACCCTCCGCTGTCGGGTCGGGCGGCGGCCAATATGACAACCGGTCGCGCCCTGGCGGGGGCAGCGGTGGATTGAGAAGCCATCTGACGTTCGAGGTTGGCGGCGGTTTCAACGCACCAACAGATGATTCCTCCCCGTACATTTCCTGGGGCGGCAATTTCACGGTGGGCACCGGATATCGCTTCGATCAGCATTTCAGCATGAACCTTGAATACCAGTTCATCCATAGCAAGCTGCCGGATGTGATCGTCGGTGAAGCAGGGGCGACTGGCGGATACGATACGATCTGGTCGTTCACGCTGGATCCGATGTACGAGGTGAATCCGAAGAGTTCAATCACCTTTTACGGAGTTGGCGGCGGGGGCTTCTATCGCAAGGTCACCAACTTTACTGATCCGCAGGAGGGATTCTATTGCGACTACTTCGGGTTCTGCTATGGCGTCACGCAGAACGTGGTGGTTGGCCATTTCTCAAGCAACCAGGGCGGATGGAATATCGGCGGAGGGCTTGAGCACCGATTCGCCGGCTGGAATGGCGATGGACGAATGAAGTTCTTCGCCGAGGCGCGTTACCTCGACGTACTGTCTCCTGCTGTTGTGGGTATTACACCGAACGGCCTCGGTGTGACCACTGTAGGTGCAGATACGAAGATCATTCCCGTCACGATCGGTCTACGCTGGTAAGTAGTTTCATTCTTCGACTCAACGCCGCTCGATCGATCTGATCGGGCGGCTTTTCATTGTGCAACCGCTGATCAGAGTACGCCTAGCGCGCGAAGGCGGATAAGCCCGCCAACAAACGTGCCGGTCGGAGAGAGCGCAACGAGTGCCAGCAGGTACCAGACTGGGAGTTTCCCTCGTTGCTGCAGAGCACTGAGTGCGGATAAAAGGAGCACTGTAATCGCCAGAGCCAATACGTGAACGAGTGGATTGTGTTCGGCTATCCACGCTGTTACGTAGCCACCGGCACCGGCCGCCACAAACGTACAACCGAGGTTGACGAAGGTGTAGCCGGGCTTTGGCGAGACTGTCGTGTCGGCCCAGTCTGGCGTGAGTCTCTGCAGTAGCACCGTCACAAACGTGACGAGCACTGCCATCGTTGCGAACCCGGCTGCAAGCGCGACGAATGCATGCAGGATTACCATGGCTTCCTGGGTTCCTCGGTCGATCTGCCGACCTCACCTCGTTCAATGCGCGACAGGAAAATGCGAGCGAGGCGCGGCTCGCCGGGATGGCTTTCGCCATGCATCGAACAGAGATCGAGAAATTCATCGCAGAGTGCGTTGCGCTGCTCATATTGAGCGAAGACATTCTGCAGCGCCTGCGCAAGCTCTCGAAGCCGCGCAGCCTCGGGCCACTCGCGATTGCTCTCATCTTCTTCAGTCAGAGCGACGTCTGAGAACAGGCCTCTCCGGCCTAGCGCGCATTCTTCCAGACAGGCCTGCAACTGATCGGAGAAGGCTTTAGCCAGGTGTCCAAACTGGTCAGCCGGAGAGTGGTCAAACGTGTCCATGTTCGCTATTTCTGCATCGCCTTCTCGACTTCGTCGGCCGTGTGCGGCAGCTCGGCATCGAGGTCGAGGAGTTTGCCATCCGGCAGCACGAGAAAGTCGCATTCGATCCGAACACCAAGCTTCTCTTCGGGAATGTAGACGCCCGGCTCGATGGTGAACACCATGCCCGGCTTGAGCACCGCTGGATACTGCGCAGGATCGTGTACGTCTATGCCGACCATGTGTCCAAGACCGTGCAGCCAATATTTGCCGAGCGGCTGGCCATGCAAATCCTTCCCGTGCGTATTGATGTAATTGAACGCGACCGCATCCAGCGTATCGGGATCGCGATGGCTGAAGTCGTTGATCTTCGACTTGCCTGCCCGGAAGGCTTCGATGGCTGCCTTCTGCGCGCCAAGAACAATGTCATAGATTTCGCGTTGTCGCGCGGTGAAATGGCCGTTAGAGGGGACGGTGCGCGTAATGTCAGACGCGTACATTGAGTACTCGCAAGCAGCATCGACGACGACTATATCGCCATCCTGAATCGTGCGCACGTTTTCGGAGTAGTGAAGGATGGTTGAGTCGATTCCGGTGCCGACGATCGGAGCGTAAGAGGGCCGCTCACAACCTTGCCTGAACCATGCCGCCGTCATTGCGCCGGCTACGGTGCGCTCGGTTTCGCCGGGCTTCACCGCTCTCATCATCTCGCGCTGGCCGGCAATCGAAGCCGCCGAGGCTTTCTTGAGCAATTCGATCTCTCCCGCGTCCTTCAACTCGCGCAGGGGCAGGGTCAAGGTTGTCACATCGCGCGGCGCGGTCGCGGTGTTGCCGAGCGTGGCGGCCGTGTAGTCCAGCAGCGGGTCGGCAGCTTTGGCTCGCGGTTGCGTCCAGATATTCAATGCAAGGCGGCGATCATCGCTGATCAGCTTGTTAAGATCAGCGGCGAGACTCGTCATCGACTCAACATTGTCGATGCCGGTTATGTGGGAAACACCAGGAGTGGATGCGTCCATCTTTGCGCCGGTGTATTGCTCCGTGCGCAGATTGCGTGTGGGGAGAAACAATATCTCCTTGTACTCTCGTGCCTGAGTTGGTTGACCCTGGTGTTCTGTCGCGCTGGCAGGCCCGACGAGCATCAAAGCGGCGCCGGGCTCGTTCCAACCGGTAAGGTAATAGAAGTCTGAGTCCTGGCGATACGAATCGAAGTCCAGCACAGGCTCTTCGGCCGCGAAAAGGATGGCGACGCCGCCATGTAGTTCGTTGCCGAGCGCGACACGTCTTGCGTGATAGCTCGTTGCAGATTGCTTTTCAAGGGCTAGGGCACTCGAAAGCGCGACGAGCATGAAGCAGGCTAGAGCCAGAGCTCGAGGAAGTCTCATTCCGATATTGTTGCGCGTCGAGGCTCGAGGCGCCAATGATTCGAGCGGTCTGGTTGAGATTGCTATTTAGAAAGTCGCGACGATGGCGCCGGCAGGATATTCCTCTTGTGCTTGCTTAATGAGGCGCGCTTCTTCTTCATCGAGCATCTGGAGGAAGATGCGGGCGGGAACGGGACGACCGAAGAGCCAGCCTTGGGCGTGGATGTCCTGCTCGCTCGCAGCAAAGTAGTCGGCTTGAACCTTTGTCTCGATGCCTTCAACGACGACGCGCAGTCCCAGGGTCTCAGCCATGGTGAGAATCTGCGGAAGGATTGAAACTGTGACCGCGTCAGTACCGATCGCTTTGGTGAAGGCCTTGTCAATCTTGATGGCGTCGACTGAGAGGTCATGGAGATAGGCGAGACTCGAATAGCCCGTGCCGAAATCGTCGATTGCTACGTAGTGCCCTCTCTGACGAAGACGAAGAATCGTATTGCGAGCGATCTGCTGACGTGCTGTATAGCTTTCAGTGATCTCGACGCCAAGATTGCGGGGCGAAACTTCAGCGTCGTCGAGTTGTTTGTCCAGCATCGGGATGAAGTTGCTGTCGGCGAGGTCGGAGGCGGCGATATTGATGTTGATACGGAAGGTTGGACGGGCACGGAGGGTTGCGCCGAAATCGCGCAGAGCGTGGCGAAGCACCAGCTTCGTGATCTCGCTTACAAACCCCTTCTCTTCGGCGATCTTCACAAAAACGTCAGGACTGACAGTGTTCTTGTACTCATCGGTCCAGCGAACCAGGGCTTCAGCTTCGACGATGTGGCCGGTCGAGAGCTCAACAATGGGTTGATACACAACGTTGAGACTGTCTGCGCGAATGGCGCGGATGAGTTGCTGCTCGACGCTCTTGTTACGTCGGTAGAGCATCGGAAAAAGAAGACCTGACAGTGCGCCGAAGACCGAACCAAGGGCAATAAATACCAGCGAATATCCGCGATTCATTGCGAGGGCGTCGGCCATCGAGATGTACGCGGTCAGACAGCCATCGGATTGTTTTGAGCAGCGCGTGGCGAAAAGCGTGTTCCCCACCTTTACTTTGTCATCGTGAGTCAGGATGGAGTCTGGAACTTTAGGGCTCTCGCCGATTATTTCGCGCATCTGATGTTTCGGAAGATCGACCGCCGTTGCCGTGAAGTGCATGGGGGGAGCGGCGAGAGAGGCGAAGTTGTAGGGGTTGTAAACGATGAACGAATCGCCGAGTTGCACAGCCATCACGTTCTGGTCATCTACCCGGAATGGGGGCAGATTTTTGTAGATGCTGGTCCCATCCTGTCTTGCGAGCACGGGAGAATACTGGGTGACTGCAAGCGGATTCCGGCCCGCAGTGGTAGAGCACTCGATTCGGCCGTTGCGCATCCGACCCGCGGCCTTGAGGAACTGCGATTGGAAGATCAGCTGGCGAAAGTATTCGATCTCAGCGTCGGAACAGAACGCATATGGGGAACCATTCATTGTCTCCAGCATGGCCCGCGATTCCGAGGTGGATGCTATCGTCGCAAGTAGAATTCGATTGGCGTATTGATCGAGGCGGGACTCAGCCTGGCGGAGCGCGTAGGCGTGACCTAATAAATAGCCACCGAGCGCGCCCGCTGTGGCAAGAACGATTGTCGACACGATAGCAACGATGACACGCTGGAAGAGGTTCCGCATACCTGATCTCAGCCATTATTCAGGTAACCAGAAGCGATTACTGCACCCCAATAGTGGTAACGATGTGCCTCAGGGGTGCCAGCGGCGCAAACGCTTGATTCCACAACAATATTACTCATTACCTTCGGTCAGAGAGAGAACTGTTTTGGAGTTATTGAAACGGTTTACAACTAAAGCGCAACGGAAGTCTCCTCTCAGGCTCCGAAGCATCTCGCATTTCGATTGCGGACGACCTTCGGACGAGATCGAATATAGACGTACCCCCGGGCCGTTGAATTTCCACACGAAAGGCCGTATTCTAGAGAAGCGAACGAGTTTGTCCGCCTGAGTTGCCTGTGAGTGAGCCGGGGTGGCGGAGAGATGAGTGGGCTTACGGCCCACTTTTTATTTGGCGCGAATTTTGCCCGGAAGCCGCCGAGGATCAGCCGGGAACTCCTTTTGAATGAGCGGCAGGGCGGCTGTGGGATGATGGCTTCGAACCTGGAAGAAATTCGGAAAGCAGCCGAGCGCGTGGCGGCCTCGCACGGTCTGGAAGTGGTGGACGTGGAGCTCTACGGTCCGGCCAAGGAAAGAGTGCTTCGGGTCTTCGTGGAAAAGAACGAGGACGGCCGGAGGCAGTTGAAAGCGCAAGTTGCAGCAGGAGGTGAGGGTCTTCCGGAGCGCTTGGTAGAAGGCAAGTTGAGTGCTGAGCAGCTTTCTGGTGTGACTCACGAGGATTGCGAGGTTTTCAGCCGCGATTTTGGAGTTCTCCTGGATGTAGAAGATCTGGTTCCGGGCGGCGAATATACGCTTGAGGCGAGTTCCCCAGGCCTGGATCGAAAGTTGACGAAGGCGGAGGAGTTTCAGCGTTTTGCGGGGTGCCTTGTGAAAGTGCAGACGTTCGAGCCGATACGCAACAACCGGCACTGGAGAGGCCGGTTGGAAACGGGCTCGGGCAAAATCATCACGCTTGATCTTGCGGCGATGCATCAGAACAGCAAGAGCCGCAAAGCAGGCGTAGACAAGGTGGAGATCCCTCTCGAGAACGTCGAGAAGGCGGAACTGATCCCGGAGATCTAATTCGCGGGACGAGCGCGGAGTGCGGAACAAGCTCGTAGCGGACTCCTGAACAAACAATATACGAATGCGACCGGTCGCGAGGCTGATCGCCGGAAAATCGAGAGAGTAAGAGTATGGCCAGCGCTTTGTATCAAAGTATCGAACTCCTGAGTCGCGAGAAGGGCATCGAGCCCCAGATCGTAGTCGGCGCCGTCGAAGAGGCGATCGCACTTGCCACGCGCAAGTACTACAAGACTCAGGAGAACATGCGCGGAGAACTGAACAAGGACACGGGCGAGATTACCGCCTATGTCTACAAGACCGTTGTCACGGATGACGATGAGCTTGAGGATCCGGTCAACCAGATCACGCTGGAAGAAGCCAACGAGCTTGCCCCCGGAGTTGAGGTTGGCAGCGAGATCCGCATGTACAAGGACACCACGCCACTGGGCCGAATCGCCGCACAGTTGGCGAAGCAGGTGATCTTCCAGAAGGTCCGCGAAGCTGAGCGGGATACTGTTTTCCAGGAATATGCGCATCGCGAGAAAGAAGTCCTCAATGCCACGGTAAAGCGGCTCGAAGGACAGGACGTCATCTTCGACCTGGGCAAAGCCGAAGCTCGCTGCCCGAAGCGCGAGCAATCGCGGCTGGAGCAGTTCACTGTTGGCGAGCGCGTGCGTGTAGTTCTGTTGAAGGTCGATCGGGCGGCGAAGGGGCCGCAGGTGATCGTGTCTCGGGCCGCGCCGGAGCTGGTTCAGAACCTGTTCCAGTCTGAAGTCCCTGAGATCTACGACAACACCGTCGCTATTCGTGCCATAGCCCGCGAGGCGGGGGAGCGCACCAAGATTGCCGTGCAGAGCCGCGACAAGGACGTGGACCCTGTGGGAGCCTGCGTGGGTATGAAGGGCATGCGCGTGCAATCGATCATTCGCGAGCTTCGCGGAGAGAAGATCGACATCATCGAGTTCAGTGAAGAGATCACCACCTTTGCCGAGAAGGCATTGCAGCCGGCCAAGGTAAGCCGTGTTTCCATTACTGATCTGGGCGAGAAGCAGCTTGAAGTCATCGTGGATGACACGCAGCTTTCGCTGGCGATCGGGAAAAAGGGCCAGAACGTCAGGCTGGCAGCCAAGCTGCTTGGCTGGAAGATCGACATTAAGAGCGAAGAGGAGAAGCGCCAGGAAGTGGAGCAGCAGATGCAGGCGCTCACCGGCGGCCCATCCACTCCCATCGAACAGGTTACCGAGCTGGGAGCAGGCATCATCGAGAAGCTGGTTGCCGCAGGTATCACGACCGTAGAGTCGTTGGCGGATATGACGCCGGAACAGCTCGAGGAAATTCCGGGAATTGGCGAGAAGACGCTGGAGCGCATCAGCGTAGCGGTTCGGCACTACTTCGGACACTTTGAGGAAGGCGAGGAAGCTCCGGCCGGTGAAGGCGCGGTTGGAGTTGCCGGCGCGCCTGAAGTTGAAGGCAGCGACGAGCCTGCCGCATTGACTGCTGCTGCGGATACGGAAAATGTCTCCGACGGTGAGTCGGAAGTCGAGACGCCGGAAGCCGCTCTGGGAACTTCAGAAGCAGAGTCTGAGAATTCGCAAGAGGTGCTGGAAGAGGCGGAAGAAGGCGGAGAGACAGCGGAAGAGCTCGCTGTCGCCAATGTTCCCGCATCGGATGAAGAGAATACGAGAGATGACGAAGAGGGCGGCGCTTAAATGCGTCGCGCTCTTCAACACCATTCAAGAGATAATGGTGGTAACTCAACCCTCCAATGCCATGAGGTAGCTATGAGCGACTAAGGGCTTTGGGCAGCACAATCTGAAAAGAGGCGGATGAGCAAGGTTCGAATTAACGATCTCGCGCGCGAGTTGGAAGTCAAGAGCCGGCAGATTCTTGACGTGCTCGCGGAACTCGGTCTGGGCGAAGGCAAGACGCACTCGAGTTCGATCGAAGAGCACGAAGCTGACAAGGTTCGCGCGCAATTCCAGCATGGATCGCGCCCCGCAGGTCACAGTGCCGGGTCTTCGCGCGCATCCCAGACAATTACACCGAAGATTGATCTTTCCCACGTCTCCAAGCCAGGCGACGTGATGAAGGCCATTCTGGCCAAAAAGCAGGAACAAGAAGCAGAGGCGCGCAAAAGCCATGTGCCGCCGAGTAAGGCGGCACCCCCCGTGGTTGCAAAAGCTCCAGCGAAGCCCGCCGCTCCGCCGCCGGCTGCAGCAGCAGCTCCGCCGGCCGCTCCCGCCCGTCCGGAGCCACGCAGGATTGTGCCCCAGCCCCGGCCTGCACCCGCGATTGTTCAGCCCCCGACTCCGGCCATTGCTTCAAAGCCGCCTGCAGGGACCGTTGTGGCCAAGGCGCCTGCTGGTGCCGCCGTGCCACGGCCCGCGGTCACCGTGGTTCCTCCGCAGAACGTGGTGAGACCCCCAGCGGCCGTACCGTCAACTGCACCGGCGGCAACAAAGCTCGCGACGACAGAGCAAGCGCCCGCAGCGACGAAGCCGGTCGTTGTGGTCGCGCCCAAGCCCCCTGCGGCTGCTCCTGCCGTTCCCGCGCATTCAGCGCCGGAGAAACCTGAAATCGCGGCATCCACTGCATCCGTTGCAGCACCGCCAACGCCGGCTCCTCCAGTCTCACCTGTGAAGGAAACATCCGCGGAGCCCGTTGCTGCCGCTGAGGCCGCTCCGAGCGCGCCAGAGACGAAAGCGCCAGAGCTGCCTCAAGTACCTGTTGCTCCGGCACCGCGTCGTGTGGTGATGCCGCAGACCGGCCCGCGTCCGGTGTACAAGGCGCCCCCGGTTGCTGCCGCAAGCGCAACAGCCGCGCCCACTCCACAAGGAGGAGGCCTTCAGCGCGGCAGGCCGATTTTCGACCGGAGACCTGCAGGAGCGCCGGGAAGCTTCCAGCCGCGCACACCAGGTGCTCCCGGACAGTTTCCTGGCGGACCACGTCCGAAGCATCCAACACGCACCGGATTCGCAGGCCCTGGCGGACCTGGCGGCGCTCCGGGCAGTCGTCCCGGATTCGGGGCACGGCCCGGGTTTGGCGCACCGCGACCGGGTGGATTTGGCGGACAACGTCCCGGCGGTCCCGGAGCGGGTCCACCTCCGGGTGAAGCTCCACGTCCGCAGCGTGCGGCAGGACGCCCGCGCCGTGGCAACCAGCAGTATCCGAAGACCAAAGAAGGTCCGATGAAGGGCTTTGTGCCACCTCCTCGTTTTGGTGGGGCAGCCAACTTCAGCGACGAGCCACTTCCCATCACGCGTGAGATCACCGTAACCGAA
>DATJEO010000024.1:0-23809 GCA_035496515.1 Occallatibacter sp.
GAGTAGAGGAGCCGAGATGATGAGAAGGATATTGAATCGTTGGGGTTGGTCACCGGTGGGTGGAAGTTCGGAAGAGGGATCGGCGCTGGTGGAACTGGCTCTGTCGTTGCCGGTGCTTCTGATTATGCTGCTGGGCGCGGCGGAATTCGCCCGACTCGCCTACGCGTCAATCGAGGTGGTGAACGCAGCGCATGCGGCGGCTGTGTTTGCCTCATCGAGCCATGCCGCTCTGAGTGATTCAACCGGGATCACCAATGCAGCCGGCACGGATTCCGGGAACCTGACGGGTTCGAACGCGATCCAGGTGACTTCAGTGTCGACGGCTTGCGCCTGCTCCGACACGAGCATTTCGCCTTCCAGCTGTTCCGATAATTCGACGTGCTTCAATGCACACGCGGGGATGATCACGACGGTTACGGTGCAGACCAAGTCGACGTTCTCTCCGGTAATCCGGATGCCGGGAAGCGCAATGAGTTTCAATCTGTATGGCAATTCGAGCCAGGTGGTCTCGAACCAATGAATACGAGGCGCAGGCATCGGGCAGGAATCGTTGCAATCGTGCGGAGACTTCGAGCCGCTGGGGAAGAAGGATCATCTCTTGTGGAAATGGCGCTCTCGTGCCTGATCCTGATTCCCTTTCTTTTCGGAATCGTGCAGTTGTCAATCGGGCTTTATTGCTATCACTATGCGTCGGATGCGGCGAGGGAAGCTACGCGGTGGGCGATTGTACGCGGAGCAAATTGCGGCAAGCTGTTCAGCGCGGCATATTGCTCGCCGACTGACGCGAGCGGAACGGGCGCAACCGAGAATGATATTGCGCAGTATGTGAAGGGTCTTGGATACCCTTACTCAGGGAGTGTGACAACCACCACTGAATGGTGTACGGCGGGAGGCTCTCCAGCCACCTGGACGAGTTGTTCGACGGTTAAGAACGGGAACAATGTCACCGGCAATCAGGTGAAGGTGACGGTATCGTATGCGTATCCGCTGATCATTCCGTTTATCAAGAAAAACACGATCAACATCAGCAGCGTTTCTAGAATGGCGATTGTTCAATAACGGGTTGTAGAAGGCCGAGCGGCGGAAAGTAGAGCGTCGGCCCGCTGGAGCTGCTCTGCGGGTATCTCGAGCGCTCCGAGGTTACGTTACGTTACGGCAGGCCTGCCAATTGGCCTTAGGAATCCATACTTAAGTAATCGTAAAGTAATCAAAAGGCCTTGTTTGGCATCTACTTACTTCCTAGAATTCACACACGTTCCGCTTTTCAGGGCTCTGCAGGAAATTCGCGAGTTGCGCTGTACGTTGGCGCGGATTCTGTGCGGAATGCGGACGGCAGCGGAGTTAAATCCCGTCGTTGTGTGAAGGAAGTGCATGAAAATTCTTCGCGAGGAAGATGGCCAAACGCTTGTGATGACGGCGCTTTGCGCAACAGTGCTGATCGGATTCATGGGGCTGGCGGTCGATGTAGGCGTGCTATTTCACGCGAAGCGCAACCTGCAGACTGCTGCTGACGATGCCGCCATTGCGGCGGCGCTGAATTATCAGTTTGTACTCAATGGAGATCCGACCGCTGCCGCGAAGGCGGCCGCATTGAAAAACGGCGTGGCAGGCAGTTATGTGACGGTGCTCTCCTCGCCGACAACCGGCTACCACCAGGGGCTTGGGTTCTTTGAGGTTCGCGTGGTGCAGCCGCAGGTCGCGTTTCTGGCAGCCGTACTTAAGAAGCCGCTGATCAATGTGGGGGCAAGGGCCGTGGCGGGTGTCACGCCGGCTTCGGCGTGCATGTACGTGCTAAATACGAAAGATGCGGATAGCTTCAAGATCAAAGGCAACGCGACGGTTACCGCGAATGGCTGCGGAATTCAGGTGAACTCAACCAGCCCCTCGGCGTTCTGCGACGGCGGCAGTGCGACGATCGCTTCCCCGTATGTGAGGCTTGCGGGTGGCCAGGACACAAGCGGGGGATGTAACAAGGCGCCCGGCTCAACGGTGTTTAGCGGGTATCCCACGCAAACCGATCCATTTGTAAACAAGACCTGGCCGTCGTTGAGCGATTGCAACTCAGGCACCAACGTGATTAGCGCTGCGACCGTCAACAGTTCCACTCCTGGTCTCGCGAGTTCCAAGACCATTAGCATGGCGGATGGTACGTCGTACCAACTGACGTGCTTCTCAAGCCCAAACGTGACCTTAAGCGGGCCGTTAACGCTGGGAGACAGCAGCGATAAGCCGGCGAGGGTCTTCCTCTTCGAGAACGGCGTGAACATCACTGGCTCCGTGACCGTGAAGGGAACAATCGACAATTATCAGGGAACATTCAACAACCAGAACGGGCAGCTGAATATCACGGCACCGGCGGACAAGCAAGCGACCTTCAATGCGCTAGCCATTGTCCAGCCCCAAACAAACACGACCGGGCAATGCCAAGACGGCAGTCTCAGTAACTACGTCAGCAGTTTCAGCCCGCAGCCGCCTTGCCTTCAGGCCCAGTTTGGCTCCACGGGGGAAAACCTGGACGGCTACATCTATGCCCCTACGTCGGTTACCTACCTGCAGGACCAGGGCGGTGGTGTTACGGCTGGTGGTCTCATTTCCCTTGACGTCTATATCAACAGCAAGCTGACGCTCACGAACAGCTACAACGTTGTGCATGCAGCTACCACGCCGCTGTCGAAAGTGACGCTGGTCGAGTAACGGAGAAAGATGATGAAGATTGGATCTTTGAAGATTGTGAAAGCTTTATGGGGCGAGGGCGGCCAGGCACTGGTGGAAACAGCTCTGACGCTGCCGATGCTGGCCCTGATGTTGCTTGGCGCATTTGAATTCTCGCGTGTTGCTTATGCGGCGATTGAGGTCACCAACGCGGCTCGCGCGGCCGCGCAGTATGGCGCCATGAATGGGGGCGGATTTCTGGATACGGACGGGATGCTCGCTGCTGGGAATGCCGACGCCGGGAATCTGAACAACGGGCTAAGCTGGGTGTCTGGATACCCTACTGTCGCCTGCTCCTGCAGCGGAACCACTCAAGATGCCAGCTGTCCGTCAGGCAAGACCCCATCGGGCTGCACCGGATCGCAATTGATGGTCACGGTCAGTGTGCAGATGAAGTATCAGATCACTTCGATACTCAAGGTGCCTGGGTTCCCTACCACCTACACGGTTTACGGCACCGCATCTCAGGGACTGTTGCAGTAAGGAACTGAAATGAAGAGAAGCCAGAAGAAAGATTTTCCTGTGGGACGAGCGATCCATAAACGTGGGTGCGCCTGGCGCTTCGCGGCGGCAACGTTCAAAGGGGTGCTGCGCGAAGAAGGCTCCTCGCTTGTGGAGATGGGGCTCGCGGCCGTAGTGGCCTTCATGTTCCTGTTCGGGATCGTGGAAACGTCGTACGTGCTCTATTCGTACAACTATGTTTCTAACGCAGCGCGCGATGCCAGTCGGTATGCGGCGATTCGCGGGCCGAACTCGTGCAACGACGCGAACGTCACTCCGTTTCCTGACTGCGGGCTGAAACCCACGAAGTTCTCGTCCACGACAGATCCGTTGAACAATCCTCTATTGGCGTATGTGGAGGGGATGGGGTATCCGGGTTTGAATCCGAGCAACACGTCGCTCGAAGTGAAATACATGGTGGCAACCAAGACGTCGGCAGGATTGACAACGTGGGCTTACGACGCGACCTGCAGCAGCACGTCCGATGCGGATTCAAACGGCAATGCGTGCAATAACGTTGGGAACATGATTAACGTCAAGGTGATGTATAGGTTTCCGTTGAGTATTCCATTTTGGAAGAACGTGACGGTGCCGGTTGGCAGTACCTCGCAAATGATGATTTCTGAATAAGCTCAGCCAGACGGCCGGCGGGAGACTGAGTGTTCGGTGCCCGCGCTGTCATCCCTAACGCTGCTGAGGTTGGCCCCTTCTCTTTGAGTTGGGGCCTTCTCGTTTCTGCGGGGTACAGTTCAGGACCGGGCTATATGCGGGATTCCCACAGACGTGTGCCACTTATCCTGCCTTGACCGGAATTCGCGGCGACGCCACTCTTAAGGTATGGCCACCCTGCCTGATCTGACATCTCTTGACGCGGGGCTGCCCGCGAATATCGACGCCGAGAAGACGATTCTGGGGGCGATCCTGCTCGACAATTCGTTTCATTCGGAGGCGGCGGAGAAGCTTGAGGCCGACGACTTCTCGCTGGATTCCCACAGGCGCATCTTCCTGCGCATGAGCGACCTGATGAACGAGCAGCGGGCGGTGGATATCGTCACCCTCTCGCATGAGCTGTCGCGCTACAAAGAGATCGAGTCAGTGGGCGGCGTGGCGTACCTGGCGTCCCTGACAGAGGGTTTGCCGCTTCGGCCGGTGATCGAGGACTACGTCCGGATCGTCAAGGACAAGAGCCTGCTGCGGCGCCTGATGCTGATCTGCTCGGCGGCGATTGCGCGCGCAGCCGATCAGAGCGAGACGGCGCTCGAGGTGATCGGCGCAGCCGAGACGGCGCTGCTCGAGGTGAGCGAGAAGGGTGTCTCGGGCGGACTGGTTGCACTCGATCGTATCGTGGCCGACTCGTTCGGTTCGATTGACAACCTCTATAACAACAGCCGGGCAGTAACGGGGCTGGAGACTGACTTCACCAAGCTTGACGAAAACACGAGCGGGCTGCAGAAGGGTGAACTGATTATCATCGCGGCGCGGCCGTCAATGGGCAAGACCGCATTTGCCATCAACATTGCGCAGAATGCCGCGGTGAATCACAACGCGATCGTGGCTGTATTCAGCCTGGAAATGAGCAAGGAGTCGCTGCTGCGACGCATGCTGGCATCGCAGGCGTGGGTGGATCAGCGGGCGTTGCAGACAGGCTTTATCCGGCGCGAGGATCACGACAAGCTGGTTCGCGGACTGGAGCAGCTTGTGGAATCGCGGCTGTTCATCGATGACACGGCGGGGATTTCGCTGGCTGAAATGCGCGCCAAAGCAAGACGAATGCGCCAGACGCTGGGAGGTCTTGACCTGGTGGTGGTGGACTATCTGCAACTGATGAGCGCAACGCTGCCGAGCGCGGGCGGAAAAAGATATGAGAACCGCACGCAGGAAGTATCGGCGATTTCGCGCGGATTGAAAGCACTGGCGAAGGAACTGGATGTGCCGGTGGTAGCGCTTTCTCAGCTGTCGCGTGCGAGTGAGCGGCGCGGCGATGACAAACGGCCGATGCTGAGCGATCTGCGCGAGTCAGGTTCGATAGAACAGGATGCGGACGTCGTGATGTTCATTCATCGCGAGGCGTACTACAACCGCGACGAAGAGATGAGCGAGTCAGACCGCGCGAAGTCGGAGATTATTATTGCCAAGCAGCGCAATGGCCCGACGGGAACTGTGCATCTGAACTTCATCTCGCGGTATACGCGGTTTGAAAACGCCGACATGACGGCGGAGATGTAATCGAATGCTCGCAGTCAGACCTCATTGATAATAATGAGCACCACGCGGCCGGCAATGTACTCGCCGGGATTGGCATGGGTAGGAACTTCGAGTAGATTCGCTCGGATCTCGCTGTTCGCCGCTCGGATGATAAGGTGGGTTCCGATTCTGTCGATGTAGCGGAGCATTACCTGTGCACCGTCGCGCATTACGTAGAGGTTTGGCCGCAACGGATCGAAAGCCTGAAGGGAGTTGTAGTGCCTATCGATGACTGCTATGGCGCCCTCATAGTCGCGCCTGTTCATGGATTCGGCGCCATTGCGATCGATGCGGACGGCTACGAATCTGCGCCAGGATCGTCTCGATGGCACGCAGCGGGCTAAAAGCGAGCGCACCTGCTTGTGCGACAGAGTGAGCCACATCTCCGCCGCTCGCGGTCCGATCTCAGGCTGAAATAGTGCGGCGGAGTGCGAAATTACGGGCACCGCAATGTCACTCAATTGGCGTGAATGAAGATGCTGGCCGAAATCGACCAGATCCCCCGTGGTGAGATCGAGAGCTTCCAGGATGCGATCAGCGGCGCTGGATGAAAGGCGGCCATGGGCATGCAGGAACTTTGACAGGTGAGACTTGCTCAGACGGGTTTGCCGGGAAAGTTCGCTGTTGGTCAGATCGCCTCGCTGAATTCTGCGGAGGCACTCTGTACGAAGGCGTTCATAGGTCTTTGAAAAGTTCATCTGTGGAATGTCCACTGGCAGGCAACAGCAGCTTTGGCATTTGTTGGGTGATAGGAAACTGTTTTGGACTGATTTGCCTTCATTTCTGGAACTCGCTTGCTAAGGCTTGGCGCTTGAATGAAGAGATGCGGGTCTGGCGTGTTGACCCTGAAGATACGTCAGCCTAGAGTGGGTTTACTGAAACTCGGACAGTTTGAGACATTCTCCGGGATGCGGAGCCCTCGGGCAATCAGACGGGGGTGGTAGCCTCCGGTTCCGGATGCCGCGGGATGAGGCCGCAAAGGCATGTGCCCGCAAAACGGCCGAGTTGTTTCCAGAAGCTGCGCGCTTATCGTAATGACTGTATTCCTTCGAGCAACGGCAGTAAGTGCAGAACAGGGCAGCAGAACCCTGCGTGCGGATGCCGCGCTCCTTTCAACCCGCCAAGCAGAGGCGAACCAACTGGGGTGGTGGGAGAAAGTCTTTATTCGGCCTTGTGATGGAATTCACTATTACATCGAAAATATGCGAAGGGTGCGGCTGCGTGTGGTTTCGCCCTTTGAATCATGGATCTGTATATTGCACTGATTGCCGCGGTAAATTCGAAACGTTTCCGAATCCAGCAACTCGCAAAAAGCCAGGGCGTCCCAAGAAGGTGGCCAAGATCTGGGCTGTGGCTTCAGCAGAGGGAGGCGCTCTATGAGTGCAGCTTTGCAACTGCCGATGATCTGGGCGTCCGTGAATATCAATCAAGAAGGAGAAATCGAGAAGCGGGGCCCTTCGAAGTTCGTTACCCGCACAGTATCTGAATTTGAGAAGGACGAGAGCCTGCCGGAGATCAGTCTCGCGTTCTATCGCAAACATACGGAAAAGATGCTGCAGAGATATATGTATGCATCAGTGCTGGTGGGCCGGGCTCCGGCGATGCTCGGGGAACCGATAGCACGCGGATGGGCGTCGTGCCGGCGCGTGAAGACGTTTGAAGACGCAGTGATTTTTGTGCTGGATGTGGAGCGCTGTCTGGATCGGCTCGGGGTATTCGATCGCGAGTTGCTGAGCCGAATAGCGCTGCAGGAGTACACCCATGCGGAGGCGGCGGACCTTCTGGGCTTCAGCGTGCGGGCCATCTCGTACAAATATCCTATGGCGCTCGACCGCCTCACAGAACTGCTGCTCAAGGCGGGGCTCCTGATTCTTCCAAAGGACTAGAGTTGCTGGAAGTGTGATTGCGGAGGGGAGCATCGGAGAAGCTCCCCTTTTGCATGAGAGTGAGAAGTCTCAGGGAGCGAGCCCAACCAATCCCTGAATGGATTGGATCTCATAGTGCGCTGCGTTGCTGTCATGTCGCGAGAGGTACTTGAGGCGATTCTCCGGGATGATGGATACCGTGTAGTTGGAACCGGCCACGGCTTTCAGAGCGTCTATCGAATCCCAGATCATGATGGTAATGAACTCGACTTCGCCTTCTAGCGGCCGGCGCAGTACGTAGCCGCCGCGGTACCCGGGAACCTTGCCGATACCGGGCAACAACTCGGGCTTCAACATGGACTCGTAGGCGTCAGCATCCTCGGGCCTGGTGCAACCGTGCCAGATTCTCGCGATCATTGCGGTCCTCCTGTTGTCTCCTCGATTGAATGGAGAACAACACGACAGTATTTTATTTCGAAGACGATGATGAATGTTCGGTCTGCCCCGTCAGTAAGCGACGAGTATGTCTATGGCGGCCATGGTTCTGCTATGGTGGACGGTTCCGACAGTCGTTCACAAACTTTGTTCTGGAGAGAATCTGCCATGCCCCCGTTTCTTCGTTGCATCGCGTGCTGTGTTGTTTCGTCCGGGCTCGTCGCGCAGCAACCGGCATCGAAGCCGACGACGGCTGCCGAAGCGCCGAACCGGGATACCAGCTACATTGAAGCGAATGGGACTGCGCATGTGACGCGAGTTGTTCCTGTGCCGCAGACGATCAGTCCGGAAGCGCAGACATCGCTCAGCAGGCAAGAGCCAGACGAGGGACCTCCGCAGCCGCTCGAACAGCGCCGCAAGATGACAGATGCATACACGGCACGAGCTCGCGTGGAGTGGACGAAGATTTGCCCCAACACGATAACTGAAGAGAAGATGGCGGGCGTGCCGGTGCATGTCGTGATACCGGAAGGGATGCCGGAGAGCAATAAGGACAAGGTGCTGCTCGACCTGCATGGCGGCGGATTCAATTCGGACTCGGGATCGTATACGGAGTCGATACCGATTGCGAGCTACGCAAAGATCAAGGTTGTTGCGGTGCTGTACAGGCTTTCGCCGGAGGTGAAGTTTCCGGCGGCAGTAGATGATTCGATCGCGGTGTACAAGGAACTGCTGAAGACGTACGAGCCGAAGCACATCGTCATCTACGGGACCTCGGCGGGAGCGATTCTGACGGCGGAAGTTGCGGCAAAGATCAAGCAGGTTGGCTTGCCGATGCCGGCGGCGCTGGGGATTTTCAGCGGCATGGGCGACTTTGCGCGAGCAGGAGATTCGATCGCGATGTACGGGCTGAGAGGCCTGTCGGGCCATCTCGATCCGCCGGAACCGGGCGCGCACGATCCGTACTATGTGGGTGACACAGATGCCAAGGACCCGATTCTCTCTCCGATCTATGGCAACCTTCGCGGGATGCCGCCGACGTTGTTCGTTACGAGCGGGCGCGATCTGCTGCTGAGCGGCACGGCGAATCTGCACCGTGCTTATCTTCTAGCGGGTGTAGACGCACGGCTCGTTGTTTATGACGGGCTGACGCACGCGTTCTGGTATGACCCAAAGCTGCCGGAGGCGATCGAGGCCAACCACATCATGGCCGAGTTCTTTGTGAAGGAACTCGGGAAGTAGAAGCCGGCGCAGCAGATTGTTCTCCAGTTTAGGTAAGAACTCAGAAGTTTCCTTGACAAAGAGTACTCTATAAAATAGAGTACATGAAGGGCTGCGAACCTGAGCTTGGGCCCCTGTCTCAGGAGACGGATTGAAGGAGTGGCGTATGCAGGATGAGATTAGTGCGCGTGAGTTGAGTGAGAGGCTGGACCTGATCCAGTCGATGATTGCCGAGGGGCGTCGTTCGACGGAGAGCTGGGGATGGGTTTTCCTGTTGTGGGGAGTCGCCTATTCGATTGCGATCGGATGGGCAAGCTGGGGAGGAAGCCTCTCGGTCTGGGGACACTCCTATGTAGCCGTCGGCAGCGTTCGGAGCGGACTAGCCTGGCCGGTGACTATGTGTTTCGCAGTGATAGTGACGCTTGCCATCGGGCTCAGTAGAGGGCGACCCCGGACCGCCACTTCTCTTGTGCGGTCAGTCGTTTCGATCTGGATCGCCGTTGGTATCGCGATGCTCGTGATCTTTCCAGCTTTCGGTTTTACGGGGAGACTCGAGGAACACACCTTTGTCGCGCTGATCGCAGCGATGCTGGGCGTGGCGAACGGAGCTTCTGGAATGATCCTGCGCTGGAAAGCCCAGATCGGATGCGCAATCGTCTGGTGGATTACCTCAGTTGCTGCTTGCTTTGGCTCCATCGCACAGCTCACCGCAGTGTTTCTCATAGCGATCCTGGTTTGCCAGATCATCTTCGGCGTCTATGCAATGATTCTGGAGTCGCGCCGGAACCGGCGTGAAGTTGTCCATGCCTGAGCTGCCCGATCTTAATCCTGTGATCCATGGAAAGCTGCGGCTGGCGTTGTTGTCGCTGCTCGCAGGAGTGGAGCAGGCGGAGTTCACGTGGCTGCGCGGAAAGACCGGCTCTACGGATGGGAATCTCGGAGCGCAGTTGCTGAAGCTGGAAGAAGCGGGATACGTGGCGGTGGAGAAGAAGTTTGTGATGCGCAAACCACAGAGTGTCTACCGCATCACGGAGAAAGGACGCGAGTCGCTAGTGGAGTATGTCCAGGCACTGAAGACGCTGCTTGGCTCGGCGATCAGCGCGTGACAGGCTGCGACGCGAGCTCGGCGCGGACTCGCTGCATGATGCCGAGATAGTAGGCAAGATTGTGGATGGAGTTTAGCGTTGCAGCCAGCGGCTCGCCGCATTGCACCAGGTGGCGCAGATACGCGCGCGAGTAGCGGCGGCAGACCATACAGTCGCAGTTCGGGTCAGGTGGGCCCTGGTCTTCGGCGTACTGCTTGTTCTTGATGTTGAGGCGGCCCTGGCTGGTGAAGAGCAGAGCGTGGCGGGCAGCGCGGGTGGGCAGAACGCAGTCCATCATGTCGACGCCCATACGCGCGTACTGCTCGATCTCATCGGGATATCCGACGCCCATCACGTAGCGGGGCTTGTCCTTTGGCAGCAGGGGAAGAACTTCGCTGATGACTTCCATGGTGAGTTCGCGCGGCTCGCCGACGCTGAGGCCGCCGATGGCATAGCCGTCGAAGTTCATCTCAACGAGACATTCGGCGGACTCACGACGGAGGTCGTGATACATGCCTCCCTGGACGATGCCGAAGAGACTCTGTGACCGGTCATTCATCCCTGCTCTCAAATTCGAGACCTGGGTCACGCGATCGGTTTCTTCGCCCCATGGGACTTCGTGCTGATGGGCGCGGAAGTGATCGAGAGAGCGGCGTGCCCAGGCCATCGTGAGGCGCAAGCTTTCTTCGGCGCGCGCCCGGTCGGCGGGATATTCGGTGCACTCGTCGAAGGCCATGCAGATATCTGCGCCGAGAGCGATCTGCACATCCATGGAGTGCTCGGGCGTGAAGAAGTGGCTGGAGCCATCGAGATGCGAGCGGAATCGAACGCCTTCGTCGGTGACTTTGCGGAGTTGCGTGAGGCTGTAGACCTGAAATCCGCCAGAGTCGGTGAGCATGGCACGCGGCCAGCTGATAAAGCGATGAAGGCCGCCCATGCGGCGAATAGCTTCGTGTCCAGGGCGGAGATATAGGTGGTAGGTATTTCCGAGAATGATCTGCGCGCCGAGCGATTCAACGATGTCCTGCGGAACGGCCTTCACGCTGCCTGCGGTGCCAACGGGCATGAACACCGGAGTCGCGACGGTCTGATGCGGCAGATCGATCTGCGCGAGGCGGCCGCCAGATTCCGTTGTGTTGAGCAGCTTGAAGGAGAGGCTCACTTGCCTATTCTATCGGGCGGTAAATGCTATTACTTGGCGCCGCCGAATTGAAGCTGAAGTCCGGCGCGGGCAAGCCGCGGAGTGGCGAGTGTGGTGTTGGGGGTCTTGGAGACTTCGATAGCGCGGTCGAAGAGATTCTCTCCGGAAGCGAAGAGTTGGAGATGCGGGCCGAAGTTGTGGGATGCGTAGGCGTCGAGGCGGAAGTAGCTGTGCAGCGGGAAGAGGTTTGCATCGTCGTCATATTGACGGCCGCTGATGCGGCTCTGCAGGCTGAATGTGCCGAGACGCGGTTCGAAAGCTCGCAGATTCAGGGTCCCCATGTTGCGAGCTACCTCAGGGATCCAGTTGCCGAGATCCTGCGAGCCGCGTGAAACGACCGCGTGCGCGTACTGATAGCCGCCGTCGAGGGCGAACCAGCGCCGGGGGGCAACTTCGAAGTCAACGCTGAGTCCGCGGCTCTCGATCTGGCCGAGGTTCTGGCGCTTGAGAAGAAGCGGTGACGCGGGATCGATAGTGACGGCAACGATGGGGCGATTGACCTGCGTATCGAAGTAGCTGGTGCGGATGGTTCCCCAGCGACCTTCGCTGGCGATACCGAATTCCCATCCCGTTGCGCGTTCGCTAAGAAGCGAGGAATTGGCCAGAGTGAGTTTGCTGCCGACTTGCGTGGAGCGGTAGAGCTCGCTGGGCGTGGGGGCACGGAAGGCCCGGAAGCCGGATCCGGATAGGGCGAAATGGCTTCCGAGTTTGCGCGAGATGCCAAGGCGCGGGTCGAAGATGCGCTCGCTGACGGAAGGGGGCTGCGCGGGGGAGGGGACCCACGAGGAGCCATTCCACACGACCTGATGAGCGTCGTAGTTCTGGAACCAGTCGAGGCGGCCGGAGGCGGTTGCGGTCCAAGCGCGATGGGTCCACATGGCCTCCGCGTAACCGGAGGAATCGCGCTGATGATCGTGGAGGTTGCTAAGGGTGGAGGTTGAGAAGACTTCTTCGCGATCCCAGACGCGGACGTCATGAACATCGGCGCCGGCGACAATAAGGAATTCTGCACCGATCGGCTGATTCCAGTGGGCTGCTGCGCCAAGTTCGTTGTCAGGAACGAGAGTGAAGCGGGTGGGGCTTTCGCTGCAGCGGAAGGTGCACGCGGGATTGGAAACAGATGCGCTGGAGATGCTGGAGAAGGTCTGGCGATAGTGCTCGGTCGATCCATAGAGACGGAGTGTTGCGGTCGCATTGCGCGGCGCCTGCCAGTCGGCTCCGGTGGAGTACCGCCAGAGACGTGTACCGTTCTTCTGGTAAGGTGTGCCGTTGTCGCGGGCTTCGTTGAAGCCGCTGCCGCGGATGAAGAGGCGCAGGGGGCCACTGCTGTGGTCCATGTACAGGAGGCCGTTCTGGCCGTGCATGTTCGAAGGCGTGTCGATGGGCCCGCGCTGCGACGGAGCAAGCTGGATGAAGCCATCGGTGCCGAGCACGCCGCCGGAAGCAAGAATTCCCCATACGCCGAATTTGGTCTCGAGAAGAGCACTGGTCTCGTAGGTGCCGAGGCCGCCGTAGCTGGAGCGCCACTCACCGGTGGCTGTGGAGGGACGTTCGGGAACGATGTTCATCACGCCGCCGATGGCGCTGGAGCCGTATAGGTCGCTGGCTCCGCCGCGCAGGACTTCGATGCGATCGATGGCTAGCTCGGGCGTTTCTTCCCAATGAATCCAGCCGCCGACTGCATCGTTGAGGGGAACATCGTCCTGTGTGACCAGCGTACGGCTCGCGGATGTGGAGCCGAGGCCGCGCAGGCTGACGCCTTGCGATGTGGGATTGGCAACTAGTGAGCTCGAGCGGCGGAAGAGCTCAACTCCGGGAAGCTGGCGCACCTGTGCGTCTACGGTGAATCCGGCGGTGCTGCTCAACGCGGATTGCGAGAGTGTGCGCGTGGTTACCGGGCTCTCAAGCGATGCAAGGGGCGCGCGATAGGCAGTGACTGTGATTTGTTGGCTTGCTCCAGCGGGGTCGAGCTCAACGGTGATGTTTGCGCTGGCTTCGAGGAACTTGTCCGCGAACCCTTTTGTCACGACGCGCAGCCGGCAGGGAATGCGGCAGGTGATGGCGAGTTGACCGTTGGTGTCGGTATGTCCGAGAAAGTGACCGCCTGCTTCCTGGATATCCGCTCCGGGAATGGATGCGCCGGATTTGTCGACGACGCTGACGGTGAGGGAGACGGGCTTCTGAGCGGAGAGGACGAGTGAAGTTACGAGCGCAAAGATCAGCGTCAGTGCGAGGCTACGAGCGAGCCGCAGTCCGCCACCGGTCGTTCTTGATTGGCACAACGGCATCGACATCACCTTTGCGAGTGGTCCGGAGCGAGTGGAGCAACTCCGTGACAGTCTTTCTGGAGCCTGGAATCAAAAGCTGTGGGGCAATCTCGGCGAGAGGTACCAACACAAATGCACGTTCGGATATGCGCGGGTGAGGAAGCTCGAGGCCAGGCTCATTCAGTTCAAGACTGTTCCATAACAGGATATCTAAATCGAGGGTACGCGGCCCATTGGGGATTCCCGCACTACGATCCCGGCCAAATTCTTTCTCTATGGAGAGCAATTTATTGAGAAGCGTTCGAGAATCCAGATCTGTTCCGAGAGCCACGACAGCGTTGAGAAACAGAGGCTGATCAGAGAAACCGACGGGCTCAGTTCTATAGAGGGAGGATTGTTGGTTGACGTTGCCCAGAGAGCCAAGTTGCTGCACAGCCGCGACGAGACTATCTATGGGCTGACCTGCGGGGCTGGGCAGGTTGGCACCGAGTGCGATGTAAGCGGTGTGCATGGGGTTAGAGTACCCCCGAGGCTCGGACGGGTGTTCAGCGATTGGGGTTATCCGCCATTTGCCTGGCGACAGAACGAATGCGCAGGAGTGCGCCGGCGAGCGCTGCAAGGCCAGCGAACCAGACGGCGAAGATGGCACGTACGGCCCACGCTGGTGCTTCTCCTACGCGGCGGAGGAGGAAAGGGAGGAAATTCCAGCAGGTGATGTGGACGTAATCCCAGAGGTCCTGCGTCATGGGCAGGTTGTTCAGTCCCCAGGCGTTCATTTTCCCCAGGGCAAAGGCAAGGATGTTTTTGGCGCGGAGCGCAAGAACCCACGTGGGGTGGCCGAGGGTTTCCTGCTGATAGATCTCCAAGGGAAGCCAGAACATCAGGGATTCTAGCTGGATGATGATGCTGGCGGTGAGCAGGAAAACTCCAGCGATCCGGACGGAGCGACCGGTCTCACGGCGAAATTTGAGCAGCAGCGGTATTGCGGGGAGAGCGACGAGTTCGACTGCGGTGGAGACATAGCGATCTCCCCATGCGAAGTCGCCCGCCCAGGCGAAGTAGCGGGCATAGAAGCTAAGGTAGGCGAGAAGCATAAGGCCAGAGGCGCTGGCATAGGCGCACACAACGGGCGGCATGCGACGCCAATGCAGGACGACCAGAACCAGTGCGAGGACGATCAAAGGATCGAAGAGGAAGATGGACTTCTCAGGGGCGAATAGAGCGCCGAGGAAGCCCTGGTGCCAGGGTGTTGTCCAGGGCCAGTTTCGGGGGAGGCTGGGATCTCGGGCAATGGTTTCTTTGGCAACGAGGCCGGCATAAGTAGTGGTCCATGACCCGAAACGATGGTATTGGTACGCACGATCGAGAAAGCCGAAGAAGGAGAAGACGGGGATGGCAGTAAAGGTGTAGGAACGGATGCGCTCGAGTAGCACGCGGCCGCGGTGGCCATTGAACCAGAGGACAAGAAGAACGAATAGGGCTCCGGCGAAGAGGTCCATGCCGGTCGTGATGCGGGTGAGCAGGTTCAACCCGAATGCGCCGGTGCCGATGAGCAGAGCGCGCCGGCTACCGGTGCGAAGCCATTCGTATTCGAACGCAAAACCGGTGAGGGTTAGAAGGCAGATGTAGTTGTTCTCCTGCATGTTCTGCGTGTAGTGGAGGTGTGTGGTGGCGAGCAGGAAGGCGAGCACTCCTGAGGTGGATTGATTGGCGGAGAAGCCGAAATCTTGTAGCAGCTTGAAACAGACGAGGGCGGTGAGAACCGCGATGACGATCTGGGTGAGATAGACAACTACTATGTCGCGGACGGTGGGGTCGGTGTCGCCGTAGCGAGCGAAGATGGGGAGCTTGTCGATGGCTGTGCCGAGGATGTCGGACGGCAGCATCAGGATGGATTGACCGATGCCGAACCAGCTTTGAAGGGAGCCGTTGCGCCCATGGACGCCGAATTCGGGATATTCGGCGGGGAAGACAGGCGGTTCTGAAGTCCAGAATGAGTGCGCCGACTGCAAGCGATGCGTTGTGTCAGAAGTGCCGAGCTCGCCGGATTGTACAACGAAGGCAATGAGGGCAGCTGCAAGCGCGAGAAGGAAGACCGGATTGCTGAATCGAGAGGATCGAGCGGCAGCCATGCGATATCGTGAGTGCTTGCGCGGCACCCTAGAACTCATGGTAACTGTCGGTCTGCTTCAAGCGATTTGATTGTGAGACTCGGCAGGATCGCCTTCCGGCTTATCTGGTAGCATCATTTTTCGGAGAATACCTGGCATGGATGGTCTCAATAGTGCGGGTCTAGGCGCCCGCCGCAATGAAGATATCGCTCTCGATCTGCTCAAGTTTGTTGCGGGAACTGCGGGTGTTGGACGTCCCGCCGCGGGTTCTACGGGTTTCAGCGGCGCCTCGGCCGCCAAGCCGGAAGAGCACGTGACCCAGCTGCTCGAACTATACGGCCGTTGCTTGAAGGCAGTGGAAGGTAAAGGGGCATAGAAGATCGGAAGCCAAGGCAAACTGCGCGTGGCGGTTGTGGGAGCCGGCGCGTTCGGGCGCAATCACCTCCGTGTCTATCGTGAACTGGAGACAGCGGGTGAGGGCGTTTTGCTGGTCGCGGCGGTTGAGCCAGATCAAGCGCGCGCTGCAGATGCGTCGGCGAAGTATGCGATTCCGGTATTTGGAACGATCGAAGAGTTGCTGAGTGCGGATCTGCATGTGGGTGCTGCGTCGGTCGCGGTTCCGACCGTTCATCATGCTTCCGCAGCTACGGCACTGCTTGGGGCAGGGATCGACCTGCTGGTGGAGAAGCCTCTTGCTTCCACGACAGCAGAAGCCGATGAACTCATCGCCCTGGCCGAGAAGAACGCGCGCATTCTGCAGGTCGGACATCTGGAGCGCTTCAATCCTGCTGTGCTGGCGGTAGTGCCGCAGTTGAAACGGCCGATGTTCTTCGAGGCGCATCGACTGTCTGTTTTTACGCCGCGATCGCTGGATGTAGACGTCGTGCTCGATCTGATGATTCATGACCTCGACGTTGTGCTGACGATGGCGAACTCACCGGTGCGCGAGGTACGCGCGGTAGGGCTGCCGATCCTTTCGCCGAAGGTAGATATCGCGAACGTGAGGGTGGAGTTTGAATCGGGTTGCGTCGCAAACTTCACGGCGTCACGGGTGTCAACGGAACGAGTGAGGAAGCTGCGCTTTTTCCAGCCGCGCAGTTATGTGTCGATTGATTATGCCCGGCAGGATCTGCTGGTGATTCGGCTGGATGCCAACATTACTCCGGAAATCGCATCTGCTATTGCAGATGGACGAGTCGATCCTGCAGTGATGGCGCAGATTGCGGCTGCGAATACGGCGGGAGTGGCAGGTCAGGGTGCTAGCCCGAATCCAGGGCTATCGTTTTTGAAACCGCCGGTGACGCCGGGCGAGCCACTGCGGCTGGAGATTGAGTCATTCATCGAGTCTGTGCGCACCCACCGCGAGCCGCTGGTTACGGCGCGGCAGGGGCGCAATGCTCTGGCCCTGGCGCTAGATATTCAGGCAGCGATGGTGGCCCATGCGCACAGGGCGGGGCTGGGAGATTTCTTTTCGCAGACTTCTTAGCCTGGAGCCGGTAGCCTGTAGCTGCCGGCTTTGCAAATGATCTCGAGGCCAGGCACGCCGACATGCCATTTGCTTATGCAATTCCCAGCAGGCGGTTGACGAAGCCTACGATGTACTTCCATGCGAGATAGTAAGCGGTCATGGCTACCGCGAGGAACAGCGCTATGAGCGTATAGGGTACTGTGACGGCGTTGAACCAGGTGACTGAGCTAGAGGCGAGCGTGAGCACTCCGCCGTAGGTTGCGATGACGGCTCCAGCAGGCATGAGGAGAAGTGGCAGAAATGCACCGTGAACGCCGAGGGGCAGATGAGTGCGGTCACGGGTCCACTCCCACAGAATGTTCCACACGCCCCAGAGGGCTGGTACGAGAGCCATGGGAAAGACGAGACCGCGCTCAATGGGGAACGAAACCTGCATGCCAACCCTGAGCACGAGGAAGGCGACCAGCAGCAACGGGAGTACCAGCGTGGGTACGAGCGTCCCTGCCATGAAGGCCCGGAGGTAAGGATGCGAGTTCATAAATGCCTCACTTTCTGCGGGACGGTTCCGCGCGGTCACAGGTAGTAGAGGATCACTGGGATGGTGCGCGGAGCCATGGCTGCGAATGCGAGCAATGCACCACCGAGAGCCCAATCGAACCAGGGCACACTGGCGGCACCTCGCGAAGCTTGCTCGTCCATGCGACGTAGCATGGCAGGCCACAGATCGCGATTCAATTCGGGCTGGTCCACAACGGGCCGCATCGCATCTCGCAGCAACCGCTCCATCGGATCCCCTTCCTGATCCTTGATTCCTGTTTTCTGATTTTTGTTTGTCATGGTGTGATCCCCTGTTGACCCAGATCTTTTCGTAAGAGTCGCAATGCGCGAAAGACTCGCAGCTTTACCGCGCCGGTCGAAATACCCAAGGCGTCTGCAACTTCCTTGTGCGGTCGTTCCTCGACTACGGCGAGAAGGGCTGCGACACGGAGCTTGGCGGGCAGGCGGGCGAAGGCCTGAACGATTTTTCTCCGAACCTCAGCGCTGATTGCAGGGTCGCTGCCTGCTGGTGTTGGAACGGTGTCCCATAGTTCTGGCGCCATGCCTGACTCCGGTTTTTGACGTCGCAGCCAATCGAGCGCGGCGTGGGTTGCAATACGGCGGGCCCATGGTTCGAATCCGCGTTCCGGATCGAAGCGCGCGTGCGCCTGATGCATTCGCCAGAAGGCTTCGATGGTCACGTCTTCAGCTGCGGATGGTTCACGCACAATGCGCAGCACCCAGCCTTGGACGGCGCGTTGATGCATGCGGAACAGCGTCTCAAAGGCGTCGACATCGCCGTGCCTGAACCTCGAGAGGACGCCGTCTGCATCGTCCTGCATCTGCGATTCCTTTCTGCCTATCTTTGCGTGAGGCGTCGCGGAAAGGTTACACCTGCTGAGGCTTGACGCACAGAAAAGCGATTTTCCAGAGCAGTTTGGGGGCGTATTGCACTTGACCGAGATGGGGGACGGAGATTACCGTTGGCTCCCGGCGGGAGTAGATAGCGTTTACTGGCTTTGAAATCAAGTGAGTACGCCCGACCCAAGAGGAACACGATGAAGACCTTTCGCATTGCTTCTCTTTTGTTCTGCGCCGCTGTGATGACCGCAGTTGCGCAGGAGAGTCAAAAGACGCCCTTTCTAGACACCAGTCTGTCGCCGGAGCAGCGAGCACAGGACATCGTTCATCGCATGACGCTCGAAGAGAAGGCATCGCAACTAGTGAATCAGTCGCGCGCGATACCACGGCTCAATATCCCGCAGTACGACTGGTGGAGCGAGGCGCTGCATGGCGTGATCAACCAGGGCACGACGGAGTTTCCCGAGCCGGTAGGACTTGCGGCGACATTCGATCCAGCGGCGATTCACAAGATGGCAGAGGTGATCAGCACCGAGGGTCGGATCAAGAATGCGCAGGCTGTCCGCGAGAAGCGCGAGAACATGTTTTTCCAGGGACTGGATTTCTGGTCGCCGAACATCAATATCTTTCGCGATCCCCGCTGGGGTCGGGGGCAGGAGACCTACGGGGAAGATCCGTTCCTGACGGCTCGGATGGGTGTCGCGTTCGTGAAGGGGATGCAGGGAACCGATCCGAAGTATTACAAGACGATCGCCACGCCGAAGCATTATGCAGTCCACAGCGGGCCAGAGTACACGCGGCACACGGCCGACGTGAAGGTAAGCAAGCACGATGAACTGGATACGTACCTGCCGGCGTTCCGCGCAACCGTGACCGAGGCGAAGGCCGGATCGGTGATGTGCGCTTATAACAACATCAACGGCGAGCCCGCGTGCGCCAGCCAATTCCTGCTCGAGGATCAGCTCAGGGGCAAGTGGAAGTTTCAGGGCTACGTGGTGTCGGATTGCGGCGCGGTCGTCGATATTTTCCGCAACCATCACTTCAAGCCGTCGCAGCCGGCAGCCTCGGCGATCAGCCTGCAGCGCGGAATGGATAACGAATGCGCTGATGGCGGATTTCTGGTGAAGGGTGACAGTGACTACAAGGCCTACGTGGATGCAGTGAAGCAGGGTTTGCTGAAAGAGAGCGAGATCGACAAGACACTGGTTCGGCTCTACACCGCGCGCATCAAGCTCGGCATGTTCGATCCACCAGAGATGGTGCCGTATTCAAAGATCAGCGAGAGCGAACTGAACAGCGCTGCGAATCGCGAGTTGGCTCGAAAGATCGCGAATGAGTCGATGGTGCTGCTGAAGAACGATGGTGTTCTTCCGCTGAAGAAGGGTGTCAAGATCGCGGTGATTGGGCCTTTGGCGAATCAGACGAAGGTGCTGCTGGGCAATTACAACGGACAGCCGACGCACACGGTGTCGATTCTGGAGGGAATCAAGAAGGAGTTCGCGGGCGACACGGTGACGTATGTGGCGGGGACGCAGTTTCTCGGGCACGACGCCTCGCCAGTGCCTGCGTCGGCGCTGAACGTGGATGGGAAGCCGGGGATCAAGGTGAGCTTTTCGAAGCTCGATATGAGCAATATAAATAATCCTGAAGCCATGAAGCCGGTTGCGACGCGGGTTGATCCCACGCTGGACGCTGGGGCGAAACCGCTGCCGCCGGAGACGGCGAATGTTCGACCGCTGGTGATGCGCTACGAGGGAACGTTGACCGCGCAGGAGACTGGAGATTACGCACTGGGGTTGAAGGCGAGCGGGTTCTTCCGCATGCAGCTCGATGGCAAGAACGTCACTTCAGCGTATGATGCTGATCCTTCGGAGCCGAAGCTCGGGCAGGTTCACCTTGAAGCCGGCAAGCCTGCAAAGCTGCAGGTGGACTATACGGCGCCAGAGAAAGGAAACCCTGCTGCGGTTCTGGTTTGGAACAAAGTTGATTGGGAGCCGAAGCCGGAGGCAGTTGAAGCAGCGAAGAAGGCTGACGTCGTTGTTGCGGTTCTCGGCATTACCAGTGAACTGGAAGGCGAAGAGATGCAGGTGAGCGTTCCGGGATTCAAAGGTGGTGACCGCACCAGCATCGATCTGCCGAAGGCGGAAGAGGACTTGCTGAAGGCTGTTGCTGCGGCCGGCAAGCCGGTTGTTCTGGTGCTGACCAATGGCAGCGCACTGGCGGTGAACTGGGCGAACGAGCACGCCAATGCGATTCTGGATGCATTCTATCCGGGTGAAGAGGGCGGCACGGCAGTTGCTGAAACACTCTCGGGAAAAAACAATCCTGCGGGAAGGCTGCCAGTTACGTTCTACAAGAGCGTCGATGATCTGCCGCCGTTCGAAGACTACGCGATGAAGGGGCGGACCTACCGGTACTTCACGGGGACACCGCTGTATCCGTTTGGATATGGGCTGAGCTACACGAAGTTTAGCTACAGCGATCTTAATGTTGGAAATACGAGTGTCAAAGCAGGCGATCCAGTCACCGCTGATGTGGTGGTGAAGAACGATGGAAGCCGTGATGGCGATGAGGTGGTGCAGCTGTATCTCAAGTTCCCGGACACTCCGGGCGCACCGCTGAAGGCGCTCCGCGGATTCCAGCGCGTGCATATCCCTGCGGGCGCATCGGAGAAGGTTCACTTCGAATTGAAGGATCGCGACCTGAGCATGGTTACCGAGGCTGGCGAGCCGGTGATTGCCGAAGGCGACTACTCTATGTTCGTTGGCGGTGGACAGCCGGATACTTCGGCACAGACGTTAAGCGCGAAATTTCATATCAACGGAACTAAGACTCTACCGGAATAGCAGCTCGATTTTTTGAAAAGGAGCGCCCCCTTGTGGGGCGCTCCTTTTTGTTGATGGGTATCTCGAGGTACAGTGCGGTCTGATTGCATGGAGTTGTCCTTTCACGTTCAGGAACATTCCGCGAACGGGCGGTGTCTACATTGAGCACAGTGGTTCTGATGGGAATGAACGGAGCGAGCAGTAACTCCGCTGACGCGCCGCCGTTGATTGGCGGACGGAGCGGATCGGGCAATTGCGCCCAGAGATGATCCTCGCCTCCCATCAGCTTAGCTGCTGATTGGAGGCTGATCATGTTTGAAGACTCGACATTCGAATCGACGGGGAAGATCAAGACGCGCAGCCGGCGATGGATGGTTGCGACACTGACGCTGAATGGGACGATTCTCGCGATTCTGATTCTGATGCCGTTGATTTATCCGGATGCGCTGCCACAGCGCGCGTTGATCTCGCTGGTTGTTGCGCCTGAAGCGCCGAAAGCCGAGGTCCGAACGCAGCCGATTAGAGTGCAGCCTGCACGACCACACAACTTCACCGAGTTCGATCGAGGAAAGCTCATTGCGCCAGGCGTCATTCCGCGCACCCCGCTGGCTCCACTGCTTGCTGAGTTGCCGTTCAGCCCCGGAGATCTCGGCGATGAGAACGGGCAGGGTGTCCCGGGTGGTACTGGAACTGGAGTTTTCAACGGTCGTCCAGTCACAGTGGTGCACCCACCCGTTCCCGCATCGATCCATCTTTCTTCGAAGCTGGTGGAAGGAAATCTTATCTACAAGAGCGTTCCGCAATATCCAGTGATCGCGAAGGCCTCACACACGGAAGGAACAGTGGTTCTGCAGGCGATGATCTCGAAGACAGGCACGATCGAGGGCTTGCACGTGATCAGCGGGTCGCCGATGCTGCAGCAGGCGGCGATCGATGCGGTGAAGACGTGGCGCTACAGGCCGTACATGTTGAACGGGCAGGTGGTCGAAGTAGAGACGACGGTGAATGTGATCTTCAAGCTGCAATGAACGAGAGCAGATGTTGATCAGGTCTCCACTTCCGAAGCGGGCGCATCCAACCCGATGCGCCCGTTCTCTGTAGGGCTCAAAGTGGCGCTGAGCACGTGCCATCGGCGACAATCGCTGATGCTATGCCAAAACTGAACCGCCGCGAATTTCTGATGTCTGTCTCCGCTGCAACACTCGCAACAGCAACTACGGGTTTCTCAGCATCCAGCAAAAGGAGAGTGTTTGTCGCTTCGAATACGGCTGAAGGGATACGCTCGTTTGATTGGAATGCGGCCACAGGGGATTTGACCGATGCTGGCGTTGCCGCAAAGGTCGACATGGTCGACTGGATCTGCTTCTCGCCCGATCGCAGATTTCTGTATGCCGCCTGCGAGGTCGACAGCTTCAACGGGAAGCCGACGGGCGAGCTGGCCAGTTTTCGCGTTGCGGATGGAAAACTGGAGCAGCTTTCAGGAGTGAGCTCGGCGAGCAAGGGCACATGCCACTGCGCGCTTGACCACACGGGGAAGGTTCTGATCTCGGCTGATTACGGAGGCGGCAGCGCGGCGAGTTTCAAGGTGACAGATGGCAAGCTCAGCCCGCTGGTATGGAGCGAACACTACACAGTGCATGGGCCGAATCCGGAGCGTCAGGAGGCTGCACATGCGCATTTCGCGTCGTTCTCGCCGGACAACCGGTTCGCCTATGTGAACGATCTCGGTGGCGACATGATTCACATCTATACGTTCTCGACAGAGACAGCCGAGTTGAAGAGCGCCGGGGCGTATCACTCCGCGGCGGGTGCAGGGCCGCGCACGCTGCACTTCCATCCCAATGGACACATTGCTTATTCGATGAACGAGATGGCGTCATCTGTCGATATTTTGAAGTGGAACGAGACGGATGGCAGCCTGAGCCGGATCACGACTGTGAACCTGCTGCCGCCCGATGCGCCGCTTCCGGACAAGAAAGATGCGCCGCAGGGCAATACGGGCTGCGATACGGTGATCACGAAAGATGGGCGATTCGTCTACTTTGCAAACCGTGGGACGGATTTTCTGTACAGATTCAAGGCGGACCCAACGTCGGGCGCGTTGACGCCGATGGAGAAGACAGGGACTGGCGGGAAGACTCCGCGCAACTTTACTCTCGATCCCTCAGAACGGTGGATGCTGGTCGCGGATCAGAATTCAAATAATCTGGCGGTGTTTGCGCGGGATGGGAAGACGGGCAAGCTGGCGAAAGAGGCCAAGAAGGTGGATTGCCCGACGCCGATGTGCATTCTGTTCGGCTGATATTTTGATTTGTTCTAAGGGAGTTGTTAGGCGCCGATGAGTGCCGGGCGTCCCATGGATGCAACGGTGAGACGTTCGTCTCCCGACTCTGTAGCGGGCTTGGCGGGAACGTGCACCATCTCCCAGGTGGAGCGGTCTTTCATCAGCTTGGCGACCAGCGCGGTATGCATTGCA
>DATJEO010000025.1:0-54371 GCA_035496515.1 Occallatibacter sp.
GGGATGTGGAGCGGCCTCGTTATCCATGGTGATGCAGTACTGGGCTGGCAAGCAGGGAATCGCCGATTTGCCAGGCAGCGAAGTAGCGGCCATCCAGCAAGAACTCTATTCAAAAAAGGAGCATGGGATTCCAGCCGAACAGATGAGTGCCTATTTGCGACAGCATGGATTCCAGGCGTTTGCATTTCCAGGCAAGTGGAACGACCTAGAGGACCAGATTGCGAAAGGACGACCGCTGATTGTCGCTCTCAAGCCGGAAGGTCATTCGGAATTGCATTATGTGGTGATTGACGGGGTGGATACCCTGCGCGGACTGGTTACCATGAACGATCCTGCAGTCCGCAAACTGCTGAATGAGGAGCGTGCCCGGTTCGAGAAGGAATGGAGCTCAACGCACAACTGGACACTGCTTGCGGTACCCACTCCGAGTGCTCACTAGTGTTCGCCAGGTTTCTGGGGATTCTTTCGGCGGTCATACTGCTCCTGCCGCTTAGCACCGAGAAGATCGAAGCGCAATGCGCGTCTTCCAATCCAGGCGACGCCCGGCTGCACGAACTGTATACACAGCAGAGATGGGATGAACTGGCGGCAGCGGAAGGCCAGTTGCCATCGCGCTCTGCTGACGCCAATTTTGAGCTGGGCATGGCCCTGGCTCACCTCCAGCGATGGAAGGAATCGGAGTCCGCTCTGCTCGCCGGCAGAAAACTGTGCGCCACTCAGAAGCGATTCCCGACAGAGCTAGCTGGAGTGGCATTTCAGCAGAAGAAATATCCAGAAGCTGCGCGGTGGATCGAGAAGGCGCTACGGATTGATCCGAAAGATGAATATGCGAATGACTTTGCCGGGACCGTCTTTCTGCTGATGGGCAACCTGGATGCGGCCTTAAAGCACTGGAACTTAATCCAGAAGCCGGAGATCGATCAGCTGCGGTTCGATCCGAGCCTGAAAGTGCAACGTCTTCTTCTGGAGCGGGCGTTTGTGTTTTCTCCGCAGGCGGAATTGCGGCGTGATCAATTGCTTGCGACCCGCGCGCGGCTGAATGCCCTGGGCATTTTCCCCGCTTATAGCGTGAGGCTCGATGCACGAGAAGGCGGCAAGTTCGACGCGCAGTTTCATGCTATCGAGCGAGACGGATTCGGAAACGGCTGGCTGCAGTCGGCGGTGTCAACATTTTCGGGAGTTCCCTACGAGACGGTATATCCCAGCTACTTCAATACCCGCGGTTCAGCGACAAACATTGACTCGCTGCTGCGCTGGGATCAACAGAAACGGCGAGTGTGGTTATCGGCATCGGGACCGTGGCACTCTCTGCCGCAATGGCGATGGAATTTTATAACGGATGGGCGTGATGAAAACTGGGCCATCCGAAGCTCATCCAGCGGATCAGCACCGATGCTCGGAGCCATAAAGCTGAAGCGCGCGATTGCGAGCGCGACGCTGACTTCGATCCAGAGTGGTCGTTTCCAGTGGACCTCAGGCGCGGAGTTGTCTGACCGCACATACACCAATGTGACCACCGGGTCGGCGCTGAATCGAGAGCTGGTCGTGGGCGGATGGGGAATCAAACATCTCGCGAGCGCAGGTTGGCGGCCTGTGGATGTGCCGGAGCACCGTTTCGTGATCGAGACTTCTGCGGCGTCGCAGTTCTCGAGGCTTTGGTCGAATCCAGCCCGATTGTTCGAGAAGGCGCAGGGTGGGATTGCCCTGCGATGGCAACCTCAGGCGGAAGGGGACCGGTACGAACTCATGCAGCGCGCGCGTGGGGGTGGAATCGCGGGCTCAGCACCTCTGGATGAGTTGTGGATGATCGGCGTGGAGCGGGATAACGACCTGTGGCTGCGAGGCCATGTGGGGACGCGCGGCGGAAGAAAGGGAAGCGCGCCGATGGGGGATCGGTTCTTCCTGTCCAACACAGACTTGTATCGAAGCATCTGGAACAATGGGCTGATCAGCGTAAAGGCTGGTCCGTTGCTTGACATCGCCCGAGTGACGGCACCTACGGCTGGTCTTGCGTCACGCCAGTGGCTAGTCGATGTCGGAGCTGAGGTGAAGCTTTCGGTGTTAGGCACCGGTGTGGTGCTAACTTACGGACGCGATCTCCGCAATGGGAAGAACGCCTTTTATGGTTCCGTGGCACAGCACTGATGCAGCCGCCGCAGGACTACTTTTGCTTTGAGTTTTGCAGCGTCAGCTGACCTGAGTCGATAGTGGCTCCTGAGCGGGAGATGGTCTGAAAGTAGAGTTGGTCGCCGTCAACCTCGACGAGCATGAACGTTCTATCGGTGTCGAACCCAACTTGATCGATATCGCATGCGCTGCGGATATTGTGATAGCGCAGCTGGCCCGAGTCGCCTTCGAGAAAGAAGTAGATGTCCTGCTGCGGCTTGATGCGCTCGTAAACGTGTTCGTGCCCGCTCCAGACGACATTCACGCCGTACTTTGTAAACAGCGGCATCAGTTGGTTGCGCAGATCAACGTCAGGTCCGTGAAACTTTGCGCAGGTGTACAGGGGATGGTGGAAGTACGCGATCTTCCACTTGGCGTTTGACCCTTTCAGTTTGTCTTCAAGCCAGGAGAGCTGCTGAGGAGTCATGTAGTTGCTGTCGAGGACAAAAAAGTCGATGTTTTTCTTGCTGAACGTGTAGTAGTGGTTACCGTTCATGTTGTAAGGCTTATAGTTGATCTCGATCTGCGGGTCGTCGTGATTTCCCAGCGAGGCGTAGAACTTCACGCCTTCATCGAGCAAGGCCTTATAGGGTTCCTCGAATTTCACGCGGAAGTCATGCGGGGAATGTCCGCCATAGATGTTGTCTCCATTCATCGTGACAAAATCAAATCTCACCTTGGTCCAGTAGTGCTGCATCTGCCTGGCGATATCGAGTTCCGGGCCTTCGCCGGTACCGTTATCGCCGATCACGGCCCATCGTACTGAGCCATCCTTCAAAGGTAGTCGAAGATCGAGAGCGCCCGATGGTAGCGCCGGCGATCCAAAAGGAGCTTCATCACCGGGGAGGCCGGGATACAAGGCAATGAGCAGCGGAAACAGGAGAAACTGTGCAATGCGAATGGGCATGCGTATTTTTTCTTCACGGAAGAGCATTGGGCAGATAGTCGACGACCATGTTGGCAGCGGAATCACGCAGTGCCAGCGTCTTCCCTGCAATGCAATATTCCAATCCTTTGGGCAAGGTAGGCAAGATCTTCAAGACTGTTGGCGGAACTGACTGGATGGGCTGGCCATTCTGGTTTGGGAACTCGCCGTTGACTCTGAATTCGGCGGGTGCTCCGGGCTCGGCATGATTCAGGCTTGTCTTGATCTTTTTGCCGTCGGGACCCTTGAGTAGATTCCCGAGAATGCCGCGGAAGGCGTCGGCTGTTTCAGCCGTGAAGAGATCTCCCTGTCTCGCGTTAGCGCGAGACTGTTGCACTGCATCGCGAAGTTGCTTGCGCTGTTGCTGAAGCTTCGCGACATCCGTGGTCGGCTTCATCTTGTCTTGAGCGAGCATCTGCTCTTTGCCGATGTAGTCCTTCGCCTTCTTGCTGAAGTCGGAAAGCAGTTTCTGGTCTGAGGACGAGACCGGTTGCGATTGAGAGCTGCGCAACGCGGCCGGAGTGATCGCAATCATGCAGGCAAGGACGATCGAATGAGATGCACGAGCAGTTCTCTTCATATGGTCTCCTGCGGTGGCTAATTTACCGAGCCTTTGGTTCCGGCTTGCTGACTTCCGGATTTGCCGCGGTGGCTACGACCTCTTTCAATGCGCCTTTCACTGCGTCCTGTACTTCATCCTGAAACGCCTCGCGGACCGTCTGCGCGACTTCATCGGGCTCAAAAGGCGTCGGATCCTTGGTGTCTATCACCTTTTCGAGAATCTGTTCAACCACTGGTTTTATTGCGATCTGCTTTGCAACTTCTTTTGCAACTTTCCTGGCCGGAACGACGAGTGCGGATGCCAGCTTGGAATCTTCGACGACTGGCTCGGATTGCTTCCAGTCCTTCTCGAAGATCGCTTCCATTGCCTTGACGATCTTCTTGTCACGGACGATGACGCCGACCTCGCGGCGGGCCTCCAGTTCAAGCTTGCGCAGGCTCTGGCTACCGAGAAATGCAGCGTTTCCGTCGCGGAGGATGGCGCGAAGATGCAGGCGAGAGGGAAGACGACGCACGGGAATTGAGCCCCCGCTTTTGGCTGACGCACGGGACAAGACAAGGACTTCGGCTCCCGCCGAGATCTTCTTGTTGAGCAACTTGAGAAAATCGCGGTCGCTAATCTTCATTTCGTAAATCAACAGCCGCTTCTTCGTGCCGGCAATAAAGTCAGTGAGGCTTTTGCGCGCATTCACAGGACTGACGACCAGGTCGTCCTTCACCTTTGTGTAGGGGCGCCGCTTCGAGTCGCAATCAAAAAGGCGAATGGCCTCTTTCACCGTACTCTTCTTCGTGATGGCCAGACCGAAGGAACGGCTTAGATCGATATCCATGTGGGTGAAATTGAACCCCAGGATGTAGAGCACCTTGTCGTCGATGATGAACATCTTGCCGTGATAGCGGACGAGGTCATCAGCGGTGCGGGTTACGGTGATGCCTTGAGATAGCAGGCGCATTTCCAGGCGGCGAAGATTCTTCTCTTCGCCCTGGTTTGTGTGTGCGATGAGAGCCTGCACTGTGACGCCGCGGCCAACTGCGTCGACGAGGGCTTTCTCAATCTCGACACGATCGAAACGAAAAATGAGAATGCGGATGTTCTTTTTGGCTTTCTTGAGAGCCTGGATGATGGGCTTGATGCCATCATCAGGCTGAATGAGCAGCTTCACTCGATCTCTCCTTGGGAATGCTGCAACAGGTACGTAATAAAGGAGATGCAATGTGAAGATCAATGGATGTACGAGCAACCCTGGAGGGGCTATCCGGGCTTCTAAGTAGAAGAAGAGCCGTTGCAGTAAGGAGTGTACGAATGAGTTGCAACTGCAGTGTGTTGAGCTGGGTCCTGGTTGCCGGGCTCCTGATTCCCACCGTTTCCCTAAAGAGCCAGCAGGATGAGAATCGGGCATCTCAAGGAAAGAAGGACCGGAGTGATAGACCCGTCGATGCAGCGCGGTTGCACAACCCGGTGCTCTGGCACGATCCGGGCAACATATCGGGGTTGAACCTCTACTACGGGGAGGGAGGGGACGCTAATCAGCCGGCGGCGCCATTCAAGTTCGTCTCAGAGGATGCGAGTGGCACCAATCCGAAGTTCAACGTGCTCGACGCCCATGGAACGAAATGGCGTGTGAAACTCGGCGATGAGGCTCGGCCTGAGGTGACTGCATCGAGACTGCTGTGGGCCGTGGGCTACTACGTCGATGAGGATTATCTGGTCGACTCGGCGAAGGTGGAGAGCATGAAGCTCACACGCGGAGAGGCGTTGTCATCCGATGGCAATGTCGTTGACGCGCGGTTCGAGAGGAAGCCCGATGGAGAAAGAAAGATAGGGATCTGGCGCTGGAAAGACAATCCATTTACCGGTACCAGGGAGTTCAATGGCCTGCGCGTGATGATGGCAGTGATAAACAACTGGGATTTGAAGGACGAGAACAACGCGGTATACGAAGACACAAAGGCTAAAAGAGATGTATTTCTGACAAGCGACATTGGCGCAACCTTCGGTACAAATGGGCTGAGCTGGAGCAAGGGGCGATCGAAGGGCGATGTTGCAACGTTCGAGAAGTCCAAGTTCGTTACGCGCAAAACTGCTGCTGAGGTGGATTTTGGGACACCTGCCGCGCCGTTCGTGATGGAAGCACCGAATGTGAAGGTGTACTCAATGCGGCGCGAGATGCAGTGGATTGGGAAGAAGATACCCATCGCTGACGCGCGATGGATCGGGTCGCTGCTGAAGCAGTTGAGCCGTCGGCAACTTATGGATGCGTTTCGCGCTGGGCAATTCCCGTCAGAGGAGATTGAGAAGTACGTCGGAATAGTCGAGAGCCGGATAAAGGAACTGTCCGAGCTGTAGATTTCAGGCTGTAGCTGGGGTGGGTGTTTCGTCGAGGTTCGCCTGAAGGTCGTGAAGCTTTCTGTAAATTCCATCCTCGTGCTGAAGCAATTCGTCGTGCGTGCCGGACTCAGCTACGACGCCGTTCTCGATCACGAATATCAGATTTGCCCGGCGGATCGTTGTTAGGCGGTGCGCAATGACGATGGAAGTCTTGCCTTCCATGAGCCGGTCGAGAGCTTCGCAGACCAGTTGTTCAGAGGCCGCATCCAGTCCCGACGTAGGCTCGTCAAGGATCAGAATCGGCGTGTTGCGCACCAGTGCGCGCGCAATTGCGATGCGCTGTCGCTGCCCCCCCGAAAGCGTTACGCCGCGTTCGCCGACGCTGGTCGAGAACTTCTCTGGGAGCTTTTCGATGAACTCCATTGCATTGGCGGCCTCTGCCGCCTTGACGATCTGGGAGTGCGATGCGTCGGGGCAGCCGTAGGCAATGTTGTCCCAGATGGTCCCGCTGAAGAGCACCGTATCTTGCAGCACGAAGCTGATCTGGCTGCGTAGAGACTTCTGCGTGAACTGGCGGATGTCGGTCCCATCGATCTTGATTACGCCAGAGGTAGGATCATAGAACCGCGCGATGAGATTGATGATTGTAGTTTTGCCTGCGCCTGTCGGACCGACGAGGGCCACCATCGTTCCGGGCTCAACGTGAAGATCGACATCACGGAGAACGGGCTCGTCCTCCTTGTACGCGAAGGCAACATGTTCAAATTCCACCTCGCCCTTGAAGCGCGGCGCCTTCTTTGCTCCGGGCTTATCGTGAACCTCGTCATCGCTACGGAGGATTTCCTGAATGCGATCGAATCCAGTAGCTGCTTTTGAGTAGGCGTCGATAGTTTTTGAAACGTCCTGCATCGGTTTGTACATCTTGCCCAAATAGAAGACGAAGACGACCAGTGAACCAGGGGCAAGATGTCCGGACATCGCCATCTGAGCGCCGAACCAAAGCACCGCGCAGGTTCCAATTGCAGTGACGATGTTGACGATCGGGACAAGGCGGGCTTTGAGAGACCGTGCGGCAAGTGCGGCTTCAACTGCCTCGAGACTTTCACCCTCGAACCGCCGGATCTCAAAGTCTTCGCGCGAAAAGGCTTTGACGACTCGGATGGACGAGACGACCTCAGAGACCACTGACACCATCCGACCTTCCTTCTTGCGTACTTCGCGGGAAGCTTTCTTTACGCGCCGTGTGTAGGTGTTGACGATGAAGAAGAGAGGAGGAACGACTGCGAGCGCGATCAGCGTGAACTGCCAATTGACGCAGAACATCACCACGATCATGCCGATGAGAGTCATCGTGTCTACCAGGATGCTGAGGAGTCCGGAAACGATGAATGACTGGATGGAATCGATGTCCACGGTGACGCGGCTGATCAAATCTCCCGTAGGCTGCTGATCGTGATAGGCAAGCGAGAGGCGCTGCACGTGCGTGTAAATGGTGCGCCGCAAGTCATGCGCAACCCATTGACCCACATTTGTGGTGAGGTACTTTTCTGCATAGGTGCAGAGGGCATCGGTCACTGCAATTACCAGAACCGCGATGCATGCGAATATGAGCACATTCCGTGGGGCTGAACCTGCGGTTGCAAGAATGAACCGGTGTAACCACCCATGCTGACCTTTACCCTGAAGTAGATCGTCTAATACGATCTTCAACGGCCAGGGTTCAAGGAGGCCCGCGACGCTCTCGCCAATGATAGCGAGCAGGCCGAGCCACAACTGCCGGCTGTGAGGCCGCAGCAATCGAAGGATGTTCAAACCACCCTGGGGATCCATTGCTTTCGAATCCATACAGGATTGGATGCGGATCTAAGTACCTGTGAGCATCTTGACGACCTTCTACTTACCCCTTAATGTGGAGCTACACGGGAAAGGAGGTTGATCCAGCTAATGACAGATTGTTGCAGTAGTACCCTACGTGAGGTGACTGAGGCCTAGGGCATCGCGCCCCTCGCCCCAACCGTAAGTCCCGGCGGTAGTATTCAGCCGCAGGGCCTCGGGCAGTCGCGGTAGCGATCGCCTTAGTCCAATCCCAACAGATCACCGACAAAGGCCTGGAGTCAATTCCAGGCCTTTGTTGCGTTATGGGACTTTGGCTTGTTGATTACGGATTCGCGATTACCCGGATATGGGCCATCATGCCGCCATCCTGGTGTTCGCCGATATGACAGTGATAGACGAAGTCGCCGATCTCTGAGAACGGAATCGAGACGTATTCTGGCGACACTTTGCATGTTCCGTCTCGCCATCTCAGAACGGAGCCGTCACAACCCGCGCTACCGCTGGGGAGAGTGACGTTATCCATCATTGCTCCAGCGTTTCCAACTGGAGCGCCTTCAGGAAGCACGAGAAACTTGGTCTGGTGAATGTGGAAGTTGTGCGCCTCAGGCGCGGTATTCACAAGCTCCCAAATCTCAGTTGCAGTCTGGTTTCCAGGCGCGAGCGGCAGGCAGATGTTTATCTTGCTCGGGTCGAATACCGCTACGTCCTGGAAGGTGCCGGGAACCGGGTAACCGTGCGCGTCGACTTCTTCGTAACCAAGACCGAAGCCGTCTTCGGTGCCCGCGGGCACGCCGAAGAAGATGCGCCGATGATGCCCGGGTGCCAATGCAGAGCAGTTGGGAGAGGCAATCGAGGGAACCGGCTTTGCTTGAGCGGCAAGACGCGATCCAAACTGCTGCACTTGCTTTTGATCCAGAGATAACACTTGCTGTGCCGCAGCAGCATCAAGCGCAACAGCTAGTGATGAGCGCTTTCCTGCCGCAATCTGCTTAGCGTCTGCGATTGGGATCGCTCGGGTCATGCCGGGGTACATCGCCTTTACTGGACCGCCCAGAGCGCCCTTGGCGGATAAAGCGAGTTGTGCAGTGGGCTTGACGTTGAGTGCGGAGTTTGCGTTCGTGCCCGGACTTGAGAAGTCGAGGTGAGCAAGTTTCGCAGAGGGCCAGTCGTCGCCATCAGGTCCTGTGCTCATATCTGTGGTGATAAGAGTAGCGGAAGTGAGACGTCCCGGCTGGAACGATCCGAGGAACACGTCTGCGCGAGAACTCGGGAACATGATCATGTGCGTCGCACAGACAGGCTCCGAGGTGCGGTGCGGGTTTTTGGGTCCTGGACAGGGGACCGGCTTGAACCTATTTCCAACGTCCATTTTGGAAACATCTGTTCCTGCCGTTGGGGCGAGGGCTACACCATCAAGAGAAATCACCTGGAAGAGTACTGACGACCGATTCTTGTCGTTCCTAATCGTCAGATCGTAAGCACGTGTTGCGGAGCCATTCAGGAGCCGCCACACCTCACCATTTTTCTGATCGACATTCAGCGTCGGATAGACAAGACCGTTCACAGTGAAGAACCACTTGCCGCCGGTATAGTCCTTTCCAGCACCGGGCTCGTTCTCTGCCAGATTCGTTCCGTTGCAGTAGCCCTCGCGAATGTCATCTGCCTCCGGCTGGGGAACGCAGAACTCCGGGTCTTCCTGATCCTGGGCATCGCCGTTCGCGAGAACCTGCATGTCGCGCAGATGGATATAGCGGGTGGAGAAGGCTGGAGGGAGAGTGAAATTGGCTGTCTTTGAGGCGACATCTTGAACCGAACCGATGACAAGGATTCCTTCGAGCCCCTCAGAGATTTGGTTCACTCCGAGACCATGCACGTGCGGATGGAAGAAATACATGCCCGCAGGATGATTCGGTGGGATATAGATGTCGTATTGAATCGGCTGATCAGTTGCGGTGAGATCGGGATGGATCATTGAGGGGAGTTTCCCGGCCGGATAGCCGACCACGTACACGTAATCGCCGTATGTGGGATCGGATGCGTCAGCTTTGCGCGGTTCCACGATTAATCCGTGGGTGTGAATGTTGGTGGGGTTGGCCATCAACATCTCATTCATCATCGCGTCAGGGCCGTGAGCATTCTCGGCATCGGCAGGCGCGGGCGGCAAATGGTTGATGAGTTTCATGCGGAGATGATCGCCAGGCTGAAGCTGCAGGACGACTCCCTTGTACGTGGCCGCGGTCCGCGAATCCGCGGGGCACTGATCATTCGCCGCTACCGAGGTCTTGCACACTTCGTAGATCCAGCCGGTGGGACTGAACTTGCCGAGGTGGATAGTCTCGGGACGGGCAATCAAAAGCAGATCCAGGACGCCGCCGGAACTGGAAAAGCTGGGAGGGTTGAAAGATGTTTGGGCAGAAGTGGTGAAAGTGAAGCAGAGAACCAAGGCGGAACTCGCAAGGGCGAGCGCCAGCAGCCTTCTTATAATCATTAGGGCCCCCAGAGGCAACTGCAAATACTTAGGATGCTGTAACTGAATGGGTTGGTTTGTAGATGCAGGAAATTAACAACCAACAATTTCTTGATGGCCGGCATCTGACGGGATGTCTGTGTAGCCACTGCGACGAAGTGTCAATTTCTTGAACAATGGAGTCATATGCCGGACCAGAACAATGGAAAAACTGAGAAAGCAGTCCAGGATTTGATCAACGCACTCAACGAGGACCTCTCTCGCGAGTACCAGGCGATTATCGCCTACACGGTATACAGCAACGTATTGAAAGGCGCTGAATGGATGAGCATCGCAGCTGAACTGAAGAAACACGCAGCCGAAGAGTTGCAACACGCGCTCATTATCGCCGATCAAGTCGACTATCTTGGAGGGATGCCGACGGCGACCCCCAAGCAAGTGAAACTTTCGGACAAGCCGGAAGATATGATTCGATTTGATCTGGATAATGAAACTGAGACTATCAAGAACTATCGGGAGCGTGTGCGGCAGGCTGAAGCATTAGGCCACTATGCACTAGCTGAACAGCTGCGCAAAATTATTTCGCAGGAGCAGGAGCATCAGCACGATCTCGCGACAGCCCTCGGAATCGACGTCCCGAAAGTTCTGCCACAGGGTGCGTAAGATCGGATAGCCATCGAGCCCCCGGCCGGTGGTCGGGGGTTTTCTGTTTGCCTGATTCGAATTCAGTCGAAACATCTGAGCGATCGAGTTAGTAGACGCTGAGTGCGGAGCCTTCGCAGCGGAACTGTTTTTTCAGGCGCGCTTCCGTGCAGCGTCCTCATAGGCCGCGACGTACTCTCTTGCAGGCTTTTCCCAGCTGAAGTTCTGGGCCATGCCGTTTTCCATCAGCGTTCTCCATTGCGTCTTGTCGTAGAAGGCGGCAAGTGCCCTGTCGATAGAGTCCAACAGAGCCTGTGGCTCGTATGCTTCGAACTTGAAACCTGTCCCCGTTTTCTTCTCTGGATCCCATTCCTGCACGGTATCGTCGAGGCCGCCGGTGGCCCTGACAACGGGAATTGTTCCATATTTCAGCGAGTAGATCTGGTTCAGTCCGCATGGTTCGAAGCGGCTGGGCATGACGAAAATATCAGCGCCCGCTTCAATCTTGTGCGCCATGGCATCGTCATAGCGGATCTGGACCGAGAATCTGGCGGCGTTTGCGAATGCGAAATCGCGGAAGAACTTCTCGTAATAGGGCTCCCCAGTTCCCAGAGCAATGACTGCAAGGTCGCGCTCGGCGAGCCTCCCAGCAATTTGTTCGAGAAGGTCGAAGCCCTTCTGCGAGGCAAAGCGCGAGCAGATGCCGATGAGCGGGGTCTGGTCGGGAACCTCGAGACCGAAGGCGTGCAACAGATCTTTCCGGCAATCGCGTTTACCGCTCAGATCGAGCGGTGAAAAGTGTCCCGCAAGGTTGCCGTCCGTGGCAGGGTCCCATTCTGTGTAGTCGACACCGTTGAGGATCCCGCGTAGATCTGCGCTGCGCTGGCGAAGGGCGCCGTCCAGACCGTTGCCGAATTCAGGCGTTTGAAACTCTTCGGCGTATTTGGGGCTCACGGTCGTGATCAGGTCAGAGTAAACAACTCCGCCCTTCAGGAAGTTGAAGGTGCCATAGTGCTCAAGCTTGTCGTAGGTGTAGAGGTCCCAGGGAAGCAGTAACAGATCTGTTGTAGATGGCGGGAACCAACCCTGATACCCGGCGTTGTGGATCGTGAGGACAGAGGCTGCATCCTTGAGCAGGGGGTCGGCACTGTAGACGGTGCGCAGAAGAACCGGGAGCAGCGCTGCCTGCCAATCGTGTACATGAAAGACGTCAGGAACACCCAGAGTCTTCGCCGCTTCGAGGACTGCGCGGCAGTAGAGGGCGAAGCGCTCGGCGTTATCGCTGTAGCTATCGCCATTGTTGCCGTATAAGCCCTGGCGGTCAAAGAATTCCGGGCAGTCTACAAAGTAGTACCGCACACTATCGCGCAATCCTCCATCGACGATTCCCGCGAATCGATTGCCGTGAGAAAAGGGAATTGTGATTGAGCGTACGGCATACTTGAGCTCTTTCTCCAGATGCGGACGGACGGATGCATAGAGAGGTAAGAAAATGGAGACTTCGTGGCCGAGCTTAGCGACTTCTCGGGGCAGTGCGCCGACTACATCAGCCAGCCCACCTGTTTTTGCAAATGGAGAGGCTTCGGATGCGGCGAAAACAATCTGCATTTCTCTTCTCCCTGTAGGGTGGGGGCCGCTCAAGTGCCCTCCGCAATCAACCGCCAAGTGTACAACCTTCCCTTTGACGCATTCTTTGCGTCAGGGGATTCCGGAGTTGCATCTTTCATTTATGCTCTCTCACCAAAGCGCCAGCGAGACTGCAGTCAATTCTGAGTCAGGCAGCTCGGTTGCGGACGAGTCGCTTCTGGACAATCCGATCTGGAATTCGCTGAGAACCGTGCACGAGTCGCTTGCAATTGCCCAGGACAATGCCCGGCGTTATCTTCCTGCGATCGGACCTCTGGCGGGTATCCCAGACCAGTCGCTCGAGAGCTATGATGCTTTGCGCCCACTTGCCGGTCAGGGAGGCATTCTCGTACTGTTTCTTCCGGATCCGCCGGCGCTTCCTGATGGATGGACGCTATTTCGGGGAGGCTTATTGACGCAGATGATCTGCCGCGAGCCGAATCCGAATGGCCATGGCTCGTTGCCGGGCCGCGTAGTTCTGCGCAGACTCGGACCTGCTGATGTCGCGGCGATGATCGAACTCGCCACCCTCACTGAGCCTGGACCCTTTCGCGAACGGACCATTGAGTTGGGGAACTTCTACGGCATTCTGGAGGGTGAACGCCTGTTGGGCATGGCTGGGCAACGGATGAGGGTTCCGGGATTTGTTGAGGTGAGTGCTGTGTGCACGCATCCAGATGCGCGCGGGCGCGGATATGCCGGTGCGCTGATGAGAAGAGTGATGGATGACATCATTTCGACAGGAGCCATTCCTTTTCTTCATGCGCGCGCTGACAATCCAGCTGTATCACTGTACAGCAGGCTTGGATTTACGCAGAGGCGAACCTTCCAACTGGCTGTCATCAAGCGCGAGGACGAGGGATAGCTGGCGCGCGGGCAGAGGCCATCAGCTAACATCGAGTCGTGCCCGCGAAATCGAAACTGGGTCAGAACTTTCTTCGGGACCATCAGGCAATTCGCCGAATCGTCGCGGCAATTGGCGATTGTTCCGGGCAAACGGTCATCGAAATCGGGCCAGGGCGTGGTGCGATAACACGTGAGCTCGCCATGAAGGCCGGACAAGTCATCGCTCTCGAAGTAGATCAATCGCTTGCTGCGCAGTTGTCGGCCGATTTTTCCCAGGCGGGATCCGCCAGTGAAGGGCGAGTCCTCATCGAAACCATGGACGTGCTTGCATACGACTTCGAAGCAGCAGCGCGCGATGCAAATGGGAAACTCATCATCGTCGGGAATCTGCCCTATTACATTACGTCACCGATCCTGACGAAGCTGGCCAACAGTGCGAATGTGCTGGATCGAGGAGTGCTAATGGTCCAGCGAGAAGTGGCAGCTCGCGTGACTGCAAAACCGGGATCGAGGGAGTATGGATTGCTGTCGGCCACGGTACAAATGCACGGCATGGTTGAGCCACTGTTTACACTACCGCCAAACGCATTCTCGCCTCCGCCCGAAGTGCACTCAACGGTCTTCCGCTGGCGATTCGCCGCGCGATTCGATGAACTTGGCGTCGATCGAGACGGTTTCCTCGAATTCCTCCGCCAAGTGTTCGCCCTGAAGCGTAAGACGCTGGCGAACAACCTTCGCGCGGCCGGCATGCAAACCAGCACGATTGGGAAAGTGCTTTCCGCCGCCGGAATTGACGCCAAAGCCCGTGCTGAGGAGCTATCGGTGGAAAGCCTTGCCGGATTGTGGCGAATTTTGCAAAGCGGAGAGGGCATTTCGGTTGGCGAAATGCCCTCTTCAGATCGATCCAGATCGTAGGGTTATTTGTGCGGTGCAGCGCTCACATGGCTGGCCCCGCCGCCTCCCCCGCCCGAGCGCGGCGCAGCGCCGCCACCACCGGCGCGAGGAGCGGGAGCAGGCGCGGACGGTCGCGATCCGCCTCCCGAAGGGGCAGAACTCTGTGGCCGGAAGGTGCCACCAGCGCCCGCAGACGGGCTGGTGAGAGGGGGACGATAAGCGCCACCGGAGTAGGGAGTGGCTCTCGGCGCGCGATATGTCCCGCCAGGGGCAGGGTGACTACCGTTGCCGGTCGCCGGCATCGTCCACGTATTGGACCGCTGCGATCCAGGTGAGTTGGCCCATGGGTTATAGCCGGTTCGACCGCCAACATTAGATCCGGTTGCGCCTAATGCGGATCGGCCAGAAACGGTTTCGCCGGCGTGGTTATAGACCGAACGAGGCGTCAAGGGCTTGATCGGCTCTACCAGAGAGCCTGCGATCGTGGCGGCTTTCCCGACCGGGTGTGCAGGCGCCGCTACCGGAACACTGGGAATGCGATTGACGGCGATGACCGGATTGGGCTGATAGAAACCGCCGCGGCGGATTGGCTCCACTGGACGTGTCGGACCGTGTCCTGGGCGATGAGGCGGCTCATATCGGTGAGGGCGATTTCCCACGTTGCACCACCATCCGCCCGTATACCACCAGGGGTACCCGTAGCCAGGGGTCCATCCCCATCCGAAGCCGTCATAGAAGTTCCAATAGCCGGCCATGTAAGGCATGTAGCCCCACGATTCGCAAGAGACCCAGATATACCCGAATTGCGGTGTGTAGACCCAGTTGCCGCAACCATACGGATCCCAGCTTGCATCCGCGGCCTGATATGGAGACCATACGTAACCCTGTCCAGGCACGTTGTACCAGTTGCCATTGGCGTCGAGGTCTCCCCAGGCAGGATTGCTGCTGTTGGGCTGGTTGTTAGTTGCAGCGGTCTTGGATGCTTCTTGGGAATTGATATCCTCGTCCCGATCGGCATTCCAGGCGTCCCATGAATCCGGCTCGATCGTTTCCGCGAGGTTGTACTGGTTCGGATCGACACCGTTCAATGCGACGCTCTGGCCTGCGTGCAGGTCGAGCGAAAGATTGCCTCGATCAAGATGCGCGTTGCCGGTGAAGACGGCAACTTCGCCGGGAGGATTGTCTAAGTTAACCCGGAAGACGGTGAATCCGGTCGCCTTCACCACGCTGTCGCCAAATCGCGCAACTGTCTGGTTTGAACCTTTCCCCGTTATCTCGAAATAACCTAGTCCGCTTGTGAGCAGGAGTTCCGCCTTGCCTGAGCCGTTATCCTGCCTCAGAACCGCGATCCGGAGTGAACTATTCGGAGATATCCGGGCGATGCTCCCATCATCGAACTGGAGTTCCGCCTGGCCGTCGTCCCGCGTGGTCACTACGGTTCCTTCGAAAAGGGGAGTGTTCACCAGAGCCGGATCAGCAATGATCTGGTTACCCTGCGTGAGTTGCACGCCTCCCTGAACAAAGCTGAGGCGAGCCGCGCGCATGTCAGGACGTGGCAGTTGCGGGGGATCTGTCTCCTGATTCTGAGCCTGGAGCTCGAATGCCGAAACCAGCGATAAAACAACCCCAAGGATGCGGACAAACTGCCTGACTGGAATGCCTCGAAAGCGATTCATGGAGCCCCCACCCTTTCCCCTTCACCCCCGAACGGATGTTCCTCATCTCGGGGAGCCCACTACTTCATCAGACCGCTGCAACAGGGGAAAAGTCGCGTTCAAAGTTCTGGTCCGGCACGGGTTCAGCTTTCAGCTTCCTGAGCGTGCAAGCAGCATCCGTGCCTGTTTTCGCACGCGGTCCAGAACACGCGGGTCGTCTTCGAGGCGTTCAAGAATAGTGCGAATGGTGCAGATCTGCTGCATGCGTCCGTCTCCGCTGGCCTCGACGATGTACTGGATCGCCTTATCAAGCCCGAGTGGATCATGTTGATAGAGGATTTCGAGTCGGGCGCCTTCAATCAAAGTCTGTCCAACCGCGACCAAGGATTCGCCCAGATCCTGAATCTGCTTATTGGTGGAGTAATTAAACTCACACCCGCCCTCCGCATCGGGGCCGCTGTAGGCAATTTTCTTGGTTCCCTGGAAAGCGACCTTGAGGTGACTCTCGCACTTGTTGTGGAGGATCTTGTCTCCATGCACGGTCGCGAAGATGCGGGTGGTGAATTCGGAACTCAAGCGGACATCCCGATCGACTTTGCCCGGGAACATCGTCTCAGGGTAGTCGGAGGGTCGGGTGCCCCCATCGGCATGGAAGTGCCCACTGCCATCCGGATGAAGGACCAGCGACCACTGAGCAGGGTAGAGAGACGGATTGGAATACCCTACCGTGACAACCCCTTGCTGGGCGCAGGCGGGAAGGACGAGAAGAACGGCTAAAAACGCTAATATAACCGGTTTCATGCCCGCGCCTCCTGTAGTCCAAGTGTCTGGGCTGTATGAAGATGACATATTGCAATCGCCAGCGCGTCAGCGGCATCTGCCGGCTCGGGAATCTCTTGAAGATCGAGGAGCCTTGCCACCATGAACTGCACCTGCTCCTTCTTGGCAAGACCGTATCCCACAACACTCGACTTTATACTGAGGGGCGCGTACTCGGCCACGGGAAGTTGAAGCTCAGCAGCGGCCAGTAGAGCGACACCGCGCACCTGGCCGAGTTTGAGGGCCGATTTGGCATTGACCGAATAGAAAACCTCTTCGATTGCAACTACTTCCGGTTTCCAGCGATCGAGTTCGGCGATGAGTGTGCGATGCAATTCAGCGAGTCTAAGCGGCAAAGCCTTAGTCTTGGGGAGCCGAATGGCACCTGACGCGAGGCAAAGAATACGACTGAGGCGGGCGGACTCAAATGACTCCACGACTCCGAATCCGGTTATCTCGGTTCCACAATCAATACCGAAGACGCGCATTTACCTGCAAGTTTAAACCGAAAGTAGCTGGCCGAAGGCGCTGGAAACCAGGGAGATCTAGAAGGTGGATCAGGTAAGCCATCGCCGGCTCAACCTCAATCTCTGGAGAATTTGCTCCAGCGGTTCTCTGGATGTAATGCTCGAAGCATGACAAAGCGATTACTGGTTGCTGGAGCGGCGATGTGTCTGCTCTGGTCCGTTGCCGGATTTGCACAAGATAAGGGCTACTGGCGCGCGGAAAGCAACAATGCCAATCAGATCACTGGTGATATCGCGATCTCTGAAAACAAACTGACCATCAACTTCCTCAGCTACTCATTGGCTCCGATTCGGAAAGTAACCGCAATCGAAGCTGGCGCCGCATTCGACATCGAAGTGGACGCTCCAGGCGAGGGCAGTCTCTATCGCCTGAGCATACCCGGTGACAAGCGCTTTCTCCACCACAACTCCCTTTGCGGGTCCGAGGAGACTCAATGGATGGCGACTTACGTACAAGGCCGAATGCTGCATGTCGCGCTGTTTTCCGGCCCCAGCATGCCCGTGCTCACGGCGGAGGCTTTGTCGAGTTCCAATGACGTTTGCGGCGTGTTCGGGTACGTTCGCTGAAAGCCATCCTCAGCGTCCGTCCGGACGAGTTCAGACCGATCTCAGCCTTACTCGGTACAGGGCAACTGCCTCACGGATTCGTTCTGTCCACCCCAGCTCGGTGGATTCGTTTCCGGACACTACTTGATCAAAGCTCGTGAACTGGTCCGCATGTTGATGCAGGAAACGATCGAGCTTCGACTCGAGGTTCTGCGGGGCTGTATTGGTGTGCAGGCAGATCGTCCACATGCCTGCGTGTTTCTCGACAGGTTCCCACAACTGTTGCGGAAGCCAGACGACATCGCCGCGCGTGAAAGGCCGTGATGCGAATCCATCCGATAAAAACAGCAGGTCTTCTTGAACTAAAGCTCGGAGCGTCGCGGAATCGAATCCGTGACGGGGCGCAACGAAGAGGCGCGGAGAAAGGCCGTTCGCGCGCAAGATCTCCAGCCCCGTGTGAATCCATTCACGCTGGTTCTCCTCGGGAACGCCTGCGAATTCATTTCGAGAATGCAGTCCCAACAGAGACTGGCCGGAATTGTCACAGACGTGGCGGTATCCGTGCAGGGCGATGGTGGCGCCCGCAGTTTCAAGAGCACGCATCCGGCTCCAGAAGTTTGGATCAGGGCCATCGACGATCAGATCTTGATCCTGGTTCTCGGGGACAACCCCGAGTATCGGTCGAATGCGGTGCCGTTCAACGATGAGCATGAAGCGATCAAAGCGATCCTTGGACATCGTTGGACAGAGATCATCAAAACGGAGGAGATACCTGGCAGCTGCAAAACGCATGTGAATGGATGCGGGCTCCCGGCCCGAAAGGCAAAGGCTAGCACGTTGCGGACGGGCGCCGCTGCTTTGCCGATCACACTTGATTGGCCTTTAGAGACTAGGGATTGGACCGGAGAGCTTCCTCGACGGTGGGTGCCATCGGCAGGATTGTGTCGACCTTAGTGAATTTGAAGAGCTGTCTTACGTTGGGGCTGACACCAACAATAATGACGCGAATTCCTTTTGCACGACATGCGATGAAGTGGCTGACGAGCACTCCCAGACCCGATGAGTCCATTTGCGGCACGCTGGTCAGATCGAAGATGTGTAGCGTAGGCGTCTCGGCCCCCGGCTCTGGCTTGAACTCGAAGATATTGCCCAGTTGGACCTGCTTCATCGATCCATACATGTCACGGGCGTTGAACACCCCCGTGATCTGATAAATGATCGTGTGCGGTGCCTGTCCCTCAAGCCGTTCAATGGTGAACGTTTGGTTCTTCCACATTTCGGTGCGCGCGGTCGCCATCATCGCGATTGTATCGGTCACGATCCCACCGCCGGAAGGGGAATATAGATAGGGGAATCAATGCATGCATGCACAGATATTGTGTGATGCGTCTCAATCGAGTCGGGCGCGAGATGTGAAGTCCCAGGGCTGAGGAACAGATTTTCCATAACGTCGACGGACCAGATAGAGAATTGGGAGACCGAGCAAAATGAGAACCGTTCCAATCAGCGATCCTTTGAGATTGCCGGCGTAGCTCCAGATGAGGACGGCCGCGGCGCAGATCACGAAAATTGCGGGGAGCACAGGGTATCCCCACACGCGGTAGGGCCGCGAAAGGTCGGGCCGACGGCGGCGGTAGATGAAGACTGTGGTCGCGGTAAGCATGTAGAAAAGCCATTCGGCGAACACGGCCAGTTCAAAGTGCTGCTGAAACTGAGATAAGAACAGCAGCAAGACCGTTGAGAGCAGTGCCTGAATCACCAGCGAGGTGGACGGCGATTGAAATCTGGGGTGGATGTGCGCGAACTGATGGAAGAATAGGCGGTCACGAGCCGCTGCAAAGGGAATGCGCGCACCTGACATGATAGTGCCATTGAGCGTGACGAAGATGCTGAGAGCCATGGCTCCTGCGACAAATCCCGCGCCGCGCGGCCCAGCCACTACCGAAAGAGCTGCAACCGCGGGACGTTCGGTGGCGGCGATTTGCGCCGCCGGCAGGATGTACTGGATAGCTGCGTTGGTGGCCATAAACAGGATGCCGACAAGAAACAGGCCACCGATCAATGCGAAAGGAAGGGAACGCTCAGGCCGGCGGACCTCGCCAGCGACCATCGTAAGATCGTTCCACCCGTCGTAAGCCCACAACGTGGCAATCAAAGCCAGCATGAATCCGCCGAAGCCGCCGCGCGCGCCAGGCAGCGAGGTGGCAAAGTTCGCGAACGAACCGGAGGCGGAAGCAAAACAGAGCGCGGCAACGATAAGGATGAGTACAGCTTTCAGAATCGTGAAAACGAGCTGGAAGTCACCAGCCTTCTTGATGCCGAGATAGTTCAGTCCGGTGATAAGCCATGTAACACAAATGGCAAAGATTTGGGACCAGAGCAGGGGCGTACCTGGGACGTGCTCAGTCAGGAAGTGGAATGTTGAAAAGACCCCGAGCGTTCGAGCAAGTCCGCTGGTGACGGCGGCAATCGATGCGGGCTTTGCCACAGCGAACCAAGTCCACATGTAAAGAAAGGCCGGAGTATCCCCGTAGGCGCCGCGCAAAAAGACGTATTCGCCGCCGGCATATGGCAGCATTGCGCCAAGCTCAGCGTAGGTCATTGCTCCGAAAAGCGACAGCAGTCCTCCGGTGACCCATGCCAGATACACAAGTGCGGAGGAGCCCGTGTCTCGCATCATCTCGGTTGGGACGAGAAATATGCCGCTGCCAATAATGGTCCCCACTACGATTGCGGTGGCTTGCGAGGCGCCCAATACGCGAGGCAGATCGGGAGGGGTTTTGTGGTATTCGGACGAGACCTGGGTCATGCGGTGATGTGAGGTTAGCACGTCGCTACGGACCGATTGGCCCTCCCGCACTGCTTTGAAAGAGCTTGAGATCGATGGGACGTGATGAGAGTCACGGGCAGAGACATGACAAACGGCGTAGCGTTTCGGGCTGCAGCGGACCGGTCGCGAACCCTTATTCCGGTAGGCTGCAAAACCGAAAAGGAGCGGTTCACGATGGACGCTCATTGTCAGAAGTGCGGATTGGTGCTGGCGGCGATGTGGAGCTTTTGTCCACAGTGCGGCGCGGCGGTGGAGCGCGAAACGCATTCGCCCAGGCAGCATCAGCCGGTGTCGTCTAAGGGAGCATTCAGCGGAATGTACATTGGGCTGATCGCCGCTCCAATCTTGATCATCTCCGGCGTCATGCTTTGCCTTACCGGATGGGGTATTTTCTTCGGCGTTCCCTTCATTCTGCTTGGAATTCTGGCTCCGCTCTATGGGCCTATCGTGGGCATGGGAGAGCACCGGGGCAAGTGCCCCTCATGCGGGACGCGAATGATCAGCATCGCGGACTCGAAAGAACACGAGTGCCCGGTTTGCACTAAGAAGTTTGCGATTGAACAGCAAGAGCACACTCCGGCTCATTCTTAATCCACGCCGGGTTCAGGCTACCGCTCTCCCCACCAACGGGGACCCGGGTAGAGAGTGGATTCGTTCGGAAGTTGAAATTGCCATGCGCCGGCATTGGCGTGCTTTTGCGCGAACTTCAGATTCTGAATGCCACAATCGAGATGAATGATTCCCCGCCCGAAATTCATTCCTGGAGCGATCCTGCCAATCAAACGTGATCGCTTAGCCAGGTAGCGCACAATCAGAACCTGGCCGATGTCATCGGCGATATTCCATGCAAGCACTCCAGCGACATTTCGGTTGCTGGTGAGCCGCAGGTTTGTCACCCAACCGGTTTCAGTGAACGCGCCGGTACGAGTGACGTCGTACGCATAGTTGGCCAGCTGACCCGATGGGCCCGGGCCACACAATTCGCGTTGGATTGTGCGCTGATCATAGCGCTCGCCGTCGTTCGAAATGTACGTGACGGCATTTCCGAAGGCGGAGCTGTAGCCGCAGATCCACTTGGGGTGGGTGAGATTGCGATAGGTGGTCCATGAATCCAGTGCTTCTCCGATGAAAAGGAAAGACACTGAAGCATTGTTCAGCGTCAGCCAGCGATGCTGCTTAACTGGCGTGGCGGCTGACCGTGTTGCGATACCTGACCGAACCACTGGAACGGGAGCGCTCGGCAAATCCGTAACCGCTAGATCCTGGGCTGCGAGGTGTAGTCCACAGGTTGTGAGAATCAGTGCTGAAAGCGAGATCAGAACCGATCCCCATCTCCGCGCAGTTCCGTTAGGTCTTTCCATGGTCGTGCCAACTAGATGCCGCTATACGAGGCGGCTCATCGCGCTGAATACTCTATCGGCAGGATCGGGACTCTCCTCTAATCAGGCGTGAAAGTCAGGAGTTAGCAGACGACTTGCCGCCCTGTACCCTCAAGCGGTTCACGACGTGCTGAACCTCGGGTACCTGCTTGGCCAGGTCCTCCGCCTGTCGGCGCTGCTCCTGGCTCTTGACCGTGCCCTTCAGCGTGAGAGTGCCGTGGAAAGCCATGCAGTCGATTTTTTCCGCCTTTAACGCCGGATCGTCGGCTATCTTTGCCTTGACCTTGTCTTCAATCGAGCTGTCCAGTTGGGCTTTCTGGCTGGCTGCCTGAATGTCGTCCTGAAGCCCGACGTCGTGAACCTGAATTCGGTCGGCGATCTGGTAGCCGGGCGCAGCCTGCTTGGCTATATTTTCTGCCTTTTGCCGGACGTCCATGCTGCCAACGACACCGGTGAGAGTGATAGTGCCCTCGCCGCGATCCTGCGCCACGTTTATGCTGTGCAGATCGCTTTTGTGGAGGGCGTCGTAAACAGCGATACGGTAGTCGGGATGTTGATTGCTATGGCAACCGGAGAGGGCCAGGGAGCCGATGAAAACTGCGCTGGAACAGAGAACCAAAACTGAACGCAGACCAGGGATGAACACGATGCATCACCTCCGCAAACAACGGAGTGGGATGCCTTTTCATGGAAGCCGGTTGGCCGATTCAGCTTCCTGACTGCGTTTCGGCGGTGCTCGGCTGATGGAAATGACTCCAGATGGACTCCGCTGTTTTTCGGGGCACGACTGCCGCAAGCGAATCGGCTGTCGCCTGTTGAATGTCTCTCAGGCTACCAAAATGAGTCAGCAGCCGCTGCCGCGTCAGTTGGCCGACGCCCGGAACGTTCAGTAACTCAGAATCCCGATCGCGGATGGCGCGGCGCTGGCGATGGTACCCGATTGCAAAGCGATGGCTCTCGTCCCGGATCATCTGCACAAGATGCAGGACCGGCGACCGGCGGTCGAGCACTACAGGTTCGTCCTCGTTGCCATAAAGGTAGATCACTTCCTCCTTTTTGGCGATGGAGGCGAGGGGCTGCGAAGTGAAGCCAAGAGCCTCAAGCGCTTCGGCAGCCGCGTGCAGTTGTCCCAGGCCGCCATCGATCAGGATTAACGACGGCATCGGACTGTCTTCATCTTTAAGCCGCCGATATCTGCGCGTGACGACCTCGCGCATCGAGGCAAAGTCATCCACGCCCACTACGGTCAACATCTTGAATTTCCGGTACTGCGACTTGTTCATCTTTCCGTCTTCCCAGACCACCATGGAAGCTACTGTTTCTGCGCCCTGGATGTGGGAAATATCGAAGCACTCAATCCGGCTGGGAAGCTCGGGAAGCATCAGCGCGTCTGCAAGCGACTCCTGGATCGCCTTGCGCGAGGGCTCGAGCACGCGGAAGCGTTGGATGTAGGACTGCTTCGCGTTTTGCCCTGCGAGGTCGATGAGGGAGCGCTTTTCCCCGCGCTGCGGCACGGCTATCTCTACTCGGCGATCGATGCGCTGGCTCAGCAAGTCGGCGAGAGTTTGGCGGTCTGCAAAGTCCACCGGCACAAGAACGGCGCGGGGGACGTAACGCTGGTCGATGTAAAGCTGCTTGAGCAAAGCGGAGAAAACAGTTCCTGCATTGAATTCGAGTGCCTGAGTTTCGGTGGGGGAAGATGTGCTTTCATTCTCATCGCCGATCTGCTCAGCGCCGATCGCTTCCATAAGCTCCGGCAGATCCTCCCAGAAAAACTCCCGTCGATCGACTATCTTGCCGCCTCGCATATGAAAGAGGTTGATGGCGAGCGCACCATCTTCAAAGTGATACCCAAACACGTCAGCATCGTCGCTTTGCTCAGCCGTTGCAATGCGTTGCTTCTCCTGTAATTGGTGTACTGTCGAGAGCTGATCGCGCAGGCGTGCTGCTGCCTCGAACTGTTGTGCCTCAGCCGCTCTCATCATGCGCGTTGTCAGCGAGCGTTCCAGTTCCGCCTGTTTTCCTTCGAGAAAGAGCTGGGCGTCCTTCACTGCCTGGACATAGATCTCAGGCGTCGTGAGTTCCTGTACGCAGGGTCCCAGGCAACGATGAATGTAGTACTGCAGGCAGGCGCGCTGGTGATAGCGGGTCAGGTCGATCTTGCAACTTGGCAAAAGGAAACTTCGATGAATAAGCTCCACGACGCGATAGGCGAGATTACCGGGGAAGTAGGGCCCATAGTAGGCCGAACCATCCTTCCTGAGTCGTCTTGTGACGAAGACCTTCGGATACCGGTCTGCTAGCGTGAGCTTCACATAGGGGTAGGTCTTGTCGTCTCGCAGCAGGATGTTGAATCGCGGCTTGCGCTGCTTGATGAGGTTGTTTTCTAGCGCGAGAGCCTCGTGTTCGTTCGCCACGAGAATGTAGTCAACATCTACTGCTTCGCGCATCAAGGAGCCGGTTTTGGCGTTCGCCTGAGACGCCTCGAGCAGATACGAGCGCACGCGGGAGCGGAGATTCTTGGCCTTCCCCACATAGATGACTTCGCCTTCAGGGTTCTTGTAAAGGTAGACACCTGGCTGGGTAGGCAGAGAACGGATTTTTTCGATTAAGTCCATGAAACCACGGTGGCGAGCAGGCCCAACCCATAGGATAGCTGGCGGGCCAAAAGGGAGCGGAGAAGCACTAACCGGCATGCAATCTTACCGACCGCGTAAAAACTACATGGCTCCAATACTGTGCAAATCTTATCCATGTTCGCTGTAAGTGATTGATTATAAGGAGCCTACGGATATGGTAGTGTTTGGCTCGATGCATGCACTACTACAGGCGACACGAAAATCGCCGCCGGGCCTGAGGTGGTGCAAAAGGGTTCAGGCAAATCAGAGGCGGTCGAGAGAATGGGGAACAGATGAAAACTTCAAATGGATTGTTTATTGCAGCTGCCATAGCACTTGTGGGCGTCACCGGTTGCGCGAGCAAGAACTATGTCAAGTCCCAGACGGCACCGATTGTCGAACACACCAACCAACTTGATCAGAAGACCGCTGAGAACAACCGAAACCTGCACGATGTCGATGACCGCGCGACCGCGGGGATCAAGCAGGCACAGAGTTCGGCAGAGTCTGCAGCCCAAAACGCACAGAACGCCGGCAAGGCAGCGGGCGACGCCACCACCGCGGCTAATGACGCCGTGCACCGGGCTGACTCGCTTGACTCAGTGGTTAAGGGCCTGGACAACTACAAATCCATGGGGAATGTCACCGTCACGTTCGGCTTCGACAAGGCGACTCTGACCAAGGATGACAAGGCTCAGCTCAACCAGTTTGCACAGCAGCTTTCGAGCGCAAAGAGCTACATTCTCGAAGTCACCGGCGGAACGGACTCCACTGGATCCGCTGCTTACAACTATGACCTCAGCAATCGTCGAGCAGATGCAGTCGTGCAGTATCTGGCGTCGAAGTACGGAGTTGCGGCGCATCGCTTCTATCTCATCGGCATTGGCAAAGACAAGGAAGTGGCGCCGAACACAACCGCCGAAGGCCGCAAGCAGAATCGCCGCGTAGAAGTTCAACTGTTGAGCAACATGGGTGCTGGACAGGGCGCTCCGGCTGCAACCGCGCCGGCAACTCCTGGCCCCGGCAGCAACTAATCATCATCCGAACGATTGAACAACTAGAGTTCAAGATAGCTGTTACTAAATTAGGAAGACTAAAGGCGCAAGCCGAAGGGACCACGTAAAGGCGCAAGCCGGATTAGAAGTAGTAAGGGTGAGAGCCGATATTTCTAGATTAGATTCACCTAAATTAGTAGATTAGATCGCGTAAGCTAGAGAACGAAGATATGCAGGCCATTCAGGTTAACGCCGAATGGCCTGATTTCTTTTGTGCACCACTATTCTCAAAACCTCAACGGGCAGCTTCGAGTTGGCGGACGTGCTCGGCTCGAACCTGAGTCGCCGTGAAAAGGCGGAGGAACGGAGCTCCGCCGGCTGCGCTTTCCACGGCTGGTCGTCCATGAGCTTCTTCGCGCTCGACGATGCAGACTACAGCCGCAACAGTCATAGCAGCTTCCCGAGCCGCCTCGATGGCAGCAACTGTCGACGCCCCTGTTGTGCACACATCATCGACAATCACGACGCGCGCGCCTTCCCTGTGGAACCCCTCGATTCGTCGGCCGGTGCCGTGCGCCTTCTCCGCTTTACGTACGAGGAAACCGTGCAGCAGTGGCGCCTCCGGTTGCTCCTGCGCCCGCCATGCGCTGGCCGTTGCGACATTGGACACAATAGGATCGGCGCCCATCGTGAGACCGCCGACGGCTTCAGCTTGAATTCCATGCTGCTCCAACAGTTGAAGAACTGCATGGCCGGTGAGGCGTCCGCCTTCCGCATGCAAGGTCGTGGTCCGGCAATCGATGTAGTAGTCGCTTGTGCCGCCCGATGAGAGCTTGAACTGACCAAGCTTGAAGCTGGTGCGCGCAAGAAGGGAGAGGAGCTGCTGAGCGTAAGTAGCCATCGATCCGATTTTAGCTGCCTATAACCGACTAGCTCATAGCCGATAGGCAGAAGCACAGAGGTTCCTGCTGGTTTTCAGAGCTCGCGTTACATTTTGTCCAAATGCTTGAAGCCTCCAGTACCGAGCATCATGAAGGAAAAGAGCATCAGGTTGTAGCTGGCGTGGACAATCGTGCTCGCGGCAAGTGATCGCGTTGAGAGACGGACCCAGCAGAGGACGAGGCTGACGAAAACAAGTAGCAGAAATGGGCCCAAAGACCACGCGGTCTGAAAGCCGTGCATAAGCGCAAAAGGCAGGCTCGTGATCAGCGCACCGATGAACATTGCGGTGCGAGACCAGTTCGGGTCTCCGTTCTCCTCGACCGGCCGTCGCGGCGAACCGGCGAGATGTTCGACGCTCCAGTCCCATGCAGTGCACAAGGCAGGAAGCAGAAAACCGCGAAACGCCATCTCTTCGAAGAATGGTGCCAAGGTTACTCCGAAACCGAAGAGAACCCACGCCGCTCCCGGGGCTTTGAATAACTGATCGATCGGCGTGTCCGTTGGACCCGGCAACAACATGCCATTGATCATGGCGACAAAGAAACAGACCACTGCGGCACTTACAAGCCGGCCAAACCGCTGGACGGCCAACCTGCCCTGCCAATGAATGCCTTCAAAAAACGGCCTGCGCCAGATGAGAGGAAATGAAACAAGACAGCCGCAAAATGTAATCAGGTATAGGGCAGCCTGCGTGACCATCGCGTAATGGTAGTCCGTCTGTGCCTGGGCCGCCGTTCCGATCCCCCAGAGCTTCATGTGCAAGGCGAACGAAACCAGAATATTGACGCAGACCAGTGCGCAAAGAACCAACAGGAACAGCAGCCCAAGGTGTCCCACGTGGGGAATCCGCTCATCGCGCGGTAAAAGGAGTTCTGGCCGCTGGTAGGAAGCAAAAAGTGGCTGCTCTTCAACCGAGGCAAGCTGAGTGGGCGTGTTGATACCGTTTGTCGGAGTCCCTGGCGCTTCCGGCTCGCCGGTCCACTCGCCAGGTGGGGCGGGCGTGTTCTGCAGCGCGAGAGGATCGGAATGGGTCGATTCATTCGGCTCGCCAGATTGTTGCTCTTCCGGATTGTGTGGCACCTGCTCCGGGAAGGTGCTCATGCGCGCACCGGCTTCTTGCCGTTCAGGGCTTTCGCAATTGGTCGCGTCTCCTTCGCAGACCGATTCTTTCGTCCGTTCGGTTTCTGCATCGATTCGCTTTCCCGCACGATTGGAGCAAGTGAGGCATCTACACTCCCAACTCTTGCGGCGACCTCATGGAGCTTACCGTCATGCGATGCGTAGTAACGCGCGAGGAACTGGCCTGTGTAGGACTCCGGAGTCGCTGCAATCTTGGCCGGACGTCCTTCTCCGACGACACGGCCTCCGTCTTCTCCACCCTCCGGCCCGAGATCGATGATCCAGTCTGAATTGCGGATCACATCCAGATTGTGCTCGATGATGATGACGGAGTTCCCGAGATCCGTCAGACGATGCAACACCTCAAGTAGCTTTCGGACGTCATCGAAATGCAATCCGGTGGTCGGCTCGTCGAGGAGGTACAGCGTGCGGCCGGTCTGGCGCTTGGAGAGTTCTCGAGCAAGTTTCATGCGCTGTGCCTCGCCGCCCGATAACGTCGTTGCGCTCTGGCCGAGGTGCACATAGCCGAGACCGACATCGACCAGCGTCTGAAGCTTCTGCCTCACGGTCGGCACATCCGATAGGACCCCCAGCGCATCCTCGATGGTCAGGTCGAGAATATCGGCAATCGAATAACCGTGGAACTTAACTGCGAGCGTCTCCTGGTTATAGCGACGACCGTTGCATACCTCGCACTGAACGTACACGTCAGGCATGAAGTTCATTTCGATGCGGCGCTGCCCATCTCCCTGGCAAGCTTCGCATCGGCCTCCTGCGACGTTGAAGCTGAAACGTCCGGGCTTGTATCCGCGTTCGCGGGCCTCTGGGAGCATTGCAAAGAGATCGCGAATCGGCGAGAAGACCTGCGTGTATGTCGCGGGATTCGACCTAGGTGTACGGCCAATCGGGTCCTGGTCGATGCGAATCACTTTGTCGATCTGTTCTGTTCCCTCGAGCGTCTCGTGAACTCCAGGCTCTTCGCGGGATCCGTAGAGAGTCTTCGCCAGGGAGCGGTACAGAATGTCGTTGATCAGTGTGCTCTTCCCGCTACCGCTAACGCCTGTCACGACGGTCATCACGCCAAGAGGCACCTTGATCGTCACGTCCTGCAAATTGTGCTCGCGTGCGCCGGTCACAGTGAGCCACTTGTCAGTGAGCGGACGTGGCTCGGTGCGGTGAACGATTCCTTCTGCCCCGGACAGATACTTGCCGGTAAGCGATTGCGGGCAGGCCATGATGTCTTCAGGAGTGCCCTGAGCCACCACGTGCCCGCCGAGACGTCCCGCGCCCGGCCCGAGATCGACGACGTAATCGGCGTGCCGGATGGTATCTTCGTCATGCTCGACCACGAGGACAGTGTTGCCAAGGTCGCGCAGCCGCACGAGAGCTTCGATCAGACGATTGTTGTCGCGCTGATGGAGTCCAATAGAGGGTTCATCGAGCACGTAAAGGACTCCCCGTAGCCGTGAGCCAATCTGCGTGGCCAGGCGGATACGTTGTCCTTCACCCCCAGACAACGTGGCGGCACTGCGGTTGAGCGAGAGGTAGTTCAGGCCGACAGCGCAGAGAAACTCGAGGCGCTCGATGATCTCGCGTCGAATGCGATCTGCGATCATCGCTTCACGCGCGGTGAAGTTCAACTCGTATGCTGCCGAAAGTGCTCTGTTCAGCGGCAGGGCAGTGAAGTCGGCGATCGACATTCCGTTGATCTTCACGGCGAGCGATTCGGGACGCAGTCGCTTGCCACGGCAAACGGGACATGGCGTCGCGGACATGAAACTCATCATGTATTCGCGGTAGCCGTCGCTGCGAGCCTCATCGATGGTGTCGCGAAGATAGCTCAGGATTCCATGGAACCCGGTCCTTGGAGCTTCGCCCTTCGGCGGACCGTAAACGAGGATGTGCTGCTGTTTGGGCGGCAGGTCCTCAAACGGCTTCTTCAGATCGATGCTGTAGCGCTGCGCAGCCAAATTGATGAGGCGAAGCAGGTATTGGGACGCTGATCCCGGTCCGAGCCCGCCATCGAGCAGAGGCTTTGACCAGTCGGTGATTACCTTAGCCGGATCGAGATCGTATAGAGAGCCAAGTCCGTGGCATTCCGGGCAGGCGCCAAATGTGGAATTGAAGCTGAAGCTCCGAGGCTCGAGCTTTGGTACATCAAGGCCGCAGTCTGGACAAGCCATCGACGACGAAAATATCTGCTCTTCGCCAGTCACAAGACCCACAAGAACGAGCCCATTGGCGAGTTGAAGTGCTTTCGAGACTGCAGCCTCCAATCGTTTCTCGACAGGAGGTTTAGCGGACGTTGCCTGGGTTCCGATTGTCTTAGGTGCCGACTCGTCGTTTGTGGATTTCAGCAAGATGCGGTCAATGATTGCTTCTATTGCGTGGTTCTTCCTCTTGTCCAGTGCGGGAGGCTCTGCCAGGTCCACAATCTCGCCATCAACGCGGGCCCGAAATCCCTGTTGATCAAGCTGATCCAGCAGATCTTTAAACTCTCCCTTGCGTCCCCGCACCACGGGGGCCATCACAGTGACGCGCTCGCCTGCACCGAGCTGCATGATGCGCTGGACGATCTGTTCGGCGGTCTGGCGCGCGATCGGTCGTCCGCAATTTGGACAGTGCGGCGTGCCTACAGAAGCGTAGAGCAGCCGGAGATAGTCATAGATCTCGGTGATGGTTCCAACTGTCGATCGCGGACTGCGGCTGGTGGTTTTCTGCTCTATCGAGATCGCTGGCGAGAGGCCTTCAATCGAATCCACGTCAGGTCTCTCAATCTGGTCGAGGAACTGGCGTGCGTAGGCAGAGAGGGTTTCCACGTAGCGGCGTTGCCCCTCGGCGTAGATCGTGTCGAAAGCAAGGGAGCTTTTACCCGACCCTGACAGGCCGGTAACGACCGTCAGCGTGTTGCGCGGAATGCGGACATTGATGTCGCGTAGATTGTGCTGGCGCGCCCCACGCACCGAGATGTGAGTAATGGACATGATCAGGTAAAGAAGTCGTACTTGCCTGGCATTCTCGACTGAAAGTCGGGATTCGATGATGGACCTTAGTTATGGGGCGAGTCCGCCGGATTTCCACCCCGTCGATCAAATACCCATCCCCGGGCACCCCGGATTACGGACGTACCTGGGGGTATTCTATTTGCCAACAGAAACGAGGGTCAACGCGGCCAGAATTCTGCGACAATCCTTCAAGACAAAGCTGCGGCTGAGCATTGAATTGCCGGGGCAGAAGTAGAAACCGATGAGGAACTTTCCCCAGCAACTTCAATGGGGGTCTTAAAGAAATGGCTGACGCTTTTAATCTAGTAATGTTGATTTGCGCCGCGATCGGTTCCATGGCCTTTGGAGTCCTCACTGCCTACGGCATTTTCCGTATCGGATTCGCGATGATGCGCCCCAGAACCACGGTTGTTCCGGTAAAGGTGAGCGCGCAACTCGCGTCGGAATAGTTCTTTTGCGTTCCCAGTCTTCAATGTCCAGTCCAGACATCGAGTCCCGGTGGAGGGTAGTCTGCCTCTGCTGCTTCAATCGCGAGAACCCAGTCGGGCCCGTAGGGCGGGCTTCGGAATTCGCTCTGCTTTGCCGTATCCAACATCCCGATGAGAGTGCCCACCCCGGTGCGCGGATCAAACCACCAAGCCCGTATCTTGCGGGAGTTCAGGCGAGAGAGATCGATTCGTGCCGTCATATCGTTCATCGGGAAGTAGACGAAGGCGTACGTTCCCTCCGCATCGCGAGTCGCCCGGATGTGCAGCCCGCCCGACCCTGGATCCGAGGCGATTAGCTTTTGATCGGGTATGCGGCTGAAGTAAGGGCGTGATTCGATGAGCCGGCGCAGATACTGCATCTGGCGGCCAGCAGGACGCTGCAGAGCGTCGATCCAATCGCGGTCAGCATGGTTGATCACATCGTTGCGGTGGCCCACGAACCCCCAGATCGCATGATGTCCGTATGTAACCCCGCAGGCTCCCGCGAAAACTGAGCGGTAGACCTGCTTACGCACGTCGTAGTCGCGGAAGTAGCCCGTTGCCGGATCCCATCGAGGCCAGGGATTGTAAGGATGGTCTTCGTAGTTGGGTTCAAGGTCGAGGGTCGGCTTGGCAGGCGTAAGCGCATAATCTCCGTCCACCCACTCCCAAACGGGAACATCGTGCCCGCCGCCGTGTCCGCTTTGCATGCCGTTGATTGAGAGCCATGATTCCCGGTGCAGAGTTGTAGACGATCGGGCTCCTCCGCTCGGGTGATACGCGATCACGGGCTGATGTCCCAGACCCTCAGCGAGACCTGCAGCGATTTCGCTCCAGATCGGTGTCCAGTCCTGATCCGAACTGAAGCCGGTCGACTTCGCAATCCTCTCCCGTTCTTCATTGTTCATAGCAGAGAGCCGAGGCGGGCGATCTCCGCCTAATATCCAGATCACGTTATTGCGATCCTTGAGGCGGGAGGCAAGATAATGCGCGTAAGCCCGGGCATCAGGGAGATTGTCGTTCCGGAAGATTCTCGGGCCATCGCCCCAGGGAGCAGTGAGCTTGTCTCCCCAGGTGGGCAGCAGTCCAACATAGAGATGCCGAGATGCGGCTTCGTCGACGATCTCGACCAGGCGATCGAAGTAGGTTGGGTTAGGCTTCCGAGGATCGTTGTCGATGAGGGGCTTGAGACCGAGTGCGCTCGGTTCGTTCAGGCCGTTGAATTCGGCGAGCGCGACAGTCTGGATGACGGTGAAGCCCTGCAGGGCGCGAGTACGCAGGTAGTAGCTACACTCTTCGCGGGTGGTGCGGTGAATGAGTTCCCAGGCCGTGTCGCCGAGCCAGAAGAAGGGCCGGCCGTCCTCGGTTTGCAGCAGGTGTCCGCCAGAGTGAACCTGCACGCGCGGAAGGGGCTCTGTGGCGCCTTTGAGCGGTCCGGAAGAAGAGATCCTACTTAGGGGGTTGGCGGCCATTGACGCTATGCCGGTTCCGAGAAACACGCGACGATCCATGAGCAGAATTCTCCCGTTGCAGTATCGCTGGAGAGGTTAGCCGATGAGGGGTGTTGTCAGCCTGTGAGGTCCGCCACTTAAGACCGCATCAAAAGCTACTCCGGATTCTCCGGCTGCTGCTGCGGAGCGGTCGGATTCCCTTGCTGCTGCTGTTGCTGCATCTGCTGCTGCATTTGCTGCTGTTGCAGAAGCTGGCGCTGCTGCATCTCCTGCATAATCTCCTGCGGAGTGCGCATTTGTCCGTTGGGTGGCGTTACCGGTTGAACCTGGTTGGGCTGCTGAGGAGGGGGTGGAATGGCCGGCACGGTCTCCTCCTGCTGCTCAGGCGGTTCCGCCTGATCCACGACTTCGTCATCCTGATCCGGTTGCGGCTGACCCTGTGGCTGCTGCGGGTTCATTCCAGCGGGGGCATTGGAACCGCCGCCGCGGCGAGGTGTCAGCACAATCTGGCTTGGCGCACCGTGTCCCAGATCTCCGGCCAGCAAGACGTTGTAGCCGGATCCCTGCAGGAGCTGCAGAAGTACGTCACTCGCCTGACCGGGGCCGTAGCTTCCGAAGACACGCTGGTCGGGAATGTTACCTACGACCTTGGTACCGGTATCTGTCGAGACCTCGTTCAGAATCTGCTGCAAGCTGGAATTGGATGCGTTGATCCGCAATCCACTGGCGTCCCAGACTACCGAAGGGGGATTGGGGCTGTCGTTTACCGGCCAGTGTGGCATTGGAGGAGGAGCCGGAGCTTGAGCGACCGCTGGAGCCACAGCCGGTTTTCCTGCAGATCGATGTGCCTGAGCTTTGAGAGCACGTCCAGTAGATGACTGTGCGGGAGGAGCGGCCTGGGCATACCAAGCACTGCCAACCAGAAGACAGGTGGCCGCAAACATCAAATTTCTCGTGACCGAGAGAGAAAGGGCTTGCGTGTGCGTCTCAATGTTCTGATGCATGGCAATCGCCTCGATGGCCCGGGTGCGTGCGGCGGGTGACGGCTCCTGACACCCTACTGCATTAGACTATCAGTGGTCGTCGAACGCTCGTAAAGTTTTCGGAGAGAAGTGAGGAATCGCACGTGATGCGCCTCTGCTGGAGTGGTTTAATCGCGCTGGTGCTTTTCGCGCCGGCATCGGGATTCGCTGTAAGCTGCACAACCCAGGCCGAACTGACTGCCCAGGATCGCGGTACGCTGGCTTCGATCGGCGAGCAGCTTTCGGATGCCGTTATTCGCCAGGACACTAGTGCGCTTCAATCACTGCTGCTGCCGTCTCTGGCGAGTCAATGGGAGGGAATCCGAGGGGCCATCGAGCAGGCCGCACCTCTCGTGAAAGGGGGCAAGACTCAACTGAGGAATGTGTATCTGCTGGATGCGAGTTCTCTGGCAACTCCCACCGACACACAGTTCTTCTGCTCCAACGCGAACGGTTCGATGACGGTCACAATCAGCATGCGCGGACTTCCGCCAGGCAAATTCGCGATTGTGCTTGCGGACGCCTCAGGCGCGGCTCTGGCTGGACAGATGGGTTTCGTACTGGCGTGGGAGCAGACCGGCACCCCAGGCTGGAAGCTCGGCGGATTCTCAGGGCGTGAAGGGATGTTCAACGGCCACGATGGCGTATGGTATTGGACGAGAGCTCGGGAACTTGCGCGCAGCAACATGCCCTGGGCTGCATGGTATTGCTACGACGCCGCGCACTATCTTGAACTCCCAGTCGACTTCATCTCTTCGCCAAACCTCGACAAACTGACACAGGAGCAGGGCAAGATCAATGGCGGACCGACCGAGGAGTCCTTCCCGGCTTCTGTGACCACCGGCGATCGGACATGGAAGATCAACTCAGTGCGGCTAGATGCCACTTTGCATGAACCGGATCTTGGCGTTACGTATGAGTCTGCCGGTAACACTGATCCAGCCGTGGCCCGTACGGAGGCAATTGCGGTGCTGGGCGCATTGCTCAAGGCGCATCCGGGAATGCGCGAGAACTTTCATGGGATGTGGGCGTATGCGTCCACCAACGGCAGGGTGACGCCAATTATGGAGCTGCCGATGGCGCAAATTCCTTAACTGATGATTTTGATTTAGGAACTGGGATCAGGCGAAATGGCAGAACTGATTGATCTGCGGTCAGACACGGTGACGCGGCCTACTCTCGAGATGCGAGCGGCCATGGCTGGGGCCGAGGTTGGTGATGACGTGTATGGCGAGGATCCAACTGTCAATCTCCTGGAGAGACGTGCCGCCCAGATCTTCGGACGGGAAGCCGGGTTGTTTGTGCCGACGGGCACCATGGGCAATCAAATCGCCATTCGCCTGCTGACGAAGCCCGGTCAGGAGGTTATTTGCGAATCGCGTTCCCACATCCTCGACTGGGAGATGGCCACCGCAGCGGTGTTTTCCGGTTGCCTTATCCGAGCTGTACCTACAGAGCGTGGCACGCTGACCTGGGCTGACATCGAGCCGGTCATCTTCAAAAAGGGAGCGTTTCGAGCCGCTACTGGTCTCATTGAAATCGAAAACACAGCAAATCTCACCGGCGGCCGATGCACGTCTCTCCCCGTTATGGAAGAAATCTGGACTAACGCGAAAGATCGAGGACTGCCCCTGCATCTTGATGGTGCTCGCATCTTCAATGCGGCAGTCGCACTTGGTGTAGATGTGAAGACGCTCACGCGTGGATTTGATACCGTGATGTTCTGTTTATCGAAGGGCCTTTGTGCGCCGGTCGGCTCCATGCTGGTCGGTTCGGCTGAACTGATGGATCAGGCTCGGATCTACCGCAAAGCGCTTGGTGGCGGCATGCGGCAGGTAGGCGTGCTCGCAGCCGCCGGTCTGGTCGCGCTCGAGAAGATGCCTGCGCGCCTGCATGAAGATCATGCCAACGCCCGCTTGCTCGCGGAAGCGCTTTCGCAGATTGAGTCTGTCGACATCGATGTCGATTCGGTGGAGACAAATATTGTGATCTTCCGATTGAGCGGCCGGGTAACCGCGACGGATCTAGTAAACCGCCTGAAAGGGCGCGGGATTCTGGCCAGCACTCTCGGCCCAAGCATGATACGCCTCGTCACGCATCATGACGTGGATCGAGCAGCCTGCGTAAGAGCCGCCGAAGCGCTCACTGAGGAGCTTGCGGTCGCGACACCAGCCGGATAATTCATCTATTCTCCACGTCAATTCAGTGCGCGTTTGCGATCCCGTTTTCCGGGGGCTTTGTCGTAGTTCTTGCGCCCAATTCGACGAGCCTCCGGGACGAATTCGATCCCAAGGCTGATCTTCGAAGCAAAAACTCACCGATCCGTCACAATCTCTCAATCAAATGCGATCTGAGAGGGCATTCTTTGCGGATAGGGAAGTGACAGGAACAGGTGTACCTGTCGCCCGCGGCCGCGAGCCGGGAGGTTAGATGCATGAGTTCATTCGGCAAGGAAACAGGGCAGGTTCTACGCCGCCTGATGCGCGCTCCGCTCTTCACCATTGTTACCGTGCTCACTCTGGGTGCTGGTGTCGGCGCGAATGTCGCCGTCTTTAGCGTAGTTGAAGGTGTTCTGCTGAAACCGTTACCGTACCCGCATCCCGAATCGCTTGTCGGAGTCTGGCACAAGGCTCCCGGGCTTAACATCGACGACCTCAACATGGCTCCCTCGAATTACTTCATCTATCGAGAGCAGGGGCATTCGTTCGAAGACATTGGCATGTATCAAGGCGATTCGGTGAGTGTCACCGGAAGGGGAAATCCGGAACAGGTGCCCGCTCTCGATGTTACCGAGGGAGTCCTACCCATTCTCGGAGTCACGCCGATGCTGGGCCGCTGGTTCAACCGTGCTGATGCCCAGCCGGGGAGTCCCGAAACCGTGATGCTCAGCTATTCTTACTGGCAATCGCGCTATGGCTCGGATCGGTCCGTGGTCGGCCAAGCGATCAAAGTCGACGGAAAGCCGCGCCAGATCATCGGCGTCATGCCCAGGGAGTTCCGCTTTCTTGACTGGGAGCAGCCCGATCTCTTTCTGCCTTATCACCTCGATCGGAACAAAACGACTCTCGGGCAATTCAGCTACACGGGGATCGCTCGTCTGCGCCCTGGGGTCACGATCGAAGCTGCGAATTCTGACATAGCCCGGCTCCTTCCCGTTGTTTTCAGCAGTTTCCCCGCACCGCCCGGGTTCAGCATGGATCTCTTTCACCAGTCGCGTATAGCGCCAAAGATCAGACCGCTCACTCAGGACGTGGTAGGGGACATCGGCAAACTGCTATGGGTGCTGATGGGAAGCATCGGTGTTGTGTTGCTCATTGCATGTGCCAACGTGGCAAATCTCTTGCTGGTACGCGCCGAAGGGCGGCATCAAGAATTAGCTGTACGGGCCGCACTTGGAGCGAGTCCCTGGAGGATCGCCAAACAATTCCTGCTCGAGAGTGCAATGATCGGAATCCTTGGCGGCCTTGCCGGGCTCGCGCTCGCATGGGGAGCTCTTCAACTCCTGGTTCAACTCGCTCCGAGCGGCCTTCCGCGACTACAGGACATCAGCGTCGATTGGAAAGTGCTGGTATTCACTCTGGCAACTTCGCAGTTCTGTGCTCTTCTGTTCGGGTCCATACCAGCTCTGCGGTATTCCGGAGCGCGTATTGGCACGGGTATGCGGGAAGGTGGGCGCTCACTGAGCCAGAGCCGCGAACGTCATCGCACCAGGAACACACTCGTGATCATTCAGGTCAGCCTCGCTTTTGTACTGCTCATCTGTTCGGGGCTGATGATCCGCACATTCAGAGCACTGGTCGGCGTTGATCAGGGCTACGATGCCAAAGCGAAGATCCAAACGTTCCACCTTGCTATTCCAGAAGCCGACGTTCCAAAGCCGGACGACGTATTGCGTGTGCAGGAGAACATCATGAACAGGATTGCAGCGGTTCCGGGCGTCTCGGCAGTCACATTCGGAGCGTCCGTGCCGCTCGAAGGATTCCAGTGGGGCGATCCTGTGTTCGCTCAGGACCGAACCTACTCAAACGGTGCGATGCCACCTTTACGCCAATTCAGATTCATTACCCCGGGTTACCTGAGCACAATGGGCATCCCGCTCAAAGCCGGACGCGATTACACATGGGATGAGGCCCATCAAAAACTGTCTGTGGCGATGATCTCCGAAAACTTCGCGAGGGAATACTGGGGTAGCGCAGTAAATGCAATCGGGAAAAAGATCCGTGTCAGCACGAAAGATGATTGGCGAGAGATTGTCGGCGTAGTGGGAGATGTCCACGAAGAGGGCATGAACAAGGATGCCCCAACTCTGGCCTACTGGCCGACACTCATGAACCACTTCGAGAGCGATGACGTAAACGTGCGGCGATATGTTGCATTCGCGGTCCGCAGCCCTCGTGCCGGCTCAGAGAGCCTGATGAAGGACATTCGCCAGGCAATCTGGTCTATCGATGCCAATCTCCCAGTATCGGATATCAGGACGCAGCAGTATTACTACAGCAAATCGATCGCGCGTACCTCATTCACGCTGGTGATGCTCGGAATCGCCGCTGCGCTCGCGTTATTGCTCGGAGTGGTCGGACTGTATGGCGTGATCGCTTACTCCGCCTCGCAACGGACTCGCGAAATCGGGATCCGCCTCGCGTTGGGAGCGCAACGAAATGCAATCACCGCGATGTTCGTCAAGCAGGGCCTGGTTCTGGCAACGTGCGGCATTGCATGTGGAGTTCTGCTCGCATTCGGCGCTACGCGCCTGCTGCAGTCCTTGCTGTTTCACGTGAGTTCGACTGATCCTCTGACATTTGCTTCAGCATGCCTGGCGCTCTGCGGAGCAGCAGTGGCGGCGAGCTACCTGCCATCACGCAGAACCGCGAGTGTGAACCCCGTGGAAGCGCTGCGGTCGGAGTGATGCCGCGAGACGTTCCTCACACGGTGTCGGCCTTGCTCGTGTTCACTATCGGAGAGTTCGGCGCCAACGTCAATCCGAGGCGGGTGATGATTTCGGGCAAGACTTCGTCGTAGTAGAGCACAGCGGTGCGCGCGTGTAGTCGATTAAAAATCCAGAGTCCAACCGCGATTGCCACAGAAAAAGCCATGAGGACCGCATAGCTGCGTAGCCGCTCGAAGGTCTGCAGTTCGTATCTCGCGAACAGAAGTGCGAGGATCATGAACACAAACGCTCCGCCCCAAAATACGACCTGGAAATTGGTTTTTCCCGGTATGAATGAGCAGGTGAACGGCACCTTGTCGAAGTGAACCAAGCTCATCTCGACGAGAATGCATCCAAAGATCGCCAGGAACGCAAGGTGCTGGTAAGCGTGAGTAAGGGGCCTGAAGTGATATGAAAGGGCTGCAGATATAACGAGAATGGGCATCATGCCGAAGAGTTGGAGAGAACGGCGGGTTGCTGCAATATAGGCAGTTGTCGGACGAAGCTGGGTCACGCGCAAGATCCAGTTTGCATTCAGCGAAATCGGAAGAGAAAAGACTCCGCGAAGCCCCACCACTGCGAAGCTCATCATGATCATTGTGGGTATGATCAGACCGAGCGACACCGGCTCCGGAGGAACCGTCGAGACCTGCCGCAGCATTGAGACACAGATTGCGAAGACAACCGACCAGCAAAAAGCGAGCGCTACCCGATGCTGCCGACTTCGCATGATCGAGCGCAAGCAGAACAGCGCGATAGCTGCCTGCAATGAAGCTCCCAGTCGCGGAAGCCATCGCATGGAGGACTTTGCGGGATTGAGGTCGGGTTGCTCAACGATTGTCTTCATCACTTGCCGATAGGAAAGCAGGAGCGACACTCCGCCACCGAGTGTCGCCACACAAAGAGCTATCCATGCGCGAGCGGCGAGCCATGAGAGTTCAGGGGGGAGGGAGCCGTTGATCTGGTTGAAAAGACCAAGGAACCAGAATTGAGGAGAACATGCCAGGACGTGCTGGTTTTCCGGAGCGAGCAACTCCGGCGCCATACCGAGAGCCGGCTCGAAAAAATAGACAGTGAGAAAAACACCAAACGACACAAGCTGAAGGACTGCGGAGAGCCGCAGGAAGGCTCGGTATGGAAGTAGAAGAGAGGTTACGCCCTGGATGGTCAGTATCGTGCAATACAGAAACAGGGTTGCGGAGAGCATTGTGAGCCAATACGCAGCCAGGACTTGAAAAAAGCCGAAGAACGATTCATGCAATTGCCCAAGAAGCAGGGGCGCGACAAGTCCTGGAGCAGTGTTCAAAGCGAGGATAGCGATTCCAAGGAGCGACGCTGAAGCGCCGACTTTCGCCGCTAAGATGGTTGCGGATCTCAAGGGAAGGGAGCCGAGCACCATGATGTCTCGGCGATCCGGGAAGATTGAATCCCAACTCACCACGGTGATCAGGCCGGCTACCAGCATCATGGTCGAGATCAGATAGTGCTCGAGCCTCAAGGGATACTCGAGTATGGCAACATATACCGCGAACGCATGTATGAAGCTGAACATGATGAGTACGCCAGCGAATTGGCCGAGGAAGCGGGGAATATCTGCTTCGATGGACAGAGCCTCGAGATCGATGACACGCAGCAGAAACTGCGAATGCAGCACGCGGAAGTCGCGCGGCAGGCGCGCAGAGGCTCGCATAGCTAGCGTCCACAGCTGCTTACGCATGGATTAAATCCGCGAGCTGGCGCGCCATTGAAACACTATCGTGCTCAACTGCCAGCTGCGAAAAGATAGCTTCGAGCGTAGGCAGTTCCATCAGCGAACGGAGACGCTCGATGGAGTCGTCGGCAACAACCTTTCCGCGATGCAGAATCACGATTCGATTGCTGATGCGCTCCACAGTGTCCAGTTCGTGCGAGCTGAAAAGCACAACCTTACCACGTGCTGCGAGCTCTCCAATCAGGCTACGGAGCACCAGTGCGGACCCAACATCGAGACCGGAAAAAGGTTCATCAAGCAGAACGAGGTCGGGGTTGTGCATGAGGGCCGCCGCTATCAGCACCTTCTGCCGCATTCCTTTGGAGTAGCCGGAGATCCCTGCATGACGATCATCGTAGAGCGACAGAAGACGGAGCATTCCGTCGATTCGTTCGCCAGCCAGACGCGCTGGCAGGCCGCGCAAGTCCGCAACCATGGTCAGATACTCGGCGCCGGAGAGGTGGTTATAAAGATGCGGTTCCTCTGGAACGTAACCCATCCTGCGTTTGTAGGAGACGATATCGGTGTCGATGAGCTTGCCGTTGAACAGAATCTCGCCTGAGGTCAGCTCAAGCAGGCCCGTGATCATCTTGATCGTCGTCGATTTTCCGGATCCATTAGGGCCAAGGTAACCGGTTACTTGTCCGGGACGCGCAGAGAAGGTGACGTCATTGACGGCAGGGATGCCGGAAAAGTGCTTGGAGACACGCCGCAGTTCGAGCATGCATGAACCCCGCGGATATGTAATTGCCGAGCACCAGACTCGATCTCGGCGATGTACCTATGTAGCATTCAGCATTCACGATGTCAAGTAGGTTGCTACATAGGGGCGAATCTGATCTAAATTTTAGTTGGAGATTTCATTGCAAGGAGGTGATTGGAATCACGGACGCATGTGCGTCGAGGCGAGAGGCGTCATTTGGCTGAGAACGCGCGCTCGTAGAGGCAGACCTGGTTTCGCCCATTGTGCTTGGCGTCGTACAAAGCAGCGTCGGCATGCTGAAGCAACTCGTCCGCAGATGCGCCATCACCGGGGAAGAAGGTCATGCCGATCGAAACGCTGAACCCGCCGAAGGTCTGTTGCCCGAAGGCTATCTTGAGATTCGCAATGGCAGTCAGGATTGATTCGGCGCGATCGCATGCGCCTTTCACTGTTGTGTCGGGCAGAATGATCGTGAACTCCTCGCCGCCGTATCGACAGGCGATGTCTTCTGCGCGGATGTTCGATCGAAACACTTCGGAGAATCCCTTGAGTGCGGCATCCCCGGCAGCGTGCCCGTGTGTGTCATTGAAGCTTTTGAAATGGTCGGCATCCAGCATAAGCACGGCCATGATTTGTTTTCGACGCCGCGCGCGCGTCATCTCGCGTTCCAGCGAGATCTGCATGAAATGGCGGTTAAACAGGCCTGTGAGGGAATCTCGGATCGACTGATTCTCGAGCCTGGTCCGCAGGTTGAGCGTGGCTATGGCGAGAGCTGCGATCTGGATCAGTTGACGCACTGCATCCATGCGGTCGTTAACCTGCGTGAGCAGTTCGTGGCTGGGGCATTCGATATAGAGAAGCCCAATAGTGTTTCCATACGCGACGATGGGCCGGCAATGGTACCGTTGCGGAGCGGTTGCACTGAAGTGCGCGCAGTGGATCTCGGAGACACCAGGCTGGCGCCAACGGGGTTGACCAGAGCGCAGCGCGCAACACGACTCTGGCTGGCTGAAATCGTCGTGGAGAGGCTGTCCCCAAAAAGATACTGCCTCGACGTGATTGCGCGAACTGTCAATCATGTAAAGGCAGCCCGATGTGCCTGGTAAGAGGCGAGAGAAGCTCGTAGCTGCGGTAGCGTGCACCTGCTGAACTTCAACACAGAGCTGCAGCTCATTGCGGGCAGCTGTCATCAACTCTGATTCGAGTGCGGTCTCTTCCAATGCGCTGACGCTTCGAGCGAGATCATCATTCACGCGCTGTGCCGCCGTTGTGTTCCGCTGCAGCACTATGGCATCCCGAAGCAACAAGGCGAAAAGAATGATGAGGCAGAGAATTGAGATTGGTATGAGGAAGAACTCAGTACTTATCGAAGTAAGGAGGCGGTTTTTGGAATGTGCGGTGCGCTGGGTCAGGAGTAATTGTTCCTGATCGGACATGAGGCTGATCGTCTTCTGGCACTCCTGCACCTCGGTTGTGGGTGGCGCGGCATGCTCAGAGAACTGCATCATCGTCTCCGATAGCCGGGACGCGCATGAAGAAAGAGTTTGTGAATTCGCCTTCTGATCTGGATTGTCCGAAACGAGCGTGCGGATGTGTACGGAGGAAGTGACGAGGTTATTCGCCGCGCTCCTTGCCAGGTTCAGATCATCGTCATCTTTACTGAACGCGAAGAGACGCGCTCGGTACAGAACGCGCTCTGCAAGCAGCGATGCCCGCTGGAGTGAACTGAGAACGTCCTGGGTGTGTTGCACGCGTTCTGCCGCGGTGGTCAGCCTTTGAGTATTCGAGTAGAGAACGGCTCCAGCGCCCAAGGTGAAAAGGACGGCGCCGATAAATGCGGCAATGATGATCCCGACTGCATTGCCTGCTGCCGTCAAACCCTTCCGGGCTGAAACGGCTGAACTGAGGGACCCGGATGACATGGGAAGCTGAATTGATGGTACGTGGGAGCATACTGTTTGCAGCCCGAAGGAGAGTGATTCAGGTGCACTTTAGTTACTGCTGAGCGCAGACTCGCAGCACCTGAAGTCGGTATAGATGAAGCCATCACGATTCACAGTCTCTCCCGATTCCAGTGGCATCGGCCGTGAGAACATCGGGCCATCGTAGACGCAGGTGTGGAACTCGCCATTCTCTCCACAGGGGTCGGTTCCCGAAGGGAGATCGCGCAGGAACTCGGCGTCGAAATCGCGACCGGCAAATGCGGGGTCAAGCTGACGAGAATCCACGCAGACGACCTTAGCCCGGATGCCGCCAGAGAGCATCTGCCGCGCCAGCTCGGTTGTAGGAATTTTCCAGAGCGGAAACAGCGGCTCAAGGCCGGTGGGCTTCAGCTGACCTTCGCGGTAAGCCCGGATGTCGCGCAGGAACAGGTCGCCGAAGGCGATCGCGTTGATGCCCTCAGAAACCGCTCGCTCGCATGCATCGGACATGCGCTGGAGGTAAATCTCGTTGCAACATGGCCAGGGAAGGGGAATCAGCCAGAGCGGAAGCCCAGCTGCGGCTGCCTGGGCCTCCAGTACGGAACGTCGCGTGCCGTGCATAGCGACGCGATCGAACTCGACATTGAGCGTTGTGAGCAGCCCGACAACTTCGATGTCGGGCTGCTGACGGATCAAGTGAAGCGCCCAGGCACAGTCTTTTCCGCTGCTCCACGAAACGAGAACCCGCTTCATCCTCAGCTGATCTCAATCACGTCGGAAGCAGAGGCCGCCGCGGCATCGGCGCGCTCCATCAGCTTCTGAGCTACAGAAAAGAACTCTGTAGCCTGGGGGCTTTTCGGTCCGGCAAGCGAAACCGGCAACCCCTTATCGCCACCTTCACGAATGGCGGGAATCAGTTCGATGGAACCGAGGAACGGGACCTTGAACTGGGCTGCGGTTCGTTCCGCGCCGCCCTTCGAAAAGATGTCGATCACCTCATGGCAATGCGGGCAGGTGAAGTGGCTCATGTTTTCAACGATGCCGAGAACTTCAACATTGACCTGGCCAAACATCTCGAGAGCCTTTCGCGCATCCTGCAGGCTGACATCGCTGGGAGTCGAAACTACCACCGCGCCTGTTAAAGGAACAGTCTGCACCAGCGAAATCACCACGTCACCCGTGCCTGGAGGCAGATCGACAATAAGGTAATCGAGTTCTCCCCAGTTGACCTGCTGTAGAAATTGCCGGATGATCTGGTGCAGCATGGGCCCTCGCATCACCAGCGGCTTGTCGCCGGGGGAGATATAGCCAATGGAAATGGTCTTGATGCCATGCGTCTCATTTGGCTGAATCTGGTTATTCTGATCCACGCGCGGTGACTGCGACGATCCCATCATCAGAGGAACATTGGGTCCGTATATATCCGCATCTATAAGTCCGACCCGTTGGCCGAGTTTGGACAGGGCGATTGCCAGATTGACGGCGACAGTGGTTTTGCCGACCCCTCCCTTACCGGAGCCGACGGCGATGATCTTCGAGATGCCCGGCAAAGCGACGGGCTGGGGCATGGCATGTGAATGAGCCATTGTTGTAAGTGCTCCTTGAGAAGGTTCGTTCTGGTTCGTTTAGACCCTTGTGAGCCCCGCATTGCGCCGCTCCTGCTTGCGGCGGGCTGCTTCTGATTCGCGATGTTCGCGGCGAAGCATCGCGTCGTTATACCTTCTTACCTCATTGGGGGTCTCAGGCAGCACTGCGGGAACCTTCTGTCGCCGTCCATGTTCATCGACCGCGACAAACACCAGGTATGCGCTTGCGACATGGAGGTGCGATCCTGTCTGTGGATCCTCCACCCAGACTTTCACGCCGACTTCAAGAGATGTATTGAAGGCTCGATTGACACTGGACTTGAGGATGAGCAAGTCGCCCACGTGGACCGGCTGAATGAAATCGATATGGTCCATGGCTGCTGTGACCACATGCGTCCTCGAGTGCCGATACGCCGCGATCGCTCCGGTCAGATCGATGAAGTGCATGAGGCGACCGCCGAGCAGGTTGCCGAGGGTGTTCGCATCGTTGGGGAGGATGACCTCAGTCATCTCAGACTGCGTGCTGGCAACGGTACGCACAAGCGGGTTGGCTTCAGTCGTGCTCATACTGGCTTGCTCCGTGGTTATTGCGCGGGGAACTTCAGCATGAGTTCACTTCCAGCTACAATGAAGGAACCAGTGAACGCTTGCGCCGAAGTACCACTCCCAGTTTCGGCAATCAGAGTCATTTACGCAAATCGCCTTGGTGCAGAGATTCCCAGACTATGAGTACAACCGACAAGATTGCAGGACTGAAAGAGATTCTTGCCCTGGACCCCAAGAACAGCTTTGCTCGGTACGGCATCGCAATGGAGTTGGCCAACCGCGGCGAAGTGGATGCCGCATTGAAGGAATTTGATGTTCTCATTGAGCAGAATCCGGACTATGTGGCTGCCTATTTCATGTCAGCCCAGACTCTGGCCAAAGCCGGCCGCAATCCCGAGGCAATCGAGAAGCTAAAGGCGGGGATAGGCTGCGCGGCTCGGACGGGCAACCGACATGCTCTCAGCGAGATGCAGCAAATGCTTGATGAATTGGATCGCTGAAGTGGGACAGGGGCAGGTGCACGGCAGTATTCGTCCCGGCTGAGTGTCGAATCTACTGCGTCGTTCGCAATTCCCCCGCGTCTATACTGTAGATATGCCGAAGTATTCGATTGTCGTTCCTTTTCACAATGAAGAGGACAACGTAACGGTCTTGTATGCCCGCCTGAAACAGGTTATGGAGCAGGTAGGCGATAGCTTTGAACTCGTCCTCGTCGATGACGGCTCAAGCGACCGCACTTACAAGCTGCTGGAAGAAATTGCGGCTGTCGATAGTCGCGTGTTGGTTGTCAAGCTGCGCCGGAACTTCGGCCAGACCTCGGCATTGGCTGCAGGGTTCGATAATGCCTCGGGCGAATACATTCTGGCTATGGATGGCGACCTGCAGCACGATCCCAATGAGATTCCGAACTTTCTCGAGAAACTGGAAGAGGGGTACGACGTCGTCTCCGGCTGGCGCAAGGAGCGGATCGATAACTTTGTCATGCGGCGGATCCCGTCGCGCTGCGCCAACTGGCTCATGGCACAGCTTTCAGGAGTTGACATCCACGATTTCGGCACAACCTTCAAGGCCTATCGCCACGAAGTGATCCAGAACATCCCGTTGTACGGCGAGATGCATCGGTTCATACCTGCACTGGCGAGCTGGTACGGCGCTTCAATTTGCGAGATTCCGATCAAGAACGTTCATCGTGAGCGTGGCAAGAGCCACTACGGGATCGGGCGGACGTTCCGGGTGTTCTTCGATCTGCTGACGATTAGGTTCCTGCTGAAGTACATGAGCAGGCCGCTGCACTTCTTCGGGACATTCGGAGCACTGGGCATTCTGTTTGGCAGCATTGTTTCGGCTCTGCTTTTAGGCATGAAGATCGTGAATCCGCATCAGAACGTCATGGATGTGCATGGGCCGCTGTTTGTCATTGCGGGCGTCTTAATCCTCGGCGGAATTCAGTTGCTGGCCATTGGTCTGCTTGGCGAACTGCAAGTCCGACACTACTACACAAACCAGCAGCGCACGCCCTACGCGATTGATCGCATCGTGCGACTTCGGAGCCCTGAAGAGCCAAGTATTCTTTCGGATCGCAATGGGGAGAGGTTTTAGCAAGCGGTCAGTATAGCGCCATCGCTGACCCGCCTGGAGACATCCGGCGGGGTTATTGTTTATGCGAAGTGGGGCATTCAGGATCAGACCTCGCGCATCGACAAAGAAAGACTCTCTTGCAGTGATGCGGCCTCAGGGTGCATGCTTTCGCATGTATGAACGCAATACAAATTCAGACGACTGGCGGGCCTGAAGTCCTACAGCTCGCCGAACTGCCGATCCCTGTGCCCGGTCCGGGGCAGGTTCTTATTCGGGTTGAAGCCGTTGGCGTGAACTTCATCGAAATCTACTTCCGCAAAGGCCAGTACAAGGCGACGATGCCGCTGGTTCCCGGAAGCGAGGCCGCAGGAACGATTGAGGAACTGGGTTCCGGCGTCACCGGTTTTAAGCCCGGCGAAATGGTGGCGTCGGTCGGCGTGTTAGGCAGCTATGCAGAGTATGCTCTGGTGCCCGCCGCGCAACTCGTCAAAGTTCCGGCCGGTCTGAGCCCCGAGCAGGCCGCAGCGGCGATGCTTCAGGGAATGACCGCGCATTATCTTGCTCACTCAACTTATGCGCTCAAGGCCGGCGACACCGCGCTGGTTCATGCAGGTGCAGGTGGAGTTGGCCTGCTTCTCACACAGATGGCATCAAAGATCGGCGCACGCGTGATTACGACTGTGTCCACGAAGGAGAAAGCGGAACTTTCTCGCGAGGCCGGCGCTGCCGAAGTGATTCTCTACACCGAGCAGGACTTTGTAGCTGAAGCAAAGCGCCTCACCGGCGGCAAAGGTGTCGATGTGGTGTATGACTCTGTAGGGAAAACGACTTTCGAAGGCAGCCTGAATTGTCTTCGACCTCGCGGCCTGCTGGCGTTGTTTGGCGGAGCGAGCGGTCCAGTGCCGGCGTTCGACTTGATTCAGTTGAGTAGCAAAGGCTCCTTGTTCATTACTCGTCCGACGCTGTGGCACTACGTCGGAACGCGGCAGGAACTGGAGTGGCGCGCGGGCGAGGTGTTGGATGCGGTCGCGAGTGGAGAATTAAAGCTACGGATGGAGCATATGTATCCGCTGGCCGATGCCGGCCGCGCGCAGGCCGATATGGAAGGCAGGAAGACTACGGGGAAGATTTTGCTGGAACCGTAGAGGCAGGGAGTAGGGACTAGGGATTAGGAACGGGATAGGGAACAGGGAGCCGGGATTGGAGAAGATCAGGATTGCGCCTTCGGATCGGGTGTTTGTGTTGACGGGGGCGGGAATCAGCGCGGAGAGTGGGCTGCCAACGTTTCGGGCTTCGGATGGATTGTGGGCGGGGCATCGGGTCGAGGATGTTTGCACGCCGGAGGCTCTGGAGCAGAACCCTGAGCTGGTTTGGCAGTTCTACTCTGAGCGGCGCGAGCAGGGTGCGAAGGCGAAACCGAATCCGGCGCACGTGGCCCTGGCGGAACTCGAGGCAAAGCTCGGGGACCGATTCTTTCTCTGTACGCAGAATGTGGATGATCTGCACGAGCGCGCGGGTTCGAAACGGCTGATTCATATGCATGGCGAGTTGGCGAAGTCGCGCTGCAGTGAAGAATGCGGACAGGCTCCGGTTGAGGATCGCTGCGTTTACAAGACGCTGAGCGAGGTTGGGCGTTGCAGGTGCGGTGCGCGGCTTCGTCCGCATATCGTGTTCTTTGGGGAGATTCCGCTGGACATGGGGAAGATTCAGCATGAGATCGATCGGTCTACGCTGATGGTTGTGGTGGGCACGTCAGGGTCGGTTTATCCGGCGGCGAACTTTGTACACTGGGCGCGACAGAAAGGGGCGCGAACTGTTTACATCGGCCCGGAACCGCCGCTGAACGCGCAGGCTTTTACGAATGTGGTGGAGGGCAAGGCGGGCGAGGTGATGCCGGGGTTATTTGAGGTGGAGTAGGAATAATAGAGATTTTTACTCTCCCATGCGGGGAATCTCATCAGGGTTTGCCAACCCCCCCACAGAGGCTAAAGCCCACGATTTCGCCTGGAATAAAGTCGTGCCCTTTCGCTCCGGTCGCCAATCCTTCTCTTCAGAATTTGAACCGATAACGCACCTGTGCGGAGATCATTCTCGGATCGTTGAAGTGAAATCCCCCGACCGTGATGCTGTTGTCCTGCAAGACGCGATGATTGGTGACGTTCACTGCACTCGCTGCGAAGGACAGCCGCTCACCAAAGCTATGTCCAAACGATGAGTCGAATGTTGTATGCGCGGGCAGATATGGTCCGCTGTATGGGCCGACACCTGCGCCTTCGAGCCCGTTGGCGAATCCGCTTCCGTAGTACACGTTGCTGGCGAACCAACTGCGCATGGGAAGCTGCGCGGTGAATCCGGTGTTCAGCGTGTGCCGCTGATCGTGGTCCACGGGCGTATAGTCAGGACCTTCCGTGCACGCATCGTCTCCGGGATTTGTGCAGGTGAAGCCGCCAGTGACACTGCCACGCTGTTGGGCGATTTGGTTGGAATAAGCCAAATGAAACTGCCCGAAGTGGGCCAGTCGCGGTGATCGAATTGCCAGTTCCCAAGAGCGGATAAGCGCGCCATCGACTGAGATGGGAAAGTAAATGTTCGATTCACCCACATTGGCGTGATCGAGAAAGTTGTTCACTCGGTTTCTTGAATTGTTTACGTCAACCGTCCATCCACGCCATGGAATCGTTACTCCGAACTGATGCTCCTCATCGCGTTCTGAAGGAATGGGTACAAACGCGTTCTGTCCGGGTTGAGTGTGAACGTAATCCAGCAGGGCTGAAGAGACTGTCTGGACCGGGGCCGGCTGAAAGTAGTGTCCATAGTATCCGCGGAAAACCCAGTGCAGATGAGGAACCTCAAGTGTTGCACCAAGTCGGGGATATGCGGCTGTTTCGCTCAGCCCCGCGTGATAGCTCGAAATCCGCATGCCTCCGTACAGAGACAGGTAAGGCCCGAACTTCACCTGATCTGAGAAGTGGAACTCTGCGATTCCAGCGTTTTGGGTCGCCGCGGTGTTTGCGACGGTTGCGTCCGTAAAAGTCTGATCGTTAATTATCAGACCGAACAGATCGTTTTCGTGTTGGTAAAAGGAGTAGATCCCACCGGTAAAGTTGTTCGATCCCGCAGTGACATGCAGGTCGGCCTGTGCTCCTGCGTAGTTGGAGGTCTGGTGCCAGGTGGTTGCGACAGGGAAGTCGGTGGCGGGGGAATCGTACTTCGCCGCGTTGAGGTGATAAAAGGGCGCGAGCTCAAACGTCGCTTTTGGCGACAACGTTCTTACCCAGTTGAGTATCACGAACGCATCCCGTTCGCGCTGCGTATCGCGAAGGCCATAGGAGTTGTAGTAGTCCGACGCTTGCTCCCAGTCGTTTGGATCTGGGTCGTAGGGGATCTGAAAGAAATCATTGCGGAACTGCGTATCGAGGCGCACTTGGTCGCGCGCAGTCTGGTTTCGAAGCAGCGAAGCAAAGACGCTTTCGGAGTTGGTCGAGTCATGCAGGATTGCGGGGATTGGAGTCTCGAGGCCGTAGTTGGACCGGGAACCCGTCCCGCTTAAATACCAGGCCGTCTTTGAGGTGTGATCGCCTAGCGACAACTGCACCTCTCCGCTGTGAAGATTGCCTCCCGAAACGAGAAGTTCTGCCTCGTGATTACGCTCGAATCCGTTCCGCGGCAGAACATTAAAGATCCCATATGTGCGGTCACCAACGTCTGCCTGATAGCTGCCCCGCTGTGTCTCCACTTCATCAATGTCTTTAGGATCGATCTGCGGACCAACATTGGAGGAGATCTTCGTGTTCGGTATGGACACCCCGTCGATCAGCCAACTCATTTGATGTCCGCCGCGGATATGCAGCATGTTGTGGTTCATGTATGAGCCGGGGACGAAGTCGGTGATCATCTGCATGCCGAGGGTGCGGGTTGCGCCCGGAGTCTCGTCGATATCGGCACGCGTGACCAGCGTGGTGGGCGATGTCGCCTCCGCCGCTGCGGCTGAGTATCCCGCAGCGCTGACCGTGACACTTTCTTCACTTCCTGCTACTGCCAAGGGGATGTGCAGAACCGGGTACGAGCCCGATGTGATCGTCAGCGGATGAACGTATTCGGCGAATCCCGCCGCGGATATGGAGAGCCGGTAGACACCGATGGGTACCTGTGTGATCTCAAACGTGCCGTTCGCGGCGGTGGCGGCATTCAGGGAAAATGCGGAGTTGGCGGCAACGAGCGTAACCTGCGCGTTTGGGATGGGGCGATGCTGGGTGTCGTGTACGACGCCGTGAATTGTGGCGAATACCGTGGCGCGCGCCAGAGCAGAACTAAGAATCAGAAAAATGAGTGCGGAAATACGAAGAGAACGCATGCGGCAATGACCTCACGACGACAGGTGCAACGCGTTGATCTGAGCAACGCGCGGTTTACCCGGGGGATGCGTAGGAGTTGTCGTTAGCTGAGGTGAGTTTCAGGAGGGCCGCGGAGGACGGGAGAGCTGAGATGAATACTCGTGAAGACGGTGACAACTGGAGCGGAGCACTTGAATTCCTGCAGAGCAAGTTCGGCCGTCTGGTATGACTCCGATGCCGATGGTGAGGATGAGGTCCTTGCGTTGGGATGCTGCGGATATTGCCCACAACGCGAGCGAGCTTTGGTGGTATTTCCGGGGGCACTCTGCGACTGCTTGGCGTCCATGGCGCAGTGGTGAGCGCCGTGACGCCGGCAACATGCGGGCAGCGAGATATCGTCGCTTAGATTGAAAGCGAACGAGAGAGGTCCAGCCCCAAAAAGGAGCATGAGCAGGATGGAAAGGGCGCGCCGCATCCTTCAGCTATGCTACATGACTTCCGGTATTACCCGCGATTCGAGGAAAGATATTGATTTCAGGTATCATCGATGCATCCAGGATTCCCGTTAATCTATTGAAGGGTTGAATGCCGTCTCAAGTGAAAGTCTCTGCCTCGGAGAAATCTACTGCTGCCCAATCAAATGGCCGCGCGCCTCTGCGCATTGCACTCTTCGGATTTGGAACGGTAGGCAGTTCGGTTGCACGGATTCTGCTGGAGTCGAAGCCCGACGGAGTCGAGATCACGCACGTTTACAACCGCAATGTGGCGCGCAAGCGTGTAGATTGGGTACCTGCGAGCGTGGCATGGAGCGAGGATTGGGAAGAGGTGCTCGCTTCGAGTGTGGACGTTATCGTCGAACTCGTAGGCGGACTGGATCCGGCAGGCACCTGGGTGAGGCGTGCGATTGATGCCGGCAAGAGCGTCGTTACTGCGAACAAGAAATTGATCGCCTATCACGGCGTTGAGCTGGAGCGGCTCGCCGCGCAAAGAGGCGGTCACCTCAAATATGGCGCAGCGGTTGCGGGTGGTATCCCCGTCATTCCGGGATTGGAGCAGGGACTCGCAGGCGATCATATCCGTCGGATGGAAGGCATCCTGAATGGCACCTGTAACTTCATTTTGAGCCGGATGGAAGCTGGCGCCGAGTATGCGTCAGTTCTAGCCGAGGCTCAATCCAAGGGCTACGCCGAGGCTGATCCAACAGAGGACGTCGGGGGTTTTGATGCGCGATCGAAACTCGCGATCCTGATGCGCCTTGCACTGCGTGTCGTGGTGGATCCCGACGAGATTGTGCCTCAGCCCATCACAAGCGTCTCGGCAGTCGATTTCAGCTACGCCCGCGATCTGAATTGCACGATTCGCCAGGTATCCAGGGCTGAAGAGGTCGGTGGGGAAGTTGCCGCCACTGTTGGTCCAATGCTAGTCGATCGGAATTCACCTATGGCATGGTCCCGCGGGACCGAGAATATGGTGATCCTGAACGGCCGCTATGGCGGAGACGTGGTCTTCTCCGGTCACGGGGCCGGGGGACACCCGACAGCGGTGGCGGTGGTGAGCGACTTGCTGGCTTTGGCACACGGTTCACGAAGAGTGGCAGTACCGTCAGTGCCCGCAAAGATTGGCGCTGAGTTCGAAGTACCCCACTATATCCGCTTCCTGGTGATCGATCGCCCAGGCATAGTTGCAGAGATCACATCGGCCCTTGCCCGCGAAAAGATCAATATCCGTGCCATTGTGCAGAAGGCGGGGTATCCAGCCGACGCGCTGCCATTTGTCGTAACCGTAGAGCCCTGCAAATCGTCGGCCTTGAGGCGCGCCCTGGCCGACATTGGAAAGATGAGTTGTCTTCTTCAGCCCCCGCTCGACCTGCAGATACTTGAATAAAAAGGGATGGGTCTTGATTCACGAAGCAGTTTGCATTCCCGGAGGTGGTAGTGATCGACACGATATATCGATGTGAAATCTGTGGGGAGGAGAGCGAGAAGCCGGTTCGCTGGATTGTGATCCACTGCAGTGATGCGCAACTCTCGATCTTCAAGTGGACGAAGGAAGCCGCAGATAAGGCTCAGGCTCGCCACTACTGTGGCGAGGCGCACGCCCAGGTCTACATCAGCCGGTGGTTCCAGTCACTCTGTGGGAAGATCTAGGCTCTAGCCCAGGTGCCGGCCATTCGCCGGGCCGGTTGACTCGCGAATCACCAGTTCTGGCTCCATGATGATTTCGGATGGGTAGTCAGCCTCGCGGTTGCCGATGCGATCGAGCAGAATCTTTGCGCCTCTCTGCCCCATCTCAAACAGCGGCTGTCGTACCGTGGTCAACGACGGTGTGGAGTAAGCGGCAGACTGAATGTCATCGAACCCCACTACCGAGACATCTTCTGGCACACGAAGACTGACATCTTTAAGTGCACGTATAGCTCCAATCGCAGCGATGTCGTTGAAGCAGAAAATCGCTGTGAAATCCTTCGTCTTCTCAAGCAGGTTCTGCATGGGCTTGTATCCGATCTCGGGAGCCATTGGATGCTGGCCTGTTTTGCTCGACCAGCCGGTTGAATCAATGCGAACCACGAGAGCCGGATCAATGCGCAGGCCGATTTCTCCAGCAACTTCCTGAATGCTCTCCCAGCGGTAATCCGAGTCTGGAATTGCTTTCGGGCCGCGCATGAACGCAATGCGACGATGGCCTAGTTCGAACAGATGCTTCAGAGCAATGGCAACAGCCTTGTGATGGTCCAGCACTATATTCGTTACATTCTGTACAGGGCTGTGCGCCGAAATGGCCACCACCGGGACGGGTACCGAAATCTGCTCCGCGGGGGTGTTAAGCAGCAAGAATCCATCTACGGCCCGTTCGACGAGCATGCGCGGATACTGCTCGATCAGGTCCTTGTTCCAGTCGTGGCAGGCCGTGAAGTAGAAATAGTGAGCGCTGGTCAATTCCTGTACCACCCCGCTCATCACACGAGTGAAATATCCCTCGCTCAAGTCGGGCGCAAGGACGCCGACCGACATTGACCGGCTTTGCCGTAGCGAACGGGCGAAGTAATTAGGCCGGTAATTCAGACGCGCGGCGGCTTCCAGGACCCGATTGCGCGTTTCTTGTGGAATAGACTTTGCTGACGGAGAGTTATTGAGGACCAGGGAGACAGTAGTCTGCGAAAGCTCCAGATGTTCTGCAAGCGTTCTTAGATTGACGTGTCCGGCGGGCTCTACTGTCTTGCTTCTTGCCATGTTGGATGTTGTAGCACGTTTCCAGGCAAACGCGGAACCTCTCATTTAGATGTGATACATCGATTTTCTCAATGTGTAACCACGCAAGGCAGGGTCTATCTGGCCTCGATGTGATTGACTCCCGGTTT
>DATJEO010000026.1:0-4500 GCA_035496515.1 Occallatibacter sp.
ATCGTCGGGGCCTGGAACATCCACGGTAAATCTGGCGCGGAATGGCGTGAAGAGATGTTTCTTCACCACAGCGACGGTCTCTCCCCCGGAAACGATTTCGTATTGAGGACCGAGGCTGAGGAGTTTCTGGTTGATCCGAACAAGCTCGGCGCCGCTGCGATCCTTGATCGAGAGCTTGTCGCCAAAGCTGAAGACCTTGCCGTCGATGTAATACACCTCTTGACCGTCAGCATCCTTGATGCTGAAGTCGTCGCCCCAGGACAGAATTCGCTGCCGCATCATGTAGCGCATGATGGGGATTATCCTCTGTCCGCATGCGCATCAGTCCTGATCTTCGCTGCTCCTGCGTCCGATGGCTCGTGCGAGAGACTGTTGGTCGTCCAGCCAGATCGCTTCGACCATGGCAGCGCGGGCCAGCGCATCCAGCCGCTTTGAAAGCATCACCAGTCCAAAGGTGGACGCGTACGACGGATGAACGAGGTTGACCGAGTACTCCGGGTCTTCCCAATGAGCCACGATCTTGTCGCTGCCGGCAGAGCTACGGGACAACAACGGGATGAGTTCGCTATTAGGGGTGATTGGCGGACCGTACGTCGACGAAAGAGCAGCGATCATATCTTCAACCGTTAGCCCTTCGGTTCTCTCCCACTCGTAACTGACCGCGATTCGAAACAGCTCGCCGTTGAAAAAACTGAGGAGGACCTTCCGCACCGAGTCCCGGGGCGGTGATGCAGCGACACCATCGGGGGGCTGCCACGTCAGTTCTTGAATCATCTCCGGAGGTCGATGGAGCACCGGCGCCACGGCGGTGACGCCCGTCTTTTGCGCGACGGCGGCCAGGCTCATGCCCAATTGAAACTCCCGGTATTTCGACAGATCTTGGGCGGATACCACGGTCGTCGACAGCACGATCCCAGACAACGACATTGCCAGAATGCGAGCGCTCACGCTAATCATGTGGATTCTCCTTCGGGAGTGGCAAAACGGCATGTGTCGAACCTAGCGTGTCGGCTTCAGGCGCCTGGCCAATTGAATATGCGACCGGGGCTAAAAAAAGGCGGGGCCTCAACCCCGCCTCACTGGGCGACTTTTATGCCGCGACCTCGACCTTGATCTGCTTGGGCTTGGCTTCCTCACGCAGGGGTAGACGAACCGTGAGAACGCCGGCTTTATATTGCGCGCTCACCTTGCCAGCATCGACCGTGGGCGGCAGCGCGAACGTCCGCGCAAACGAGCCATAACTGCGCTCGATGCGATGGAACTGGTCCTCGGTGACTTCCGCGTCGAACTTCCTTTCGCCACGCAGCGTCAGCGTGTTGTCTTCAACCGTGAGGTCGATCTCTTCCTCTTTCATGTCTGGGAGCTCGGCCTTCAACACCAGCTCGTGGTCGCCGTTGCTGTAAATGTCGACCGCCGGCACCCATGCGCTTCGCGCGAAGTCTTCTTGAGGCCTGGCGTAGAAGCCATCGAGGATCCGGCTCAGACGCTCCTGGTTTGTGGCCATGTCGTGTAGCGGATTCCAACGAACGATAGTCATGATGAGTCTCCTCTGTTGATAACGCCTGTCGGCGGCGGACTGCCCCGCCCACCGCAATGAACCGGGAAGTCGATCGTCAGCTGTGCGGTTACGCTAGGCCGCGAGCGGGAACCTTGTGGAGAGTCGACCAGATAACCTGAATTAGTTCAGAGCACCTGAAGGATTGGGTGGGTAGGAAGCAATCCTGTTAATCAGTATTAGTTAATTAACCAATATTGTCAACATTTATTGTGCGATAATAACTTTTGCTCGCTGAATTTAAATAATAGAGTTAATCAATGACTCGGGAGGAATTCCTTGGATTTCTCGCTCCTCATCCGCCAGCGGCTCAAAGAATTGGGGACGGAGCAAAGGGATCTCGCGGCGGCGGCCCAGGTGACCGAGTCCTACATTTCACAACTGCTGACTGGGAAGAAGGCGCCTCCGGCGCCCGAGCGGACCGACATCTACGACAGGATGGAGACCTTCCTGCGGCTTCCCGCCGGGAAGTTGGCAACCCTGGCCGATCTGGTCCGTACGAACGCGTTGAAGAGAAAACTCGCGGATCCGCCTGCGCCCTTGTTCCTGGAAGTGCGGGAGCTGATTCTCCGCAAGGTCGCACCAGGAAAAGCGCAACCCATGCGCGCGATGTTCGAGAAGGAGCCCTTTGGCGCACTCGAGCGCCTCGTCACCCAGAAGCTGCTGGACCTCGCGAAGCGAGTGACGAAACAGGAATTGAACGATGAAAACTGGCTTCGTCTCGTCGCTCGACTCACCGACACAAGCTATGAAGAGATGCGCGTCACGGCGATCGATTTCCTGGAGACGGATGTCTTCAACATTTCACCCGAGAACTGCGTCACCTTCCTGGATCCGCTGATTGAATCGTGGGACATCGACTTCGCGACGTTCGCGATGGAGATCGTCCTGAACCACCGCCTCGCGCCCGGACACCCGAGAAAATTCGAATTCGTGGAACGGCATCCCGCAGCACCGGTCAACGAAGAACCGGGGCTTCGGGCCTTCCTGCAAGATCCATCTCTGCGGGGCGATGCGACCGCAGAGGAAATCGAGTTTCTCAAGAAGCTGACATTCACGCAAAACCGGCCAACCTCACTCTATTACTACCGCGAGCTGCAAAACCTGCGAGACCCGCTCCATTTTCGCCGCGCACCAGACGATGTAACAGGTGGTGACGAGTCGCCCATTTGACCTTATGACATAGCTTCTAGTCTGTGCGCTCACTACTTGAATACCGGGTCAGCAGCTCGAGCAGCTTGGCGGCGGCTTTGGGCGCCCGCACGCCCTCCCTCACGATGACGCGGTTTTCCAACTTCTTGCCATATAGCGCGGCGTTGTCATCCAGATCCTCGCGGAGCGTCGCGCCTTCCAAGGCCACACCCACAAAGAGCCCGTGCGTGCGCGACCACGACAGAATGTCCGCGTGCATTTGCGCATCCGTTTGAGCCGTGGCCGTCCGTCCAACGGGACCAGCCGCCGCGGAACCTTCCGCGCCCAAGGTGAATTTGCTTGCAAGCAGCTTGTCCGCTCCCCGTTCACTCATCACCAACATGATCAAGTCCGTCGAAGACCCCCCTATCTGGAAGCCCACGCTCCCGCCTTCGATGCGGACCGTGCCGGGCGCAGACCAACCGGTTCCACTCTTGTTTCGACAGGACAAGTACCCTTTCCCGTATTTGCCGCCAACGCCGAACGCGGCGGTCTTGAGGTCCGGAACAATGACGATGCAATGGGACTTCTGGAGCAGATCCTGAGGGATACCCTTGTCCGGCGCCGCCATGATCTCTGAAAACACCGCCGCCGCGTCATCGAGTCGCTTTCCCGGCTCCTTCTCCTGCGCCAGCAGCGGCGTGAGCGCCAACGTCGTCGCCATCGTCGTTGCAATAATCAATTTCATTGAGTGCACCTTCTTCTTGCCATGACTCTGTCCGTCCAACCGCGTGTCAGATCGTCGCGCTGTCTTCGAGCACGTCGCGAATCGTCCTGACCGAGTCGGCAGCCAGAACCTCACTCCAGTCTCCAACACTTGACGCAGGCTGTGATGTTCCGTTGGGGACATCTCGATCGGCTGGATGAGCGCTCTGGAAGCGGCCGTCACGCTTTGTATTTGTTCACCGAGCCCGTTTGGCTTTAGGAGATAGCGTCTAGGATATTAGCCTTGGGCGCTATGCGTTCCGTCAATCGATCGAGGAGGACGTTAGGAAGAAGGGCCTCACGCTCTGAGGCTATCCCAATCGAAGCCGATCGCCCTGGAATCTTTCCTCAGCGTGGTACCGTGATTGATCAGATGCACGCATCTCCGCTGCACCTGCCGAACACCGATCTGGTTGGACGGCATTCGGCAAACGCCGGTGCTGACGGCGATCTCTCAACTGCCATATTGAATGTCTCCCATCGCCCCAGCGCATGCCGAGCTCTGGAGGATAGATGTACGAAATGAAACACACTCAGCCACGCGGGGCACGAATTCCCTGAGGTGTTCGCTTCAGGACATCGCTCCGGCGGCCCTATTGCTACGCTGACTTCAGGTTAATCAAGGGCATCAATGGCGAACGATCACATTCGCCCGAAACGGCGGCCGCGGCTGCGCCCCGCCCCAGCGAAGGCGGGCACCGGCAGCCACGATCCCACGGGCGGCCGCCCGCAAGCGGAAGTGCACGTGGCCGTCGCGGAAGCGGAGGCCGACAGACGCGAGTCGGAGCAGGTCAGGCGAGTGGCTGAAGTGACACGAGAAGCCAGCGAACAGGAACGCAAGACGGCTGAAGGTTTGCGGGACGGGCGAGAACAGCTCCGAGAAGCGGCTGAGGCCGCGCGCGCCGCCAGCGAAGAGGCTCGGTTCGCGGCGGAGAGCGCCCGACACGCCGTAGTGGATTCGGTGACTGCGACCGCCGAGAGTCTGAAGGCGACGCTCGAACAAATGTCCGTGGTCGAGGAAATGCGCCGGCTTCTCCGGGAGATACGAG
>DATJEO010000027.1:0-9026 GCA_035496515.1 Occallatibacter sp.
AACGAAGGGCGCATTCCTCTTTCTCCCCTGGTGCATGTCCACGAGCTGCAGAGTGAAGGCGAAGTGATGCGAGATGACCATGTGAGAGTTTCATCGGCCTTGGTCGATCACCCACCGGTAGTTCCGGCTTTTGGGTACCGTTTCGACGCGCCAGACCGCTCCATCGTGATTTCGGGAGATACCGCGCCGTCTGAGAATGTCGTAAAGCTTGCGCGTGGAGCCGACGTGTTGGTGCACTCTGTGATGTATCCTGCCGCCATTGAGCGCCTCGTCGCCCGGGTGCCAAATGCGGCCGCGCTTAAGGCTAGCATTCTTGCGCATCAGACTTCAGCCGAACAGGCCGGTCGCGTTGCTCAGGCCGCTGGTGTCAAGACGCTTGTCCTGTCTCACTTCGTGCCGCCCGACGATCCCCAGATAACCGACCAGATGTGGGCCGATGCAGCCCGAATCCATTTCCGGGGGCAGATAATTGTTGGAAGAGATCTCCTGGAACTCTGACGTATCGGAAGTTTGCTGGTTTTCCAGCCTCGAGTCACCGGATCTCCTTTTTGGTTTCGGGAATCGCCCTTGATGGGCGGCGGACAGTACGAAAAAATATCCCTCAGACCCTCAGGAGTTGGAGCCCGCGCATTTTTACAGGTTCGCGGCGCGACTGAAGTCGTGCCCTGACGCAAAGACGTCGAGTTGGCGTATCACCGCCTCTACGGAAATAACTTGAAATCGGATCTGAGGGCGATTATTCAGGCTGCCGTCCGTACAACTCCCGCTTCAAGAGTGCTGCCACGCTATGGCAGCGCGAACGCCATCACATAGTCGCCCTGCTTCGAATCCAGCTTTCCGTGACCGCCTGCGCAGATCACCATGTACTGCTTGCCCTTCCACGTGTAGGTCATGGGCGTGGCATTTGCCGCAGCCGGTATTTCGTAGCTCCAAAGTTCCTTCCCCGTCTCCGAATCAAATGCATGCAGGTGCGGATCGATTGTGGCTGAGGTGAACACCAGTCCTCCCGCTGTCGCCATCGGACCTCCCAGGTTGATCGATCCCGTATGCTTCCCGGGAATCAGCGTGCCTAGCGGAACATCCCAGGCGACCTTGCCCGTGAACAAGTCGACAGCTTCTGTCGTTCCCCACGGCGGCCGATTGCACGGCATGCCGCTAGGTGAGAAGAGAAACGAGCGGTAGAGACCATATGGCGATGGTTCCTGGTCGCCGAACTCGCCATAAATGCGGTTGTCCTGGTCCTTATGCACCTCAGCCTTGAACTCAGCGCGAGGAATCAGTTTGACCCATGCGACAAGGCGGTTCGTGTTCGCGATCATCAGATGATGTTGGGGATCGTAAGCAGCGCCGCCCCAGTTCACGCCTCCAACATTGCCGGGAGCCTGAACTGTTCCCTTTAAACTCGGCGGCGTAAAGATTCCCTCGTTCCGCAAGCCGGCAATCTTGTCCTGGCACCACTTAACATCTTCCGGCTTTGGACCCCATGCATCTGCAGCATCGAACTTTTCAGGCACCAGCGAAATGCTCGAGAACGGCTGCGTAGGAGAGCTCTCCTCTCCTTGGATATCCGATCCGGGGACCTTCCGTTCTTCAACAGGAATCAGAGGCTTCCCATTCAGCCGGTTCAAAACGAACACATGCCCCATCTTGGTATTGATAACCACGGCCGGCGTCCCATCCTTCCAGTTCACCAGCGTCGGCTGTGCCGCCACGTCGTAGTCCCACAGGTCGTGATGCACCACTTGGAATCCCCACACAAACCGCCCGGTCGATGCGCGCAGTGCCACCACCGAATTGGCCCACTTGTTATCCCCCTTGCGAATTCCGCCAAAATAGTCCGGTGCCGCACTGCTCGTCGGCACAAACACCAGATCGCGTTTCGCATCCACTGACAGTACAGACCAGGCATTGCCCGCGCCCGTCCTCGGTGTGGTGTGCTCCGCCCACGGAATCGGATCCCATGCCCAGCGCAGCTTGCCCGTCTTCGCATCGAACGCCCGCACAACCCCGCGCCCCGTATCGACGCGCCAGTTGTCTGCAACTGACGATCCCACGATCACCAGGTTCTTGAAGATTGCCGGCGGAGAAGTCACCTGGTAGCCCCCGGTCCACTCCGTCTGCGTGGCAGCATCCTTATTCAGGTCGATGGTGCCATCGGAACCGAAATCCGCGCACAGCTTTCCCGTCTCACCATCGAGGGCGATCAACCGTGCATCCAGAGTTCCAACAAACACCCGCAGTTTGCATGGCTCGCCTGCCTTCTTGCCTGCATCGTGCCAGGCGGAGACTCCACGCGACGACACCTCCGAGTAGTGTCGATCCAGATTCACGCCCGGATCGTACTCCCACAACTTTGCCCCGCTCCCCGGATCGAGAGCAATCACATGGTCATATGGAGTACTCAGAAACAGCTTCCCATCCACCAGGATCGGGGTGGCTTCAAATGCAGCCTTGCGCTTCAGCTTCGTCGGAGTGTCATTGGCGCCCGTGCGATACGTCCACGCGACCTTTAGATTCGCCACATTGCTTCGATTGATCTGCGCTTCCGATGAGTAGCGCATACCGCCCGGATCATTCCCATACGTGGGCCAATCGGAGTTTTTCTCGACCTGCCCGAAAGCAATCGCAGACGAGGCGAACAAGAAGCCGAAGAACCAGATAGCGGATCGAAGCAGTCTTTTCATCTTCGCCACCATACACGTACCCTTCACGCCAGAGCCAGTCAGACTTCGGAGCGATTTGATAACTGAAATCTGCATGGGATTACCTGCATTCCATCTATCCTTGTAGTTGACGGCTTCTGGTATTTGAGTCGCCTCGCGTTTGGAAGCGATCAAGCGCCTCTCGCGCGATTGCGAGAATACGCGCCTGCCGATCGATACGTATTCGGGCCGGAATCCAGCCGCAATACGCAGGCCTCCAACCTCAATGGCATCTATTAAGTACAAATAAGTCCAATCATTTGTATTAGGTGAAGAAAAACGGGTATATCAATCAGTCATCCTCAGGTCTAGGGAGCCGCGAACTCAAGTGGATTTTCGGGCTATGAACGTGACAACTTCAATAGTTCGTATTACGTGCAGGTAAGCTCAATGATATGTATTACGTATAAAAAAACGGTGATAAATGAAACTGAAACGAGATGGGCCCGGAACTCTGGACGCCTAAACAGTTGGCAAGAGGAAATTCTCCAGCCGAAGTGCTAAACCCAATTCCACGTATTAAGTGCGGGTAACCCCAGTCAGATCTATTAATTGGACAAAACACGGGATAGAGGTACCAGTCAACCTGTGGCTACAGCCCATTGAGGACCCCCAAACCTCGAAGAAGCTTAAGCTAACTCCAATCCCTTGTATTATCTGCAAAAAAAATGGGGGGGAGCGGACGCTCTAATGTGCCCTTTATACGTGCGCTACTAGACTTGTCTAAGCGATGAAGCGCAAGAACATCGAGCACTATGAGATCACCCGACGCCTTGGCGCGGGTGGGAGTGGCGTGGTCTACCTTGCCAATGACACCCTTCTCCAGCGTCCCGTTGTCCTCAAAATCCTTCGCACCGGCCTCTTGACCGCCCAGCAACTCCGCACCACCATCCTTCGGGAAGCCCGTCTCGCCTCCGCAATCGAGCATCCGAACGTCTGCGCCATATACGAGGTAGGCGAGGCCGACGACGAAGGCTACATCGTCATGCAGTACGTCCCTGGTCAGTCCCTCGATCAGCTCATCGCACGGGGACCCGGCACCCCACAGCTAGTCCTCTCGGTAGGAATTCAGATCGCCGACGGACTTCAGGCCGCCCACGCCCTTGGTATCTTCCACCGTGACCTTAAGCCGCAGAACGTCATGCTCACCGATGGAGGCCTGGTCAAGATCCTCGACTTCGGTCTCGCCCGTCGCCTCCGTCCCGAAGATGCGAGCTTCGATCCCTCAAAACCTGCCATGGCTAAAGACGCCTCAGTCGCCGCCACCTACACCGCACGCGGCGGCACCATCCGCTACATGGCGCCGGAGCAATTCGTAACCGGCCAGTCCAGCGTTCAATCAGACATTTGGGCTCTCGGGGTCATCCTCTATGAACTAGTCAGCGGCCGCCACCCTTTCTCCCGCCCCGATGCGGAGGACTTCGCCGCGATCCGCTCCATCCAGTTCTCCGATCCTGTGGACCTGAGCGAGATCGTCCCCGAAATCTCTACCGAACTCAAAAGCGTCATCCTCACCTGCCTCGAGAAGAATCCCGCAGGCCGTTACGCTTCCGCCGCCGAAGTTCGCGAAGCGCTAAAGACGATCATGAAAGCCCTTCAGATCGAGACCGGCATTATTCCCGGCGACGCCGCAGCGAACCTTCCAACCACCGAAGCCGAAGCCGAGAAGCGCGCGACCGGGTTCCTATCCATGCTAGCCGAGCGTTTCCGAGAGTCCAACGGCGATCGCGCAACGCAGAACTCCATCGTCGTCCTCCCGTTCGCTAATCTCGGCCCCAAAGACGTCGCGCCACTCTACGGTTATGCACTTGCCGACGCCATCGCCGCACGCCTGGCTCGCATACCGGCCCTCGTCGTCCGCCCATCCAGTACGCTCATGTCGCTCCCTATTGCGCAGATGGATCCGCTCTCTATCGGGCAGCGCCTTCTCGTGTCGTATGTCCTTGCAGGTAACTTCCTCCGCTCCGAAACCGGCTTCGACCTCAATTGGCAGCTCCTCGACGTCAGCTCGCAGAGCGTCCGCTCCGGTGGCTCAATCAGCGTTGCCTCTCTCGACCTCATCGCCGTCCAGACTGAGATTTCTAATGAGGTCTTCGCAGCCCTTCACAGCCTTGGCGCCGCCGAACAGTCTGAAGCTCCTCGTCCGCCGGCACGCAACGCCTCGCTCCCTGGGCCCGTGAGCGAGCAGTATCTTCAGGCCCGCGCACTCCTGAGTTCCTTCATGGTCCGCACCGGCTCCAGGGCAGATCTTGACCGCGCTCACGCTCTTTTCACAGGCGTCACCCAAAAAGACCCTGAATTTCCAGCTGGCTGGAGCGGCCTCGGCATCGCTGAGCTCCAGTACGTCCGTCACGGCTTTGGCGGGCAAATTCACGTGATGCACGCCCGCCGCTCTTTCGACGAAGCTCTCCGTCTTGATCCCGCCGCGCCCGAAGCCAATCTCTATCGCATCTATATGCTCCTCTCCCGGGGGGAGAAGGAATCCGCCCGCCATGGCATCGCCAACCTCCTCAGCACTGCCGCAAACGACTGGAACGTTCACATGGTCGCTGGCATAGCTCTCCGCGGCGATGGCATGTACGACGAAGCGCTATTCGAATTCAATCGCGCCCTCAAGCTCAACCCCGCTAACGCTGCCATTCTCTACAACCACCGCGCGCGCGTTTACCACTATCAAAACCTTCTCGAACTCGCCGGCGATGAACTCGAGAAAGGCCTTGCCCTCGAGCCACGCCATCCTCTCCTTCGCACCTCATCCGGCTATCAGCAGATGCGCATCGGCAATCTCCCCGACGCGATCAGCATCCTCGAAGGCGTCATCCGAGACGACGAATCTCTTCGCATCGCCGTGCCGACTCTCGCGATGTGCTACGTACAGACAGGCGAACGCGATCGCGCCGCCGCGCTGCTCAAAGACGAAACACTCGCAGCCGCAGAAGCTGATAGCGAAATGGCCTATCGCCTCGCTACTTACTTCGCCGTCGAAGGGGATTCGAGCGAAGCGCTGCACTGGCTCCGCCGCGCCATCTACCTCGGCAATGAAAACTACCCCTGGTTTTCTAAGAACCCGGCGTGGAACAATCTGCGCACCAACTCCGACTTTGATCGCATCCTCGAAGATCTGAAAAAGGGTTTTCGTCGCAATCAGAAAACCTGGAAGCGTCTCCTCGAACAGCTCCCGCGTGAAGCGGAGTAGAGTCTATGCTCCGATCTCAAGATCTCTAATCTGTGAACTAGATCACAGGCGCAGTGCGCTTGCCCCATTACACTTCGACCTGAGTCCCACATGCCCGTCTATGAAGAGGTTGAAAGTCTTAGCTACTCTCGCGGAGCCGATGTTCCTCTCCTCCACCTGACAATTGGAGGTCTGCTCGATCGCACCTCGTCGAAGTTCCCTGATCGCCTCGCTGTGGTTTCGCGACACCAGTCTCGCCGCATGACATGGTCCGAACTCAGCAATGCCGCGGATCAAGTAGCCCGTGGGCTGTGGTCTCTCGGCATTCGCCGCGGAGATCGCGTCGGTATCTGGTCCACCAACTGCATCGAGTGGGTCATGCTGCACATGGGGTGCGCACGCGCCGGCGTTGCCCTTGTTAATGTCAACCCCGCTTATCGCTCCCATGAGCTTCAGTACACACTGACCCGATCGCGCATGAAAGCGATCTTCCTGTGGCGCAAAGACAAGCGCGCCGACTATGCCGAAATCCTCGAGCGCGCACGTCAAGGCCTTACTCTCGATCTTCAGCACACAATCTACTTCGATTCACCAGAGTGGCCCGCCCTGCTCGACTCCGAAGGGCGCCTTCCCGATCACGTCGCCCCAGATGATGTCGCCAACATCCAGTACACCAGCGGCACCACCGGCCTCCCCAAGGGTGTGATGCTCACGCACCGCAACGTGGTGAATAACGGCCAGTTCCTTGCGCGCGGTTTTCACTACACCGAGCAGGACAAGGTTGTCGTTCCCGTGCCGCTGTTCCACTGCTACGGCTGCGTTATCGGAACTATGAGCGCCCTCAACTCCGGCGCGGCCCTCGTTCTCCCCAACTGGACCTTCGATGCCCGCGTTACTCTTCAGGCTATCCACGATGAGCGCGCGACCTCGGTCTATGGCGTGCCCGCAATGTATGTCGCTGAGTTCGCCATCCCGGAATTCTCCAGTTTTGACTTCACCAGCCTCCGAACCGGAATGATGAGTGGCGCGCCTTGTCCAGTCGAATTGATGAAGCGCGTTCTTAAAGAAATGCACATTGGCGAACTTGTCATTGCTTACGGTCAGACTGAGACCTCGCCCGTCGTGACTATGAGCGACGCCCGCGATTCCCTTGAGATTCGCGTCAACACCGTAGGCCGGGCCATGCCCCAGACCGAGATTCAGGTGATCTCTCCTACCGACGGCGCACGCCTACCCATCGGCATGCAAGGTGAAATCTGCGTCCGCGGGTACGCTGTCATGAAAGGCTATGACGGCGACTCGGAGGGAACTGCGCAGGTCGTCAAGCCAGATGGCTGGCTGCACACTGGCGATCTCGGGGTCATGCGCATGGATGGCTGTCTGCACATCACCGGCCGTTCGCGCGATGTCATCATCCGTGGCGGCGAGAACATCTATCCTCGCGAAGTCGAAGAGTTTCTCTACACACATCCCAAAGTCGGCGAAGTGCAGGTCGTCGGGATTCCCAACGAACGTCTCGGCGAAATCGTTGTCGCCTGGATTCGTCTCCGTCCCGGCCTTGAAGCAACCGAATCCGAGATTCGCAATTGGTGCAAAGGCCAAATCGCCTACTACAAAGTCCCTGAACACGTCCGTTTCGTCGATGAGTTCCCTGCCACTCTCTCCGGAAAGATCCAGAAATACAAGATCCGCGAATTCGAAATCGAAGCACGCGGCCTGCAATCTCTGTCGAGAACAACGACAGCCTGAGTCGCGACAGCGCGCATTCCGATCGGAGCAATTCACCTGCGATGCAGGCTCCTGCAATCGTGATGTATGTAGCTGTTTTCTTTTCACTCTGCGCTTACAAACATGGAAAACCATCTGCATCGGCCTGCATCCTATGACTGCAGCAAGAACTAAAACGCGCGAATGCAAATAGCCTTCAAGGGTGCTGAGATTCCAGCACTCCATCAGATTGCTACGTCCTATCTTCAAACCCGACGGAGTTTCCCCTATGGCTCAAACAGATGTTTATACCGACACGCTCGCCGCATACTTCAACGATTCCAGCGACGCACGCAAAGCAGTGGATGCGCTGCAGAAAGCCGGCTTCGGTTCAGCGCACCTCGGCATCGCTCATCGCGGCTCCTACACTGGCAGCTCTTCTACTCTCGGCAACACAACCGTTCGTGACACAACCGATGAAAACGGCCCATCTACCTGGGACAAGATCAAATCCTGGTTCAGCGGCGAAGATGTTGAGCCGTACGCCGACGAACGTCTGGATCGCGATCCCGCTCAACGTGAAGTAATCCCGCCCTCCGAACGCTACGACGAGGGCTATGATGACACATCGGACCTGCATGGCTCTTTTACGGCGATGAACGTTCCCAACGATCGTGCGCGGTACTTCTCTCATCGTTTCAGCCGCAGCGAGCACGGCGCGGTAGTCACTGTTCAGGCGGGAGATCGCAAGGCAGAGGCGGAATCGATTCTCAACCGCTACAACGCTGATTTCGGCGAGAACGCCGGCTCATATGACTACTCATCTGAATCCGGCGCATACGAATATGACGGTAGAGATCGTGACGACCGCCGCAGCACAACGGCCGCCACGGAGCAGATCTCGAAGGAACGCCCCAGTAATGTCCAACTCCTGGGCGAGGTTCTCCGCGTCCACAAAGACCGTGTAAACCGCGGAGAAGTTCGGCTCCGAAAAGAGGTTGTCACCGAGACTCAGAATGTGCAGGTTCCAGTTCAACGAGAAGAGCTTGTGGTTGAACGTAGACCCGCCACCGGAGCGAGTCCAGCCACTGGAGCCATCGGCGAGGAGGAGATTCGAGTTCCCTGAGCGAAGAACGTGCCACTCTCGACAAATCAACTGTCGTGCGCGAAGAGGTAAGTGTGTCGAAAAAACCGGTCGAAGAGGTTCGCGATCTCTCCGGAGAGGTTCGCCACGAAGAACTGGTCGTGGACGATAAAACCCGACGTAAACGTTCCGCTTGATCGTCGTTGCCTCGAGCTCCAAGCTTGATTGGCCACGAGCACATATCGAGGGAGCTTGCGCGAGCAGAACATGCGTACGCAGGCTCCTTCAAATCTCTGCTCAAGTGAAGTTATCGGCTCTCCCCGGTCCGAAGAATCGCCTCAATGCGTTTGCTGTAGCG
>DATJEO010000028.1:0-6043 GCA_035496515.1 Occallatibacter sp.
GCAGCAGGTTCTACTCCGCAATAGAGCCGGTTAGGTTCCTCCGCCGGACCCAGGGTGATCTGCCAGATGTTTTTCAGAGACGTGCCCGTATCGGCGGGGAAACGGATCGGAGCCTGCTGTGGATTGGTCCAGCTTTTTCCAAAATCATCGCTGGAGCGCAGGAGTGTCCCCCAGAAGCTGGAGGTTGAAACCCAGATACGGCGCTGATCCCCGCGGCCATCATAGGCCATCGCGTACACGGAATGACCGTGAAAGTACGGGCCGCCGACTTCCCAACGACGGCGCTGTGTATTGGAGCGAAGAATGAAAGCTCCTTTGTTGGTACCCACAAGCACGACAAAGTCTTTTTTCCTGATCCGCACGTGCCGGATGCTATGCATCGTAGTCGTACGGGGTGGGCCCGCAGTTCTGTCGTCGGCTGCTTCGGGGAACGTAAACCCCCCGGACTGAACCGCTTCCAAAGCTGCCTGAACCTCTGTAGCGCGCTGGTAGCGCTGCATGGGTTCTTTGGCCAGGCATCGTTGGATGACGGCCCATAAGCCGGGCGGTACAGGCGGTCCGAGAGGACTTGGAATCTCGCGCATGATGGCGGCGCTGATTTCGAAACCGGTCCGTCCACCGAAGGGCAGGCGACCAGAAGCCGCTTCGTAAAGAACGACGCCGAGTGCCCAGAGATCGCTGCGGCCGTCGGCTGCATCGCCGCGCAGGACTTCGGGAGCCATGTAGGGCAGAGTGCCGCTCACGCTGGAGGCGCCCTGCACGGTCGAAAAAGAGAGAGTCGGCGCTTCCAGGATGCCGCCGCCAACTCGCTTGGCCAATCCGAAATCAAGGACTTTCACCAGGCCTTCCGGCGTAACCACAATGTTGGCTGTTTTGAGGTCCCGGTGGACGATGCCTCGATCATGCGCCCGAGCCAGCGCGCTCGCTATCTGAACTCCGTAACGCAGAACCGTTTCCGGAGCGAGTCCCATCTCTCCGGCCAGGCCGTGGAGGGACTTGCCTTCGACCAGTTCCATGACGATGTACAGGTCGCCGCCAATCTCGCCTACGTCATAAATCGTGCAGATATTGGGATGAGCCAGGGAGGAGGAAGCGCGAGCCTCCTGCAGCAAATTCTGCCGGCTCGATGTATCCAGGGTTGCATCCTTCTTGACAACTTTGACCGCCACGTCGCGATGGAGGACTTCATCGTAGGCGCGATATACAACTCCCATTCCTCCTTCGCCTATCTTGGCAACGACGCGGCAGTGCCCGAGAACTTCGCCGATCACAACGATTCCTCCCCATCAAATTTAGGCTGCAGGTTGGAGTTGCGTCAACGCAGGCAATTGCAATACCGGGTTTCCGATTCCAACCGGGCAAGAAACGGGGGCATCCATCATCAGCCGCTTCTGGAGGATACAAATGCGTCGTATTGATCAATGTGTTGCATCGATGTTCTTATCGGCTGCGCTCGTTCTCCCCATTGGGGCGATGGCGATGCCGGCTCCACAGGATGATCGTGAACGGCATGAGCAGGAAGAGCACCAGCGCAGATACTACGACCAGCAGAATCGGGATTACCACAATTGGAACAATCAGGAAGACCGGATGTACCGGGAATGGTTATCAGAGCGGCATTACAACTACGTTGATTATGACCGGCTCGATCGCCGGGACCAGCAGGACTACTGGCAATGGCGCCATCAGCAGGAAAAACGCCAACGTCACGAGGAGCACGAAGAGCACGAGCATGACCGGCGATAGTTGGCCAGTTTGAATGCGGGGCGGCGGAGGATCATTCCTCCGCCGCTCGCTTTTTGGGCTATAATGCCCGGCATGCCTGCTGCGCCTGGAGCGACCAAAGCTGTGGGGATGGTACCCGACGAACTCAAGTTTGAGCCGAAATCCAAAGGTCTGGCCACCCCGCGCAAGAAGAAACCCAAAGAATTGGCAGTGATCACCGAGTGCTGCACCGGTTGCGCCGGTTCGCCTGCGTGCGTGGAATATTGCCCGGTGGAAGACTGCATGTTCTGGGTACCGGATGAGGACAATCCACCCTTCGGGCGCATTCAGGTGGACCCGATTCTTTGTATCGGATGCAAAAAGTGCGTCAGCAAAGGCCCCGATGGCTGTTTCCTGGATGGCTGTCCCTGGGATGCCATCGCGATGGTGGATACAGCCGAGGTGGAGAAGGAAGTCGGAGTGATGGCGATTTGATCGTAGCTCCTAGCCCCTAAACCCGGTCCCCTCACTGGGTCTTTTTCAGACCAGCCGCCACATCCTTCCGCTTACACCTTACTGCTTCTTAACTGCAGTAAGTCCCATCTGTTTCCATAGAGATCTTCAAAGACTGCAACCGTTCCGTAGGGTTCCTCGCGAGGATCTCTCACGAATGTAATTCCCCGTGCTGCCATGCTGCGGTAGTCACGCCAGAAATCGTCGGTGTGGAGGAAGAGGAAGACCCGGCCTCCGGTCTGGTTGCCGACCCGGCTGATTTCCTCGGGCGTCGAGGCTTTGGCCAACAGCAGCTTGGTTTCGAGTGATCCGGGAGGAGCGATTAAGACCCAGCGCTTGGGCTCGCCGTTGCGGTCCGTGGACGGGGAGTCCTCAACGACATGGAAGCCAAGATTCTGCGTGAAGTAGGCAATGGCTTCATCGTAGTCTCGGACCAGTAGAGCGACATAACCAAGGCTCTGGGGCATGAGTCCATTTCGGCTCGGCGCCAAGCAGCGCTACTTTTCACTCCTGGAGCGGATCGCCTTCTCCGTCTGCCCTGCCTGTTGGCGGACGTCATTTGAAACATCCGGCAAGTCGCGTTCGTACGGCTGGATTGAGGGGATGTCCTCCGGTCGCCCAATCAGATACAGAGCGCGAAGCGCCTCCCAGACTTGCTCAGTCGCAGGTTCGATAACGGCGAGTTCGGAGCCCTGGGCCAGGTTTGCGCCAGTTTGTGCTACGAAGCGGATGCGGCCGGGAATTGGCGAGCGAACTTCCACCGTCTGCGACGAGCCGGAGGGCGCGAGCTTTGCGACCAAGCCTCCCTCGCGAATAGAGGTGCCGGGACGATCCGAGTCGATGATGCGACCGGCCGCGGGTGCGGCAATGCGCGCGGGCTGGAGCAGCGCCACAATCTGCGGCCGTCCGGTAGCATCCCCGAAGCGAACCAGCGACAAGGCGGCATTGCCCCGCACCATGGGCGATGGGTCGGCCAACATCTTCAGCAGAGTTTCATGGAAGCCTGGAGCGGAGATATCTTGCCCCATCACCCAGGCATCGGTATTACGGACTTCTTCGACAGGATTCGTTGCCAGCACAATGAGATCGGGATACCAGCGCTTCGCGTTGGCATCGGCACGCGACATGCGGTCGCCGAGTTGAACCAACGCGTGTTGGATATGGCGTGGTTTTTTAAGGTCATGCAGGTATTCGGTCATTTGCTGGTCGGAGAGGTGGCGGCCAAACCACGTGTTCCACCAGAACAGAAAAGGCATCAGGACGATCAGCCATCCGGTCAGGAAGAACAGGATCTTCTGGTTGCGCGACATCCCGCGCTTGGTTTTCGGAGGCACGGCGAATGGAGCAGGAGTGGAAATGGAAGGATCGGAAGAAAGAGACATGGGACCCGGCAAGGAACTATAGCAGAACACCCGTCCCTAGCGGGAGATGGGACATCTACTCCTCACGCAACACAAACCAGGAACTCAAGGCGATGCAGAGCAGAGTTGCGGCCATGCCCATTACCGTGCTTCCGGACAGAGCGTCCGGCAAATTCCTCTGCAGGAAGTAGACGGGCCTGAGCAAGCGAACTTCCCATGGCAGTCTCATCAGGTAGGCGATTAGCCATGGTGCGGAAAGGATGCTGATAACCACTGTGCACGCCAGACTGATTCGTATTGGCAGCGTAGCGCGCGCGAGCGCTTCCTCCCGTGCGCGTTGCTGGGCCCGCCGAAAGATCATGGCGGGATCCGGCGGCCGTAAGCTGCTGTCGAGTCTGGCAGCTTGAGACCTGAGCCCTTCCACAGTCATAACGATCTCACCGCAAAGGGGACAGCTTTCGAGATGAGCCAAAAGATCGCTGCTCAGGTTGCCCTGCTGCAATGCCGCCGAGAGGGCCTGCTCTTTCTCACAAGTTTGTAGCGTCATTTCTCCACCTTGATCGTGAGCCGTGTTCGGAGGAAGTCCAGCAATCTGCGCCGCGCGCGAAACAATAGCAACCGGATGCTGCCCGCTCTAAGCCCAGTGCAGTCTGCGATCTCTTGATGGCTTGAGCCTTCCACATAAGCGAGCCAGAGAAGTTGGCGCTCGCGCGGTTTGAGGCGTTCGAAGGCCTGGCGCACGTGAAGTTTGTCATCGAACTCAGGATCCATCGGACTGATCTCTTCCGAGTTCTGGGGCAGAGGAGATTCCTTCCCTCGACGCCAGCGATCGCGCACCAGGTTGGTCGCTATGCGAAACAGGTAGGAGCGCGTCTGCTGCTCGTCCATTTCAGGGCGGCCGGCGGTCAGCAATCGGCAATACGCTTCCTGGAGAATATCCTCGGCGACATCCGGTTGGCGAGTAACGGCTACAAGGTACCGAAGCAGCGCCCTGGACGTCTGCTTGTAGAAGACATCGAACGCAGACTCATCCATCGAGAGCGCGGTGGAATTCTTCTCCATCGCTGCTTTCGACGTCGCGGCGAATTGCAGGTTCAAGACCCGAATCTGGAGTTCCTCCAGCATTCTGGACAATCCTAGGCGCGACTGCCGTTAAGCAATCCGAAAGATTTCGACAGATAGTAAGAAGCTGCGGAGGATAATCCAAAGCCGATGCCGAGCACGGTGATGATTGTGCCGAAGACCACAAAGCCCTGTTCGGCGCCGCTGACCCGGCCTCGGAGAAGCAGCAGCGCGACCCCTAGCGAGATCATCACGATCGCGGTATGTAGCGCTCCGATGATTCGCGTGTGCGCCGACGCGGTCTCCACACGTAAGGATTCGATCAATTGCTTGCCGGCAGCAGTCTGCGCATACGCCAGTAACTCCTGGCCTGAGCTGATTTTTTCAAGCAGGCGATGCTGGAGTTCCGCCTGTAATTTAGCCATTTTGTACCGGCGGATGGTGCTGAAAACTACCCAAACGAACCAGGCGAAGAAGGCAATGATGATGGGCATGATCACTATGTCGTCACTCACGGGATGCTCCTCGGGCGGACGCCTTGGGTTCGGCGGATGTCCGCGTCCACTTGTATAACGCGCGAGCGGCAGCTTTGGTTAACAGTGTGCAGGACAAATTAAGGGCTCACGGATCCACATTGTGGTTACTCCACGTCTGCGTCCAAGACCCGTTCCTGCTCCAGGTAGTGAGACATGGCGTATTGGGCTAGCAGAGGTGTATGCAGACGGATCTCAGCCCCGATCCATTCCCCTTTGGCGTGCGGTTTATCCGGAGGATGGTTGCAACGTCCCCCGCTGCCAAATTGCGGGCCGAAGTCGGAGCTTTGAATTTGATCAAAGTGACGGATATCCCGCCATGCTTGATCGCCGATCGTGCCGGAGACGTCAATTTTGAGCTTCAGGATAGACACTGGATCCGCTCAACCGGACTCATGATTTCAATTCGCACTAGCTGTGCGGGAACCACCGGTACAGCATGAAGTAGACCACCACGCCTGTGACCGAGACATACATCCAGAGTGGCCAGGTCCACCTGGCGATGACGCGATGCCTGTCATAACGCGCGCGCAAGCCGCGGTTCAGGGTGATGCCTGCTAGCGGCACGATCACCATGGCGAGTACAACGTGGGTGCTCAAGATGGTGAAGTAGACCGGGCGCGACCAGCCTTGCCCTAAAAAAAGAATGTTCCCCACTTTGTAATGAAAGAAGACATAGCAGGCCAGAAACAGAGTTGACGCAACCACCGCAGCAATCATGCACAGTCTATGCGCGGCCAGGCGACCTTTTGCGATCAACACTCGTCCCGTGAGAAGCAGTGCCGCGCTGGTGCCATTGAGGGTCGCGTTAAGAGCGGGGAAGTAGGCGTACTGCTCGGCGATCACGCGGCGGGCCTTGTGGTGCGGCGA
>DATJEO010000029.1:0-39425 GCA_035496515.1 Occallatibacter sp.
CGATCTCTGTCTCTGCTTCCATTCGTATTGTTGGCTTGCATGCACGCTGCTGGACAGAGCGTGGTCACCGATTGGAACGCAATCGGAATCACGCAGGCACGCGCCAGCACCGCTCCCGGAGCGTCTTCGGCAGGCGGAGGGAACGTCTACATAGCCTACGAAGCCCTGGCCGTCTATAACGCAGTGGTCGCGATTGAAGGCAAGTATCAGCCATACAAATACACGGTGACCGCTCCCGCTGGAGCGTCCTCGGAGGCGGCGGCCGTGGAGGCAGCTTATCGGGTTCTCGCATATTTGCTGCCGGACCGGGCGGTTCAGCTCGCCACCTCGTACACAGCATCCATGGCAGCGATCCCGGACGGTCAGCCAAAGCTCGATGGGCAAGCTGTGGGGCTGGCGTCCGCCGAGAATCTGATCGCACTCCGTTCCGGCGATGGCCGCGGCGTTCCCTGGCCATATAGTTACCCTTCGTCTCCCGTTTTGGGGTGTGTGGATGCTGACCCCGGGCGCAGCGGCAGCGGCCACGCCGTGGATAGGGCAAATGACGCCGTTCACGTTCGATGATCCTGCTCAATACAGGCCGGATGAACCGCCTCCGGCACTGAACAGTCAGACGTGGACAGACGACTACAACCTCACAAAGAGGCTGGGGGCGAAAGATGGCAGTGCCCGGACACCGGCGCAAACTGAGATCGGGCTGTTCTGGACGGATAACACAACGGCACAGTTTGGCTCTATGCTGAGACTGCTAGCCGTTCAGGAGAACCTCAGCCTTCTGGAGACTTCGCGTTTGATGGCTATGGCATACGCGTCAATGGCCGATAGTTTCATTGGGTGCTTCAATGCCAAGTACTACTACAGTTTCTGGCGCCCCGTGACCGCAATACGCAATGGCGACATCGATGGAAACCCAGACACAGTGCCTGATCCGGGATGGACCCCACTCGCCGTTACGCCAGCTCACCCCGAATATCCCGCCGCTCATGGATGTGTTACGGGCGGCCTGTCAGATGCGCTGAAGGCTTACTTCGGAACACCGAACATTCCCCCAATCGCAGTATCAAGTGCGGTGACTGGAACCACTCATCACTTCACGAGTATTAACGATCTTCAGAAGGAAGTTGAATACGCACGGATCTACGTTGGATTTCATTACCATCACTCATTGGTTCAGGGATTCGTGCTTGGACATAAAGTTGCGCACAATTTAGCTGCCAATTACTTTGCGCCAACAAACTAGAGACCAAACAAGGGATTCATTTCTTGAGCCACATTGAATTGCCATTGGGCGGCCGCAAGTCGAAAGCGGGCGCCCATTGCTTTTCTCGAAGCGCTTAGGCGGCGGTGTCTTTGGGGGCGGCTACAAGTTGGGGGCTGTTGTCGAGGGGTTGGGGGACTGTGGGTTTCTGTTCGTTGAGTGACGCGGCCTGGGCGAGGGCGTCTGCTAGCGATGTGGAGATGTGAAGAGATTCTGTTCGGGTAATCATCTGCGCGGCGCGGGTGGGGTCGTCGGTGTAGTTCCAGATTCCTACGATGATTTTGAAATCGCGATGGAACAATTCCCTGTTCTCGTTGCGGGTGGCGGAGCGCGGATCGGCTTGTTCTGTTCCGGAGCGAAGGCTGCGGAAGAGGCGGTTGGCGCGGGCCATGGCTACGGGCGGCATTCCAGAGAGGAAGACGATGGCGGGATTCTGTTTGTCGACGGCTTCTGCGGTTTCGTGAATGGCGCGGACGGGGAGCGAGACGGCATTGAACCCGGCGAGGGCGAGGACCTGAGTGAGCATGGTGGCAACGAGAGAGTCGGCGCCATCGCGGACGGGGACGACAACGACGGTGCGGTCGCTGTTGTGCGGGGCCGAGGGACCAAGGGACCGAGAGGACGCAGAGGCAGGTATTGAGGGATTAGGGATCAGGGCTTGTGAAGCGGGATTAGCGGAGTTGGGAAAGTCATTGGCGTTGTCGGCGTTCGCAGCGCCGGCAGAGGACGCTTGTTGTTCTTCCAGGGCTCGGAAGCCTAGTTCTTCTACGAGTTCGCTGGTGGTGTTGCGAATGAAGGTGAGGGTGGAGTCGTCGAGTTCTCCTTGCTGGCGGTCTTTTTCGACGAGGGTGAGGGCGGGGATGAGGATGGTGTCGTAGACGGTGACGAGGGGTTCGGTGTTGAGGGACTTGAAGAGGAGGTCGGAGGCTTCGCGTTCGTCGTGGGCAAGGAGGCGCTGGTAGAAGCAGGTGTAGTTGGGGATGGCGGGTTGGTCGCCGAGGAGGACGGCGAGGAACTCGAGCGAGGGGACGTGGCTGCCCATGACGACGAGGCAGACGGTGAGGGGTACGGACAGGACGAGGCCTACGGGCCCCCAGATGAGGGTCCAGAAAGCGGCGGCGATGAGGATGGCGAGGGAAGAGAGTCCGGTGTGACGGCCGTAGATGTGGGGCTCGATGTAGTTGCCGGTGATGACCTCGAGAAGGGTGAAGACGCCGGCGATGAGGACGGTGTGCTCCCATCCGTGGAAGACGGCGACGGAGAGGAAGATGGGAATGATGCCGGCTACGGGGACTCCGATGTAGGGAACGAAGCGACAGAGACCGGCGAGCGCTCCGAAGAGAACGGGGTGGGGCAGCCCGATGAAGTAGAGCGCAGTAGCGATGATCGAGCCGAAGGTGAGGTTGACAGCGAGCTGAAGAAGGAAGTAGCGGGAGATGCGCTGGGAGGCGTCGCGCATGGCCTGCGTCATGAGAGTGAGGTTGCGATCGCCGGAGAGCCGGATGAGGCGGTTGCGAAGGTCCTCGCGCTGGAGGAGTACGAAAAAAGTGAAGACGACGGCAAGGAATGCGGTGGTGAGGGGCGCGATGATTCCGCCGAGCTGGTCGAGACGGCCTGTGGGGCGGCCGACTTCGCGGACCTGAAGGGGATGTTCAGGGGAGGTGCCTATGGGCTTTTCCTGAACTTTTTTTGGCGACTGGAGGGCGGCAGTTGCCGTGGCGTTGACGATGCCGAGTTCGTCGCTGACCTTTTCGAGTTCGGCCTCAACGCGGCCGATGGCGGAGTTGCTGGGGCGGTGGAGGGCGTCGAGCTTGAGGGTTATGTTCTCGCGGTAGGTGGGGAGGTCGTCGGCAATGGCGACGAGCTGGGTGAAGATGGTCCATGTGGCGATGAGGAGGAGCGCGGAGAATCCGAAGATGACGACGAGGGCGGCGGCGGGGCGCGGGAGACGAAGACGCTGTTCGAGAAAAGCCACCACTGGAGCAAGAAGGAAGGCGAAGAGGACGGCGATGCCGAGGGGGAGGAGGAGAACCTTGGCGAGATAAAGGACAGCGACGGCAAGTACGGCGATGGTGATGAACCAGAGCTGCGTCAAAAGGCGTGCGGTTGGTGAACCGTTCATGCGGGGCTCCCGGGGTGGCGCAACTGCGGCTTGTAAGTAAGATGCGGGGAAGGCGGGGGCCGAGGGAACGACAAGACAGGGGCGGAGGGAACGAGGGACCGAGGAGTGGGGAGTGAAGGAAAGCGATCAGGGATTGGGGATTAGGGATTGGGCAACAGGGAGTAGACCGGCTAGCTGACGCGGGAGACGGGGACTACATTCTGGACGGGGGGGACTTCATCCAAGGGGAAGCCCAGGCGCTTCCACTCGTCGTAGCCGCCACGGAGGGGGCGGACGCGCTCAATGCCCAGCTTGTGGAGGGTCATTGCGGTTTTGGCGGCGGTGGCTTCGCTGGGGCAGGTGCAGAAGAGGACGACATCGCGGTCGCGGGGGATCTCGGTGTGGCGGGAGGCGAGGGCATCGGGCGAGAAGTGCATGGCGCTGGGGAGCGTGTAGGGCTCGGCGAGGAGTTCGAGGGGGTGGCGGAGATCGACGATGTAGACGAGTTCGCCGGCGTCGAGCTGAGCCTTTAGATCCTGCGGCTCGAGGCGCGATTTGACGAGATTCCTGAGAACTATGCGGCGGCGATAGAGACGCCATATGAACCATCCGGCGATGGCGAGGAGGAGGAGGGCGCCGGAGAAACGTCCCGCCCAGTCGAGGAGACTGGGGTTGCGCTTGAGGGCGTCGCCGAAGAGGCGGCCCGCGCCGAGGAGCGCGGAGAGCCAGAGAACGGCACCGATTCCGTCGAAGAGGAGAAAGGCGGGGAGGCTCATGCCATTTTCGCCTGCGACGGGGGCGGCGAGGGTGGCTAGGCCGGGGACGAATTTGGCGAAGACGAGCATCAGACTGCGGTTTTTGGAGAACGAATCCTGCGTGCGACGGACGCAGATGGTGGGCTCCATGGAGAGCTTGCAGAGGATGCGCAGGACGTGATGGCCATAGCGGCGGCCGATGATGAACCAGGTGGTGTCGGCAACAATGCAGGCGGCGAGACCTGAGACGAGGGCGGCGGCGAAGCTGATCTGGTGGTCGGCGGAAAGGCCGCCGGCGGTGAGAAGGACCGGTGTGGCTGGAAGCGGAATGCCGAACTGCTCGACTAGAACCCATCCGAAGAGCAACAGGTAGCCGTAGGTGAGGAGGATGTGTTCGGGCAGCGGCATGGCGGGTTCCAGTGTGCGGGGATCAGGTCATCCCGATTGCCGAAGGGGAGGCAATCCGGAGACATTCAGTTTATCCGATGTTGCAAGTCTGGATCGGATGCAGCGGATTCTGAGTCAGTTTGGCTGGGCTGCGGGACTGGTCTTGGTCGATTCGGGGGTAGTTGGCTGAGGGAGGTCGTCGAAGCCGGTGAGGATGCGGGATTCGGAGCCGAACTTGTGGTAGTTGGTGAATGTGAATTCATTCACAAGCGTTTCATAGGGGCCATAGGTGAGGAAGCTTGTGCTGTAGCGCCATTCAAATTTTAGAGTTCTGCCGCGGGATATGGAGACGCTTCGGAGGGGTAAGGTGTACTGCTTGCCTCCGATCTGGAAGGGGGCGTACTCGATCATGAGCTGGGAGCGGATCAGGGGAGCGCGCGGGTCGCGATCTTCATCGAGGTCTGCTTCGATTACGAGTCGCATAACGGCGGCGGATTCGGCATCGACGGCGAGTTCTCCGCGATATGCGGCTTTGTTGCGGTAGAGGGCAGTGCCATCTCCGACGGGCAAGCAGCAGTAGGTGACCTCGAAGGCGGGAACGTTTGGTGGGATGAAAAAGTGGAAGACGGCCAGTTTGCCGCGGCTGCTTTGCTCCCAGCGGCTCCAGGTGATGCTGCTGAGCGGATTGGAAAGACCGGAAAGAATTGATGCCAGAGCCGGGCCGAAGGTGCCGCGGGTGTTCAGTGCGTGATTGCGGACGTTAATGATGCGTTTGCGGCGGCTCTTTTCGACTTCGATGACTTCGACTCCGTTTCGATATTGAACGGTGCCGCGAGTAGTAGTGGCAACGCGAAGAGGCTGCTCGGTGACAGGGAGGTTGCATGAGTCTTTGTCGCGAATCTTCGGCTCCTGGTACTCGGTTTCGGTGCGAGTAGCGAAGAAGTCGGGGAGCAAAGACGCCGATTTGCCTTCGTATTCTAAGGCCCGCTTGAGTATGGCTTGAGCAGCATCATGACCCGGGAATGGATCGGCCGCGATCTCAGCTGGAGGGGAAGGCTCGAACTCTGACAAATCTGCGAGGATCATCACGGCTTGTCGCTCGCGGTCGTTGTGGAGCATGGATAACAGCTGAGAACGATGATCTTCGAAGAGACGCTCGGTAAGCCGGATGTTGTCGAAGCGACGCAGCAGGTCGGGAGGTTTATGGCGAATCAGTACGTCGAGTTGGGCGACGGTGATGTACTCGAGATTTGACCTGGGATGGTCGAAATAGACGGGCTGGTTGAAGTACCCGGCGAGGGTTCTGGTTTTGAGATTGGGATCTGAGAGCGCAACCGCTATGGGATGATATTCATCGGTCTGTTCAGTGCGGGGAGGATCGAAGGTGAGAGTATAGAACGCCTGCGTACCGGCTGCCGGGCGCTCGAGGTCTCGCTGGATTGCTTTCCAAGATGCGTAGACCTGACCCCCGGTATATGCAGCGAGGGCGGAGATGCTGAGAAATGTGTCCTGGTAAGCCCGTGACTTGGCAACGGCGGCGAGGAAATCCTGGTCAAAGGCGCGCGGCTCTGCGTCCTTGTCCATCGAGAGAACGTTGACGGTGATGCGCGCTTCTCGAAGCCAGGTGGAAAACTCTATGCCAGGCTTGTGTCCACAAGTGCGATCGCCGATTCGAGTCCAGGGATCGAAGTGCGTTATCGAATTTTGTTGTCCGATCTGCGATGACGCATCCCCGAACCACACGAGCATCTTGCGGCCGGGCAGCGATCGCTGGTCGATGGCAATGAGCCCGAGGGTGCCGACTTCGTTGAAATGATCGTTCATCAGCAAAGTGGATAAATTCTCGCGGCCCACGGAAACAAGGCGAGGCTCGCTACTCCGCTCGAGTTCGGTAGCAGCGAGATTTCCATCGACCCAGGGCTTTGCAGAGGCGAAGACTCCTTCGTGGGAAATGCGATAGAAGATCACTGAGTAGGAGAGAACGCCTGCATTTTGGCGAAGGTATCGCCCGAGTTGTTGCTTCACGTTGTCCGCTTGGCCAGCTGAATGCGTTTCATCGTCGAAGACGAAAATGAGTTCGGGCAGCGACTCTGGCTGCAGGTCCTTTGCGGGAGACCATTGGACAGTAAAGATGCGAGTTGGTCGGCCGTTGTCGAGTAGTGTGAAGTCGGTGGGAAGAAGTTCGCGAACGGGATTGCCCGATTTTTCGCTAACCGCAACATCGATGCGCAGGAGGCCATCGCGGTTTGGAAAGGGTGGCGCTGTGGCCTGCGGCAGAAGAGTATTGACGAACGAAACGAAGACGCCGACTGCGAATGCTCTGCGCAACGGAGTAGATGCACGCATCACTATCGAGGAGCCCTTGTGGTCCCGGGCCCGAGGATAGCACGAGATCGAAAATATCGCAGTGCGGATCGACGGAGAAGCAAGGGTGGTGGATCTTGCTTTGCCCGTGAAGAAGAGAGGAACCTGCAAAGGATGCGACCATATAAGCATGGGTGAACCCCTCACCATCCGATGCAAAGCCATTCTCTTCGACATGGACGGAACGCTCGTCGATTCCACACAGGTGGTTGAACGCGCCTGGGAACTTTGGGCCGCGCGCCACAACATATACCTACCCGATGTTCTGACGTTTTCGCATGGCCGCCCGACCATCTCAACACTCGAGCACTTCCGGCCGGGACAGGATCATGCCTATGACCTGGAAGAACTCGGCCGTTTTGAAGAGACCGAGACCGACGGCATCCTGGCCGTACCCGGAGCCGCCGAGATTCTGCACGTAATGCGGACTCAGGATCACCCGTGGGCTCTCGTTACCTCCGCATGGCGAAAACTGGCTGAGACACGAGTGCTCGCGGCAGGCCTGCCGCTGCCCACTGTGATTGTGCCGATCGATGAGATCCAGAATGGCAAGCCCGATCCGGAGGGCTTCCTCCATGCCGCTGCGCAATTAGGCGTAGCACCTGCCGACTGCGTTGTCTTCGAAGACACCCGCCCCGGCATCGACGCCGGCCTTCGAGCCGGCATGCAGGTGGTCGCTCTGCTTACGACGTGTCCCGCCGAGCAGTTGCGGCACCAACCTCTGATCAAAGATTTCCGTGACGTGCAGATCCAGAGCGAAGGCGAGTTCCTGAAGATTGAACTCCGAGTTCACTCGACAGAGGACAAGCAGTAGCGGCGAAGCGGAAGAACCTGCCTTTTGACTTTGAGGCGCTATCGAGCCTTGGTTTTCGGAGTAGGTTTTCTGATGCCCAGATCCGCCACTCGCTCTTTGCGATTCTGGCTGTGGGCTCGCCAAAAACTAGCAGCACTGACAGGGCCAAGATCGGGTTTCCGCGATGGATCGTCTTTGCTGAAGATATGGGCGTAGAGCATCGGCCCGAGCAGGAGGGCAACAGACGCTTCGATGTCGAGATCCGCGGGCAACTGACCGCGCGAGATGCCGCGACGCAGAATCTTCTTGATGCACTGCCGCGGCGGTTCGGTTACACGATGACGCCACTCGCGTCCGAACTCCGGATGAAACGCCGAATAAGCAATGAGAGACGGCGTAAGCCGATTGCGCACAGCATCGCATTTGTCCGGCGGTTTGCGCGTGAGCACGGTGGTGAGATCGCGCTGCACGTCGCCGGTGTCGACGTCCTCCGGCTCGCGATCGAGTCCGTGAATCATGAGCATCGCTTCGAGAAGCAGCGCTTCCTTGTCCGTCCAGTGGTTGTAGATGGTGGCCTTGCTCACGCCGGAGGCCTGGGCGATGGCATCCATGCTTGTCGTCTCAATGCCGCGCTCGGCAAAGAGCTCAAGCGCGGCGTTGAGAACTTTTTCGTGTGCTTCCGTACTTCGAGGGCGAGCCATACCTATGCTTCAATCTTAGAGAATCGCCACGCCCCGAGTATCAGCAGAATCGTGCCGACTCCGATCAGTACCGAGAGATCGATGCTGATGCCGAACGCCGGCCGGAACGTGACTGCGCTGAGCAACACCGAGCGCATGCCATCGATTCCATACGAAAGCGGGTCCAGAGCAGTGATGAAACCGAGGATCTTGCCCTGGTTCGTAAGCGGGAACATGGCGCCGGAGAGGAAGTAGATGGGGAGCACCAGGAAGTTCATGATGAGCTGAAAGCCCTGCATGTCCTGAAGGCTGGAGCCGAAGATGACGCCCAGCGCCGCGAACAGCATCGCGATCAGCACCATGAATCCTACCGCCACGGGGATAGCAAGCCAGCTGGCAGGCCGAAACCCTGAGATGAGACAGATGGCGAGAACGAGTAGTCCCTGAATGACGGCCACCGTGCAGCCACCGAGGGTGCGCCCGATCATGATCTGAATGCGGGGCACGGGAGCGACCAGTGTCTCTTTGAGGAAGCCGAACTGGCGATCCCAAAGCAGCCCGAGGCCGGAGAAGATTGAGGAGAAGAGCACGGACATCCCGATCACTCCGGGCGCAATGAACTGGAAGTAGCTGCCGTAACCGGCGCGTTTGAACACGGGATTGAGCCCAAAGCCGAGCACGAGCAGATAGAGCATGGGCTGGCCCAGGGAAGCAATGATCTGCGCGCGCGAACGCGTATACCGCTTGAGTTCGCGCAGCCAGAGAATATAGATGGCATTCATCGGCTACCTCCTTTGCTGTTGCCACATCTTGGCGAATTGACGCATCTGGTCTGCCGAGCCGGCGCTCTCGTCGCGGATATTCGAACCGGTCAGCTTGAGGAATGCGTCCTCGAGAGACGCTGTGCCGGTCTGCTCCTTGATCTCGGCTGGAGTTCCCTGCGTGACCAGCTTGCCGTGGTCGATGATGCCGATGCGATGCGCGACACGATCGGCTTCATCCATGTAGTGGGTGGTAAGCATCACCGTGACTTTCTCGGCTTCATTCACACGCTTGACGTGGCTCCACAATTGATTTCGGCTTTGTGGATCGAGCCCCAGCGTGGGTTCATCCAGGAAAAGAATTTTTGGAGTGTGCAGAAAGCCGCGGGCGATTTCGAGCCGTCGTTTCATTCCGCCGGAGAACTTCTTTACCTGATCGTTGCGGCGCTCCCAGAGTTCGAAGAGCTTGAGAAGCTCTTCGGAGCGTTGATGGCGTGTCTTGTGGGGCACATGATAGAGGACGCCGTGGATTTCCATGTTCTCCCATGCGGTGAGATCCCCGTCGAGACTGGGATCCTGAAAGACGATGCCGAAGCGCTGACGGGCCTGATTCTGATGGGTTTGCGGATCGAGCCCGTCGAGTTGAATTGAGCCGCTGGTGGGATGCAGCAGCGTGGTGAGCATCTTGATGGTTGTGGTCTTCCCTGCCCCGTTCGGGCCGAGGAAAGCGAATATCTCGCCTGCGGCTACATCGAAGGAGACGTCGTTGACAGCAGTGAACGAGCCAAAGGTTTTGACAAGATTTTGAACCCTGATCACGAATGACCTCCGGGACTGGAGCCGGACGTAAGCAAGTTCTGCAAGGCTCCGACAATCAATACTGAACGGTTCAGTTCAGTTTGTCAACTCGCGAGGGTTGCGGGGCCTGAGGGGGCCGCCCGCCGCTGCTGGAGGATCCCACAAATAACGTTGCCATTGCCGATCGGAATTGAATATCGCACATTCATCATTCCCACACTTGTGCCCAACTGCACGTCATTGATCCTTGAGCACCAGAACATAAGGAATGGCTTCTTGGTCGATCGAAGCTCCCAGACGCTCATAGAAGGCTTTGGCTTGGAAGTTCCGATGCCACACCTCCCAACCGAGTTTCGATGCGTTGTGCGCGCGTGCCCAGCATTCTACCTCTGTCATGAGCGCTGTCCCTATACCTTGCCCACGAGCAGCCCGCTCAACCGACACATCGCTAATGTACACACGAGTTTCGGCGCTGTAGAGCTCATGAGTAATCGTCCAAGAGATCATGCCCACAATTCGGTCGTCGCGAAGAGCTAACAAGAGGCGCATGGGCGAGTGAGAGCGAATGAAATAGTGCTCAAACTGAGCGGGTGTCAAAGGTGGTTTGTGCGCTTCAATCTGGCTCGCGAGTTGACAAGCGAGCTCTAACACGGCCGCAAAGTCTTCAGCCGCAGCAAACCTAAATGTCAAACCGGCGTTCATGGGTGCATCGAGTGAAAGTAGTGTTCTGGCAACTACTAGACACCCGCCTTCAATCGTTAGTTACAGGAATTGCCAACAGAAGAACGTTGGATACTAACTCGACGCCTGGGCCAACCGGGTCGAAGCGGTCTTCGAGGCTCATGAATGTGGCCCGTAACTTTTTCTCGACTGCCGAAATCCAATCCCTAGATGTTTAACGCCCGCCTCTCGGAGTTATTCCTATGTCCTTTTCGGCTCGTCTTCTGTTTCTTTGCGTTCTCGCCATCGCTGTATTGAGCCATGATCCAAGAGCAATTGCCAAACCACCAGCAGTCGGAACTGTGGCGCCGGACTTTACCCTTCATACTCCACAAGGAACCACTGTTCAGCTATCCAGGTGGAGCAAAGACAACAGGACGGTCCTGGTTATTCTGCGCGGATATCCCGGGTACCAGTGCCCCTACTGCCAAAAGCAGGTTCACGATTTTGTGAATCGCGCAGCGGACTTCGCCGCAGAAGGAGTTTCCGTTCTCCTGGTCTACCCGGGACCACCGGCAGAGCTCAGAGAGCGAGCGAAGGAGTTTCTCGCTAAGCAATCTCAATTACCGCCAAACATGACCCTTGTAACGGACCCGGATTTCAAAGTCACGGAGATGTACGGGCTCCGCTGGAATGAGCCAGGCGAAACTGCGTACCCGTCTGCCTTCCTGCTCGGCAAGGATCGACGGATTCTGTTTGCGAAGATCAGCCGCAGCCACGATGATCGGCTGTCAGCACAAGATGCTCTTGATCATCTTAAGAAAAGGTGAGCAGGTCTATGCTCAGTCTTGTGTATCGAGTGGTTGAATTCGGCCTCGGGCTCTCGACTAATTGCTTACGCAATGCTGAGATTGCAGAAACTCTGATCCCTACAGAGGAGACCCGCCGCCGGCGGATCGGCTGAGGCGCATGGAATTGGCGATGACAGATGCGCTGGAAAGGAGCATTGCTCCGGCGGCGACGATGGGGGTTAACACGCCTGCAATGCCGAGGCTTAATCCTGCGATGTTGTAGAAGAATGCCCAGAATAGGTTCTGGCGGACCACCCGGGTGGCTCTCAATGAAAGCCGGAACACTTCGTCGATTGTTTCGAGAGAGCCCCGAAGGAGAACAATGGGAGCAGCGCCAATGGCGATGTCGGCGCCAGTACCGAGAGCAATGCCAAGATCGGCTTGCGCAAGCGCGGGCGCATCGTTGACGCCATCTCCGATAACTGCGACCTTTTTGCCTCGGCGCTGCATCTCCGTGACGAGGGAAACCTTCTGATCGGGGGTTGCTTCTCCGACGAAGTCCGCAATTCCGAGTTCATGGGCGATGGTTGCGGTGGTGGCATTCGAGTCGCCTGAAAGGAGTTTGATAGCGAGACCGCGCTGGCGCAAATGAGTGATGGCTTCTGCGGCGCCGTCTTTGATGCGATCTCCGAAGGCGAACAGGCCGATCAATCTCGCCCCCATGCCGAAATATGCGACGGTTCGGCCAGCTTGTTCCCACTGCCGGGCGGTGGCACGTAGCTTTGCTGCGGGTTGAGCGCTCATGTCGCGAGCGAGCGCGCTGTTTCCGATAAAAATGCGACTGGCGTCGCACGTGGCCAGGATGCCGTGACCTTTTCTAACCTCAACGGAGGATACTTGGGCGGGCGCGATGCCATGTTCGCGGGCAAACTGCACGACAGCGCGAGCGATGAGATGCTCTGAGAAGAACTCGGTTCCGGCCAATGCCGGCAGGTATTCACGCAGAAACGACTGCGCGGCGTCTGGGTAGTCTTCGGCAAGAGCGAAATCGAGCAGGCGGAACGCGCCGGTTGTGACGGTTCCGGTCTTGTCGAGAATGACTGTGTCGATTTTTCCGATTGACTCGAGAACCCGGCTGTCGGAGATGAGAATTCCCTGGCGGGCGGCGAGACCGAGAGCGGCGGTAATTGCCAGTGGAGTCGCAAGGCCAAGAGCACAGGGACAGGCGATGACAAGGATGGAGATCGCGCGCAGGAGAGCTACGCCGATGGACAGATGCATGAGCGCGAGAGCCAGGAATGTGACGCAAGCGAGGACGATCACAAAGGGCACGAAGACACGGGAAACGCGATCGACAGTACGCTCGAGCGGCGCACGAGTGCTCATGGCTCGCTCAACCATGCGAATGATCTGCGCCAGGGTGCTGTCTTCGCCGGTCCGAACGGTGCGGACGCGGATGACGCCACCGGCATTCAGGCTTCCGGAAATGACCGTATCGCCGACGGCTTTGCTTACAGGCGTGGACTCGCCGGTGAGCATTGATTCATCGGTATGCGTTTTTCCTTCCTGAATGGTTCCGTCGGCGGGAATGCGTTCACCGGTCTTGACGATGAAAACCGCGCCGGGCTGGAGGTTATCGATGGAGACGAAGCGCTCTTCGCCTTGATCAGCGATGCGCACCTTCCTGGGCATCAGCCGATAAAGCATCGCGATGGAGCGCATCGCACGCTCCTTCGCGCCGCGTTCAATCAGCTTCCCTGCGAGCACGAGAGTTACCAGGGCAGCCGCGGTGTCGAAATAGAGATGCGTTCGTCCCAAAATCGTTTGCGCAATGCTCAGTCCATAGGCCGCGAGGATGCCGAGGGAGAGGAGCACTTCCATGCGGATTTGCCTGTTCCACAGTCCTATTGCGGCTGAACGCAGGATGGGAAGAGCGCAGTAGAAGATCATCGGCGTCGTCAGCGCGAAGAGTATCCAGGGAAGAATGCGGCTTGCGCTGGGCGAGATCTGTTCGAAGTAGCCGACATAGAGAATGACGCTGAAGGCCATGATGTTGGCCCAAAGAAATGCAGCCACGCCGAGGCGCATGATCAAATCGCGAATATCGGCCCTCGCGGCGGCATTATCTCCCGCGAATTCGGTGGCACGATACCCGAGCCTGGAGATGCGAGCCACGATGCTTTCCGGCGGAAGATATAGGGGGCAGTATTTGACTTTGGCGAGATCGGAGGCGAACAGCACCTCGGCGGAAACGATGCCCGGCAGCTTTCTCAGTGCGTGCTCGATGAGCCAACCGCACGCAGAGCACCACATACCATTGATTTGAAGCAGTACCTCGGAGGTCGGCGCATTGGGATCGAGCGGAATGCTCTGAGGATCAACGGCGGGATTTGAGATCAAGCCCAGTTCCAGGCTGCGGCGGAAGACTTCGGTGTCGCGGATGTTCTGGCCGCTTGCGATTACGCCGCTTTCGAGCAGGATGGCATACACATTGGCGCAGCCCATGCAGCAGAAATCGAGAGTGTGGGCTTCGAAGGTTCGTGCGATCGCCTGTTTACTGCAATCGAGGCCACAGAGGTCACATGCTGTTGCGACGGTACTCATCACTTCGCTTGCCGAGTGCTCTGGTCGAGAGGATGCCCCTCCTGGTCCAGCATGACAGGGTTGGCGCGCCTGGTTGCGGCGTACACGAAGATGAGAACTGCGCAGAAGAAGACAATGATCAGACTGAGAAGCACCGTCAGTGGAGTGACGGCGCTGCGGCGCGGGGGCAGGATCTCGACTGATTGATTCGAATTCATGGTGCTGTTTTCCTCCAGTGCTCAGTTCCATTTCAAGGACTAGTTATTCGCTGCTGTCTATTTTGCTGTCGGAATTGTTCCCTCGCCCTGCGGAGCGAAGAAGGTTTCCGAGAACTGCTGTCCCGCTTTGCCCGGTGCGACGTCGGCGAGGATTCTTATCTTGTTGATGCCTGGATGCAGAGACGAGGCCGGTGCGACTACGTCGAATTGTTGCTGAACGGTTTGTCCCGGCTCCAGCACCTTGAGGCCGCCGGATCCCTCGATGGCGGCATCCTTGAGATCGGCGACGGAGAGCGAGATGGTGGCCTGAACCCGACCGCGATTGGAGGCCAGCATTCGGAAGCGATTGTGAACCTTGCCATCTGCGGAGACGGAATAAAGCGTGATGCGGTCTGGCATGATTCGCAGCAGCACCGGTTGTCTCACGCTGATAGCGATGGACAGTCCGGTTGCATAGACGAGCAGCAGCACGAGAACAGCGACGCGCTTTCCGTCGCGAAAGCCGATGCGGCGGAACCAGTTCCCTTCCGGCCCGGATTTTGCACCGGAATCGCCCCAGGCGTACTGAATGATGGTCTGTGTGCCAAGCTTTCCGAGAATGCCGGAGCACGCGTCGATACATTCGGCGCAATGTGTGCATTCGAGCTGATGCGAGGACTTGCGGATGTCGATGCCCATGGGACAGGCGCGCACACATTTGTTGCACTTGATGCATTCGTCGCTGGGATCGTGGAAATGGACAAGTAGCGTGTGCTTATCTTTGAGCATGTTCTGGAGGTAGCCGTAGGGACAGATGGCGGTGCAGAAGCGCTGGCGCAGCAGGGCGAAGTCAAGAAAAGTGACCAGCGTGACGCTGGCGCCTACAATGCCGCCTGCGGTGCGTATATCGAGGCTGAGCAGCCGTTGAAAGAGATCGAGCGGCGGGACGAAGTACGATACAAACACAAACGTTACGAAAACCGAGGCCGGAAGAAGCAGGATGCCGAAGATAACGGCGGCAGCGAATTGGCGTAGACGCGGACCGGCATTGGGCATCTTCTTGTTGACGAAGCGAATGATCCTCTTCTCGAGACCATTGGCTGTTTCGCTGAAGATCATCTGCGGGCAAAGGTAGCCGCACCAGAATCGGCCGTAGATCATGGCCATTGCGGCGATGAGTATCCAGAGGAACATCAGGGTAAGGAATACGATGGAGAACTCGCTGATCCACAGCTCCGCGCCGAAGAAGTAGAAGCGCTGCCGCGGCAAATCGATGCGCATGATGTTGAACAGGGGAAGAGTGACAAAGATGACGAAGCAGAACGCTTGCACTGTCTTCCGAATGCGGTGGAATTGCGTGCCGGGGATTGGAATCCGCGACATCCTAGTGCTTTGTATTTGTGGTTGCGTCGTCATGTCGAGTCGAATCACATCTGCATCATGTGCATCATGTGGTGGTGCATGATGGGACCTGCAAATGCCCCTCTGCCGATCAAGACCAGCCCCATGATCAATACGGTTATCGCGGATACGGTGGTGCCCCAACGCGCAAGCCTCATGGTTGCGGCCGAGGATCCCAGGCCGACAACGATCAGAGCAGCACTAGTTCCAAGTGCAAAGGCCAACATGGTGAGCGCGCCTTCGACGGGAGACGCCGAGCCGATTGCCATCATCAGTGCGGCGTAAATGAGACCACAAGGAAGAAATCCCATCAGGAGACCCAGCGCAAATTTCGCAGCGGGTTGCGGCGAGGCGATCAGCTTGCCCACAGGCCGAAGGAATTGAGCAGGCAGCGCAAAGCCACGCCGGTTCTGCAGACCGGGCGCGAAGCCGAACATTGCGATTCCAGTAAGCACCATGGCCGTACCTGCCACGATTGCCGCAGCGTTCTGGAATCCTGCGAGGTGTCCAACCCAGCCCATCGCGCCACCAGCGAAGCCTGCGATCGTGCCGAGCATCATGTATGTGACGGAGCGGCCCGCGTTGTATGCAAGGTGAAGTCCCAGGAACGATCTGCGGCCCTGCGCGGCATTGGCGGCGATGCTATAGCTGAGCACGATGGGACCGCACATCTGAACACAATGCAGACTGCTGACGAAGCCGAAGGTCAGGACGAGCGAGATGTCGCCGGCATTCATGCTTGTTCCTGAGTTCGAGTTGAAGCCTTGGCGGGCGCGGGGTATTTCAGGTTGGGATTGAGCCCGGGCAGACTGACACAGTGGCGGCGGTAGTTGAACCTTTGCATGGTGATGGCGTGAGAGGGACAGCGCGCCGCACACAAGCCGCAACGAATGCAGATGGACTCGTCTTTGAGTAGGACTCCGCCAAGCGCTTTCAACTCCTCCGTCGAGATCTTCTCCATTTCGGCCGGCGGAATGCCCAGCAGTCCGGCAACATATTCCCGGCCTTCTTCCGTCTTGCACAATTCATCGAGTCCGGTAAGACGGATGAGGTTTTCTGGGCATACATCGACGCATCCGGTGCAGGCGACGCAAATTGTGGTTTCAAAAACTGTATTTACGTTGCAGCGAAGGCAGCGGGCGGCTTGTTCGCGCGCCGCCTCGGCCGGAAATACGTCTTCGATCACCTGAAGCGAGTTGGCGCGCTCACGGGCAGGCGCCACGGGAGGATGTGCGCGGCGAAGCTGGTCCCAATCCTCGCGCATCGTATAAGCGGCTTTGTCCCAGGATGACTGCACGACGACTTCAGTGTGCGTGCCACGCAGGTAGTCGTGCATGGAGCGGGCGGCGATCTGTGCGGAGCGAATTGCATGGATGAAGAGTCGCGGGCCGTGAGCGATGTCTCCGCAGGCGAAGACGTCCGGCGCGGTGGTCTGATATGTCTGTGGATCGACCTTTATCAAGCCTCGGACTGATTCAACGCCGTCTTCCGGCTGCAAGAACGAGAGATCGGACGATTGTCCGATGGAAAAGATGATGGTGTCGGCAGGGATTGTTTCGATGTTGTTCTCGTCGAATGTCGGGTTGAATTTTCCGTTGGCATCGAATACTGCCGTGCATTCAACCGTGTGAAGTCCCACGACCTTGCCGTTTTCGCCCACGATTCCGCGGGGACCGCGAGAATTGTGAAGGATCAGTCCTTCTTCAGAACCTTCGGTGACCTCAATCTCATCGGCCGGCATCTCAGTGCGCTTCTCAAGACAGACAACGTGCACTTCTTTGTCATCGCTGAGGCGCATGGCGGAACGCGCGACGTCGTATGCGACGGATTCGCCGCGTTCCATGTCGGCAACGGTCTCGTGCTTCTCGAGCAATTCGAGGGGGCGTACCGCGGACCGGGCCACGTCATACGCCACGTTGCCTCCACCGATGACGATGATGCGTTTGCCGACCGGCAACGGGTTGCCTTCGTTGAAGGCGCGGAGGAAGTCCATGCCGTCATAAACGCCGGAAAGATTCGCTCCGGGGAGATCGAGTTTGCGTCCTTTGGGCAGTCCGACGCCGAGGAAGATTGCCCTGTATCCCTGCGCACGAAGTTCGGCGATGCTGAAATCGCGACCTAGCCGTTGGTTGCATCGCAGCTCGACTCCCAGGGAGAGGATTGCGTTGATCTCAGCCATCACCAGTTCACGCGGCAGGCGAAAGACCGGAACGCCGGCGGTGAGCATTCCTCCCGGAGTGGAGTGTGCCTCGAAGACGGTGACTTTGTAGCCGAGGATCGCGAGATCGTGCGCCACGGTCATGCCGGCAACACCGGCGCCTATGACAGCGACCGGTTCGTAGGCGCCGCGATTTGGGGGAAGCATATCTTGATTGCATCCGGCGATGTAATGCGCAGAATCCCCGGATTCGGGGCCGTACTGGCTGGTGACGAAACGCTTGAGGGCGCGAATGGAGACTGGCTGATCCAGGCTGCCACGACGGCAGTTCGCTTCGCACGGAGCACCGCATACACGTCCGCAGATGGAAGCAAATGGGTTGGTTGCTCGGGCGATTCGGTAGGCATCTTCGTCGCGGCCTTCTGCGATGGCGTTGACGTACCCGCATGCATCTGTGTGCACGGGACAGGCGTCCTGGCACTTGACCATCTCCATCCAGTAGCCTGCCCCGCCGATCAGCCCAAATTGTCCGTTCGCTTCCGCCATTTTCTTCCCTATTTCTAGTGATCGCTCTTCTTGTAGAGGAATGCAAGGAGCACAACGACGTAGGCAGCAATGAGCGCCAGGACGACATACATGAATGTGTTGGCATTTCCGGTGACAGCATTTAGCTGCTGAACCAGATTGCCACGATCAGAGTGAGTGACTTCGCCGTTCATATATAGGAACAGGTACGCGACTACCGAGATCAGGATGATGGGAAACGCGAGCTTGAGGAATCCTGGAATCCCGGTGCCTTTCTGTTCGGTGATCCACCCGCCTGCATATTCCGTTAGTTCGGATTTCTTTTCTTCAGTCATGATGTTCTCCGGGGATTCTTTGCTAGATCGTCCTCGTCGTCCTGCAGCATGCGATACTTCGGCTCTTCACTGTCGCTGCCGAGATATCCGTCTCTGAGCGAGCGAATGAAGAAGAAGACTGCACCGCCTGCGAGCAGGAAGAACAGAAAGTACGAGAAGTACACGCTGGCGTAAGTTGCGTCACTCATGATTGCTCCTCACTTCTCGTAGTCGTTGTCGGGACGCCAGTCCTTGGCGCGACCACGCGTCTGAAGGTAGGCAACCAGGTCATCGAGTTCCTGCGGATTGTCTGCGATCCAAGGGAAGGGCGGCATGATGGAGCCGGGCACCAGGTCTCGCGGGTTACGGAAGTGAGCCGCATGCCACTGTTTGTTGTACTTTCCGCCGACACGCGCCAGGTCCGGGCCGGTGCGCTTCGTGCCGAAGGTCTGGCGCCAGTCGTAGACGAACTCGTCTGGAGTGGAGACGGGCGCATCGACGCCCTTCCATCCGGAACGTTTCACATCGCTGGCCAGCGTGCGCACCTGCTGCGTGTGGCAATACTTGCAGCCCTCGCGGACGTAGATGCGATAACCGCGCATCTCCTGGTCGGTGTAGCCCACGAGCTTGCCGGTGGGACCTTTTACCGGATCGGTATTCTCGAAGGGCTTGTTCCAGCTCTTATCGAGCAGAGGAGGAGCAACCGTTGTGAGCAGGCCGCCGATGAAGAAGAGGCCAAGGGCAGCTACCACGAACCATGTTGCGTTCGAATCAGTTTTTTGCAGCATACTTTCTCCCTTCGCCTAAGCCTTGACTGCCAGGGGCTGACCAACAGCCTGTTCGCGCCCGGCTCCGATTGCCGTAGAGATGATGTTGAACATGAATAGGACAATGCCGCTGAAAATCATGATTCCCGAGAGGAAGCGAACCATCCACACCGGCTTGAGCGCAACAACTGTATCGATGAACGGAATGGAGGGATTGTTCCATTGCCAGCCCTGCCAGAAGCCACCTAGCCACAGGGAGGTGAACATGCCAAGTCCGCCGATCAGGAAGAGCCAGAAGCTCCAGTTGGCGAGGGTCTCCGAGTGGAGAGTTGTGCGGAAGATCCGCGGAACGACATAGTAGACACCAGCCATGGCCATGAAGGAGAAGGTGCCGAGAACGGCCATGTGTGCGTGACCGGGGATCCAGTCAGTTTTTGAAACAATTGCGTTCACCGAACGCAGGCTGTGCATCGGGCCCTGGAAGCAGGTGAGGAGATAAAAGACCGTGCCGGACATCAGGAACTTGAGCGAGATGTTGTCGCCGAGTTGATGCCACTGGCCTTTCATGGTGGCAATGAAGTTGTAGACCACAGCCCACACCGGGATCAGCAGCATGACGGAGAAGACAATGGAGATGGTCTGGAGCCACTGCGAGATTGGCCCGTGAATCATGTGGTGAGCGCCGGTCCATACATAGACGAATGCAAGAGACCAGAAACCGATCATGGAAAGCTTGTGGCTAAAGAGCGGCGTGTTTGATGCGCGAGGAATGAAGTAGTAGGCGACGGCGAGACCGGCGGGGGTAAAGATGAGACCGACCGCGTTGTGCGTGTACATCCACGTAAGGTTCGCCTGATTTACACCCGTGATGCCCGGCAGCAAGGTGGCGAAGTTACCGGTGAGGTAGACGAACGCGGTCCATAGGATGGTGCCCATGAGATACCAGGTGGATACATACATCTGCTGGTATTTGCGGGTGGCGATGGTGGCGAAGATGTTGACGCCGAACATCACCCAGGCAATGACGACAAGGACAGCGACGGGGGTCGGAAGGTCTGCGTATTCAAGCCCTTTTTGATATCCGCCGAGGAGAGAAAAGATGGCGCTGATGATGATGATGTTCCACAGGATTGATGTAGCAATGCCAAGCTTTTCGCTCCAGAGCTTTACGCCGCACAGCCGGGGGACGATGTAGTAGGCGAGGCCCATGTCTGCCGCGAGCAGCCAGCCGAAGAGCATTCCGTTCACATGAAGAGGCCGCATGCGGCCGTAAGTGAAATAAGAGATAGTGCCCAGGAATTCAGGCCAGACAAACTTGGCCGCAATGATCAAGGCAATCACGCCCACGATCGCGAAATAGCCGACCGCTCCCAGCAGAAACAATTTCACCGTAGTGTCCTGATGAACGTCCTGCGCGACGGCAACTGGGGCAGATGCAATTGTTGGTTGTACTGCCATTCCTTCCTCCCGGAGTGGTCACCCACCCTCGATGCTGCTCACATGCCTGACTTGTTGAGACTGCGAATGAAATTCACGATGTCGCCCACGTCGTTTTGCGACAAACCGTAATCAATCCATGAAGGCATCGCTGTTCCGTCGACGCCGTACTCGATCGATTCGAAGAGGCGGCGATCCGAGACGCTGCGCACAAATGATGTATTGGTGAGGTTGCGCGGGCGCGGCGAGATGTCGATGGAGTTTGGCCCATGCCCATCGGCTTTTCGACCATGGCAGCCGGTGCAGCGCTGCAAAAAGATGGTTTCGCCGCGGTGGACGGAGTCGGTCGACATTGCAACGGGGTTGGCTTCCGGCAACCTGCGCGCTTTGATCTGGCGAGGTTTCTCCTTCACGTACTGTGCCCAGACGTAATCGAGAACGCCCTGAATCTGAGCGTCGGTCAGCGTCTTGCCCCAAGGCGGCATGGAAGTTCCGGCAACCCCGTCGCGGACCGAGGCCATTAACCGCATCTGCGGCTTGGTCGCCATGAATTCAGCGCGTGTAAGGTCGCGCGGAGCCGGATCAAGATAGATCGCATTCGGACCGTTGCCCTTTCCCTTCTCGCCGTGACAGCGCGCGCAGAGTGTCTGGAAGGTCTGCTCAGGAGTCATGTTGGGCGCGGTGCTCGTTCGCGTCATGAGATAGGCAGACATGTCTTCGAAGTCTCGCTCGGGCAGGGCGAAGGATGGCATGTTCGAATCGGTTATCTCTGAGCGAGGATTCTGGAAATGGCTCATCAGCCAGTCATGATCTCGCATCAGTCCTTCGCGTGTGAGGTCTGGCGAGATGCCGCCATCGTGGTCATCGAGCTTATGGCATGACAGACATGCGTAGCCATCGATCAACTGGCGACCGCGCTCGGCAGGAGTCTTAGCGGCTGTGATCGCAGTCGCGACCTCAGCCACACTGTCGGGCACAGGTACAGCGGTGCTCGCTTCAAGTTCGTATCGATCAACGGAGGACTGCGACGGATTATTGCCGCGACGGCTCTTCAAGAAGATGACCAGAGCCTTTTTGTCCTCGTTGCTCAACTTGAGCTTCGGCATGACGGAAGTGGGCGTGTAGGCGCGAGGATCGACGATGTGTCCCCAGAGATAGTCGAGCTTCCGCTCTTTGCCGACCTCAGTGAGGTCCGGCCCGATGGTCCCTGAGGATACTCCCTGGATGCGATGGCACCCGAAGCAGCCTTCTTTGAAGAAGAGCTCGCGGCCGCGAGCGACAAGGGCCGTGCCGGCGAAGTTCCTGTCTTTATGGCACTGGGCGCAGTTGGCCTGCATGAACTCAGCACCATGCAGATGGTCGGCATTCTCTTTCTTCCAATCGGCTTGCACCGTATAGCCGAGCATCGGATTCGGCCAGGTTTCTTCTTCGCCATGCGCATCGACCCTGGCCAGGCCGCGTCCCTGTCCGTCGTGACAGGATGTGCATCCGAATTCAGAGAATTTATGCTTCCGCTCCCAGTGCCCGTCCTTATAGACGTCTCCCATAGCCGCTGAATAAGGATGCGTTTTCAGCGGCTGCTTCGCGGAAGAAAAGCGGGGATCGTCGGAAGCGATGTGACAGCTCTCGCAGCGTTCCACGCTCGTCGTGCCGAACGCAATGACGATGGTCTGTTCTATTTTCGGAGCCTTCCCTTCGAGCGAAGCGCGCTCCGCGTCGGATTTTGCCTGCGCCTTTGCCTGCGCGAAATACGCCTTCTGGTGGTCCTGCCAGGTTGCCTTGGTCTCTTCGTAGACGACGACACCCGATCCCACCAGCACCACAAGACTCACCACGGCCAATGCCAGTCGCATACCTCAATCTCCTCAGAACGGAGACACGAACTGCCAGTTCGCGCCGCGGAAGAAAGTGCCAATGACGATCAGGTAGATATTCACGAGGACAAAGAACAGAAAGATGGAATTTGCGAGGATGCGCTGTCGTGCAAACCAGCGGCCCACCCCTTCTCTACCGCGGTCAATATACGGCAGCAGCAAGAGCAAGAGGACCTCAATGCCCGGAACACCGATGCCGCCCCAGAAGGCGGAGTAGCTTACCTGCTCCTGTAAACCGAGGAAGTACCAGGGAGCCTTCGCGGGATTGGGGGGATGCATCACGTTGACTGGCTGCTCAAGGGGAGCATTGAAAAAGAAGGAGACGAGCATCACGCCGGCAATGGTCAGCAACAGCACGAAGAGTTCGGCAACGAGAAGATTCGGCCAGCTGAAGACGGTGTCCTCTTCGAGCTTTCCTACTTTGACGAGCGGCCCGCGAACCAGTCCCTGAATGGTGAATTTACGGACGGGTGCGGCGACGGCTACGGTTCCGGTGGAAGCGATGGGCGCAGGTTGTTCGTCGATTTCGATCTGAATCGGTACGCGCTTCGGAGCGGATTCTGTTTCGGGCTTGGCCAGTCCGCCATCTTTGCGAATGCGCCAGAAGTGAACAGCGACGAAGGTCGTCAGCACAAGGGGCAGCACCACTACGTGCAGCACATAGAAGCGAAGGAGCGCCTCCTGGCCTACGGTCGCGTCGCCGAGCAGAATGAACTTGATTGCCTTGCCAACGAACGGGGCATATCCCGCAATCGAGGTGCCGACCGTAATCGCCCAGAACGCCAACTGATCCCAGGGCAGAAGGTATCCTGTGAAGCTTGAGAGCAGGGTGAGTCCGAAGAGGCAGACACCGATGACCCAGTTGAACTCGCGCGGCGGCTTGTAGGAACCGGTGAAGAATACGCGGCACATGTGCAGGAAGACGCAGGCCACCATGCCATGGGCCGCCCAGCGGTGCATATTGCGCAGAATGACTCCAAACACTACTGAGCTACGCAGATCGAGCATTCGATCGTAGGCCTGCGTAGTCGACGGCACGTAGTAGAACATCAGCAAGACGCCAGTGACGGTGAGAATAACGAATAGAAAAAAGCTGATGAGACCGAGCCCCATCGTGTAAGTGGGTCGCAGCGCCTGACGGCTCACACGTACGGGCTGAATGTGCAGGAAAAAATTGGTGAAGCTGGTTGCAGCACGCCCGCGATCGGAAGAAGGCAGCGGGTTCCGGAAGATGGAGCGGGTCACGTTTGCCGGCAAGTCGAGGATGCCCTTGCCCATGGAATTCCGTTCTTTGCTCATACGCTCAGATAGGTTCCCGTCTGAATTTCGTTGTCCTTGTCGACTTCGAGTTCGCCGCTTGGAGTCAAGGTGACCGCATACCATGAAAGCGCCTTGGGAGCGGGACCGCCCGTGACGTTGCCGTCCACATCAAATCGCGATCCGTGGCACGGACATTGAAAGCCTGTTGCGGAAGGTGCAACGATGCAGCCCAGATGCGTACAGGTGGTCGAGATTGCCGCAACCCTGTTTCCCTCGCGGACGATGCACACGCGTTTGGGGTCGATGGCGATTCGCGAGCCCGGCGGGAATTCCTCAGGCCTGCCAATCTTGAAACGGTTGGGCTGTCCGTATGTGGTGCGCGGGCGAATGAAGAAGAACGTCGCCAGAGAACCGAGAGCAGCGGAGCCCGCGATTCCCAAACCACTTAGCCATGCAAGGAAACGCCTGCGACCGACTTGCGCCTCACTGGACCTGGTTTCCGTTGCCGTTACTCCCATTCGTTGTGCTCCTGTCTGGCTTTTCGTTCTGCTTGACCGAGGTCTCCTGGTCTGACCAGAAGACCTGGTATTTCACGTCTTCGAAGCTTTGAAACTGGTGATTTCGAACTGCCCAGATAAAAATCAACAGGGCTCCACCGCCCATCAGCAAACTGGCCGCGATGGCAATCCACGTCAATTCCATATGCAACCCGCCGCGATGGAGCTGTTGGTGTCTGGCGCGCAACCGACCGGTAGCTGGAGCTGCACGCAATCGTGTATCGCGATTCCGTTTTTTGGTTTTGGACTATTTCAATCCAAATACCTGCGAACGTCGCAACAGTAGAGCGTGGGATGAACGGGGGTCTGTGATGGGCATTACATGCCGTTGTGACGTGCTCGGGAGATCCGGGCTCTAGAGCTTCAGACCGAACGGAGGTTAATTATGAGCGCAGCATCTCGCCACGACGTCTCGATGCGAGGCGCGTGATGGCTTCGCGACCTTTGGTCAGCGTGGGGACGGCGGCTCCCTTCTCGGCCAGCGCGCCAGTGGGACAGGCCTGGATACATTTGCCGCACGCGGTGCAACTGTCGGCTGCGCCCCACTTTTCTGCCATGTCGCTGACGACGCGGGAATGAATGCCGCGAGCTGAGACCTCCCAGACGTTTGCGCCTTCAAGCTCTGCGCAGACGCGTACACATCGGGTGCAAAGGATGCAGCGATTGTGGTCGAGGACGAAACGGGGGTGAGACATGTCGACCGGCAGAGACGGGTTGTTATAGGCATAGCGGACGTGCGTGATGCCAAGTGCTTGCGCCAGGGCCTGCAGTTCGCAATGGCCATTGGAAACACAGGAGGAGCAGATGTGGTTACGCTCGACGAGGAGGAGTTCCACCGCCATCTTCCGATAGAGAGTCAGCTTCGCCGAAGAGGTACGGATTGACATACCTTCCTGCACGGGTGTGGTGCATGCGGTAAGAAGTCGGTCAGTGCCTGCGAGTTCGACTACGCAAACGCGGCACGCGCCGACATCCGTCAGGCCATCGAGATGGCAAAGAGTGGGGATCGGCTTTCCGTGCGCGCGCGCGGCTTGAAGTACAGTCTGGCCTTCTTCGGCAGTCACCAGTTCACCATCGAGCCTCATGGAAATGGTCTTTTTCGGCACAGGGCAACTCCTTCCGGTTTGCAGCTAGTCTTCGTCGGGTACAGTGCGGAGATCGCAGTGAAGGCAGCGACGGCACTCATCCTCAGCTTCTTTTGCAGCAAGGCCGATGACAACCTCGTCTTGGGAACGGCTGCGGGTCTGCGGCGGGATGGAGCGGCCGCTATGCCGCCGACTGAGGCTGGGTTCGCCTGGAACCGTGTGACTCAGGTGATAGCTTGGGAAGATTTCATGCCAGCGGGAAGTTGCCATCAGACGCTCATCGATCTTTTGCGCGGTTTGCTTGCCTCCGGCCATTGCGAAGGAGACGTTGGATGCTCCGGTAATAACGTCTCCGCCGGCATAGAAGGCCTCTCGGCTGGTTTCATGCGTGAATCGATCGACAGTGATGGTGCCTTCCTCGCTCAGGGCGAGGCCGGATGCACGACAGAAATCCTGGTCGAAAGTTTCGCCGACGGCGAGGATTACGGCATCGCAGGCGAAGCGCTGAACCTCGTCTGTCGGGATGGGGCGGCGGCGGCCGGATTTGTCGTACTCGCCGAGCCGGGTCTTGACGACTTCGATGGCCTTCACATTTCCGCTCGGGTCGCCGAGGATACGGTGCGGAGCCGCGAGGAAGACAAAGCGCACGCCTTCCTCTTCGGCTGCCTGGATCTCTTCGTCAATGGCCGGCATGTCTTTGCGTTCGCGCCGGTACAGAATGGTTGCGGCTGATCCCATGCGGAGAACGGTACGGGCGGAATCGATGGCTGCGTTGCCGCCGCCGATGATGCAGACGCGAGTGCCAATCGCAGGCGGCTCGTGCCTGGCGACTAGTTCGAGGAATGGAAGCGCGGGATGGACGCCTTTCAATTCGGTGCCTGGGAGGTAAAGCCACGATTCCTTCCAAGTGCCAACCGATAGGAATACGGCCTCGTAGTTCTGCGCGAGATCATTGAGGGGCAGGTCGAATCCTACGCGTGTGTTGAATACGAACTTCACGCCGAGCGCTTCGATGAGTTCGAGTTCCCGGCGCAGGACGGCTTTGGGGAGGCGGTATTCCGGAATGGCAAAGCGAAGCATGCCGCCGGCTTCGGATCGCTCTTCAAAGATGGTGACATCATGACCGAGCATCGCGAGATAGAAGGCTGCTGTGAGTCCAGTGGGGCCAGCGCCTGCAATGGCGACCCTCTTCCCGGTGGGATCGAGCTTGCGGGTCAGGATCCGTTCCAGCATGGGCTGGAATTTGTCGGAGCCGTAGATCTCGTCGGCGAGGTAGCGGTGGACTTCGCGCATGTTCACAACTTCGTCGAAGGACTTGCGACGGCACCGGTTGTCGCAGGGATGCTGGCAGATGCGGCCCGTCGATGCAGGGAGAGGATTGTCGAAGATGACGGATTCAAAGGCATCCTCGATGCGGCCTTCCTGGCAAAGCTGGAGAAATCGGGGAATGTTCATGCGAAGGGGGCAGCTGTTCTCGCAAGGAGAGACTGCTAATTCCTGGCAGACGCCGGCGCGACAACGATGCTCGAGGATGTGGTCCTCGTATTCTTCGCGGAAGTGGCGAATGGTGGTGAGAACCGGATTGGGAGCGGTCTGGCCGAGGCCGCACAGAGAGCACTCGCGCACCATGCGGGCGAGCTCGTCGAGGAGAGCGAGGTCCTCTTTTGTTCCTGTGCCTTCAGTGAAGGAATTCAGAGTACGCAGGGCCTTGTTCAGGCCAACACGGCAGGGGACGCATTTGCCGCAGGATTCCGAGTGAGTGAACTCGATGAAATAGCGGGCGACGTCGACCATGCAGTTGTCTTCGTCCATAACCACCATTCCACCTGAGCCCATGATGGAACCGATCTGCGCGAGGCTTTCATAGTCGACTGGCGTGTCGAGCATTTCGACGGGAATACAGCCGCCTGATGGTCCCCCGGTCTGGACGGCTTTGACGCGACGACCGTTGGGTGCGCCTTCACCAATGTCGTAGATGAAGCTTTTGAGCGGAGTGCCAAGCGGCATCTCGACAAGTCCAGTGTTCTGAACTTTGCCTACCAGGGAGAAAACCTTGGTACCGGGGCTTTTGACGCTGCCGGTCTCCGCGAACCAGCCTGCTCCGCGGGTGATGATGGGGGCGACGTTACACCATGTTTCGACGTTATTGATGTTGGTTGGCTTGTCCCATAGTCCTTTCTGCGCGGGGAATGGGGGTCGCGGATGCGGCCGGCCAGCGAAGCCTTCGAGTGATGCGATGAGCGCGGTTTCTTCTCCGCAGACGAAGGCGCCAGCGCCCTGAACCAGTTCGAGGTTGAAGTTGAATCCGCGGTCGAGGATGTTGTTGCCGAGGAGCCCATATTCGCGTGCCTGTTCGATGGCTCGGTTGAGGCGGCGAACGGCGAGAGGGTACTCGGCGCGGACGTAGAGGATGCCTTCGCTAGCGCCCATGACGTAGGCGCCTATGATCATGCCTTCGAGCAATGAGTGCGGGTCGCCTTCGATTTCGTTGCGATTCATGTAGGCGCCGGGGTCGCCCTCGTCGGCGTTGCAGATTACGTACTTGATGTCGGATTTTGCCTTGGCGAGGAAGTCCCATTTGTTGCCGGTGAGGAATCCCGCGCCACCTCGGCCGCGGAGTCGCGCGGACTTGATGAGGTCGATAACGGTGTCGGGCTTGCCGTCGATGAGGACTTTATAAAGGGCCTGGTAGGCTCCGGCGCCGATGGCCTCTTCGATGTCTTCAGGGTTGATGAGGCCGCAGTTGCGGAGAACGATTTTCTTCTGTCCCCTGAAGAATGGAACCTGATTCCAGAGCGGGACCTCGGGGATTCCGGTTCCGTAGCGCACATGGGCAGTGATATGGTCCCACTCTTCGATTTTGCAGTAGAGGAGATCGGGCGGCATCACTCCGGTGGATAGGCTTTCGAGAATGCGCGTGGCATCGTTAGCACGCACGCGGCGCAACATCATCAGGGGCTGCCAGGGAAGACGGATGCTTACGAGCGGCTCCTGAAAGCAGGCACCGAAGCAACCGACACCGGTAAGGGTTACGTCGAGGCCGCTGCGCTGAATCTCTTCATTGAGCGCGTGAAAGACTTCTTCGGCACCGTTGCCCCGACCGCAAGTGCCCATACCGACGGTGATGCGCGGAATTGTGGGAACGAGTTTGGCGAGACCTGCTTCGCGAACCGCGTTGAATGCACCGATATCGAGGATGCGCGGCATCATTCCCTCCCCTGCTCTAGAGTGCGGATTTCGCGCTGCAGCGAACGCTCGTTTACATGACTGAGAATGTGGTGATTGACTTCGACGACCGGGGCAAGAGCGCACTGACCGAAGCAGGCCACGGTGCGAATAGTGAATTTGCGATCGGCGGTGGTGACGGAGAGTTTGTCGGCATCGTTGCCGTTTGAGGACATTTGTCCGCGCACGCCAAGGTCGAGGCAAACCTTTTCCAGCAGATCGCGAGAGCCCCGCGTGTGACAGGCGGTGCCGCGGCAGACACAAATGACGTTATCGCCCTGCGGCTCGAGATTGAAAAGGGCGTAAAACGTGGCGGCGCTGTAGACACGGGCTGGCGGGATCCCGGTTTGATCGGCGATGAAGCGGAGGGCGGGGAGCGAGAGGTACTTGTGCGGGTTGGCTGCCTGAACTTCTTCCAGAATGCCGAGCAATGCGCCGGGGCGCCCGGCGCGCTCGGCGATCGTTTGGCCAATCAGAACTCTCTCGCGTGGGTCAAGAACACCGTCACAGGTTGCGGTCGGCATCAGCCCTCCTTTTGGCATGGAAGATGGGGCACACATGCTTGCGTGTGAACTGAGTTGTGGGAGCAGGGATTGCCTGAGGAGCGTGCAGTCTGGCTGGCGATGGAGGGCAACATGCGGACCCTCGCTTCTGGACCTGGCTCCGGAAAGGAATAAAGAAGAAAGCGTTACTCCCAGTGGTGGGCGTGGAATCCGGCTGTATGCGCTCGCACACCACGGATTGACTCCCGGAGGAGTGTCCGTTGGACTTTTATACCCACCGGAAGAGACGAGATGTGCGTGAGATCACGAGAGGGTGTGATGGAGGGGGGTTGACGGGCCTAATGAATCTGGGTGTGCCAAGTGCCGAACTTTCTCGAGTGCGGCCGGGGCTATTTCGCAGCCTTGCGCATCCACGCTGGGGCCCTGCAGAGCGGATCGCCGATCACGATGTCTTCCCAGCCTACGAATCGAGAAGCAGCGTAAAGGCTCTCCGCCAGCGTGAACCCATCCGTGTATCGCTCCATGGCAACGGAGGGCGACGCGATTGCCTGTAATAGCGGTTCGTCAGTGTATCCCTTCACGCCGGTGATCCCATGTGCAATGAGATCGGCGATCAGGGATTGTCCACCCTTCGTTGGCAGGAAAGTGCGCGCGCTGGTGGACACCGCCGTGTCTCCGATCGCCCCCGGTGCGAAGTGCAGGGACTCGTATGCCTTCTCCTTGTATCTGGCATCGTTGCTGCCCCAGGAGAAGTAGCCCATCAGATCGGAGCGATCGCCGATGAAGATTTCATTCTTATCAAGTTCGGTCGGAATGCTCCGCGCGATGAGGAGATCACCGGCTTTTACCATGTCCGCATTCCAGGAACCATAATCGGACTCGTCTGGAATCGATCCCGTCACAGGCAAGGGCTGGACGGCTACATCGGCACTGTTGAATTTGAAGACGGGCTGCACGTCGAGGAGTACTTTGGCACCTTGAACATCGTTAATCGTCTCGGTGTCCGCGGCCAGAGACCGCGTCACCAGCGCCTCCGCATCCGACTGCGTGTAGCCATCAAGGCGCGTGACCAGATAACCGCCAAATGCGGCATGACTGAACGGCACGTTCTGATTCCAGTAGCGGTTCAGCCAGCCGAATCCGTCGGCGCCCGAGCCATGGATGCTGATCTTGACCGCTCCCTTGATGGAACGATAATCCATTGCTGCAAGATAGCTGTCGACCGACGGATGGAGATTTCCGGTTGTGTGCTCCTCGCGCGAACCAGTCTCTCCACCATCGATGCGAATGGGCACGCCCTTGGTCAAGACGAGGAAGTTGATCTCGGGATGGTGCACAAGAAACTTGCGGACGGGATTGGCAATCCTGCTTTCGTAATCCGCCAATGAGATGGTTTCATGGGCAGTGCTCACAGCAGCGTCAGGGCAATGAACTGAAACTGAATTCGTTACCCGTCGCTTGCTGGTGTATGTCTTCGCGATCGCTCGGGAGATAGGGCTGTCGGCGTTGTAAACGACCAAGACCTCGCGGGGAGTGTGGCGAGCACTAGCTGCACGCAACAAAGCTCCATTGCAGACGGAAACGAAAACCAACAGCAACACGGCAGTTGGCCTGAAGAGCGGGATCGCTCGATTCTTACAAAGAACGCTCTGCGGGTGCCCTTCCCGGTGTTGTTTGCTCTGCGTCATCACTGGATTCTGTGTGCTCTTCACTTTTCTTCGGCTCGGGGACAACAATCTCCTGCTCCTCTTCCACGTTGCCGAGAAGCGTTTGAAGTTTGTAGCCGGCTCTCTCGGCTTCGGCGATCGATTCCTGTATCCCGGAGCAGAAGGAATGCGTATCTGCTTTGACCAGTGCGGTATTGGAAGCAAGTTGAAGGATGACGGGCATCTGGAGCCACCAGAGCAGTTCTTCAAAAGGCTCCTGGACGAGGTAGCTGTATTCGCCGGCATCGTGAACGCCAGTAAGCCAGCGAACATCGGGGTCGGACCAGAGAGCACGCGGCAGGCCTGCGACCATAGGAGCGAGGACCGGCTTGCGCGTGGGAACTGGTTTGTGACTGGATACGGGCTCCAGTGTGGAGGTGAGTTCTGCGCGGCTTCCGAGTTTTTCGTTTGATTCCGGTTCGATCGGCTCTGCTGAGGTCTGTTCAGGGGCAGCGTGCGCGGGTTGCAGCTTCGCGGTTTCGAGTTGAGCGAGAAGGAGCACCTTAATACGGGCAGCGGCACGCCAGGCCGATTCTCCTTCGAAACCGAGACTGGCGAAAGACTCGGCGAGCGGCTTACGAAGACGAAGTTGGTCGAAGATATTGAGCGCGACGCTGGCCGGATTTTCGGGGTTGACCGATTCCGCCAGAGTCTCCAATGCACACCAGGCGATGACGGGCGCCCACATGGCAGTGGCAGCCATCTGCGGGCTGGGGCTAGGCATGACGCGTCGAGCGGCGGCTGTCCAGGGAGCCGAGCAGAGGGTTTCGACGACTGGAATGCGCATCGCAGCCATAAGGCGTTCGCGGAAGGCCGGTCCGAGGAGCCCGGGCATGGTCATCTCATCGAGTGCGCCTGTACGGGAACGAAACGCAGGTTGGGCGACACGGATGAAGGCTTCGCAGCGGGCCCATGTGGTGTTGAACAACTCGCTGCGCGCGCGACTCGCCTTCCGATCGAGGGCTACGCTCAACGTGCCATTTGCCGCAGTGGTTCGCGGATGCTCGGCCATGTCAGTGAGCATGCGGATTGTGTCCTGATCGAAGAGCGCGCGGAGCGCGTGATGCAGCGGGTTAAGTTCAAGATCGATGAGGGCGTCTTCGAGGCTGGGCACGCCGCGACCGTTGAGATGATCGCAAAGGCGATCCCAGGGGTTTTGGGCGGAGGCCCACTTCTCGTGCCAATCCATCAGGACGTGGCACTGATAGGCGTGCAGGTGGAAAGTGAGGCCGCGCTCTGCCACATCGCTGGCGCGTCGCAGGTACTCAAGTCCGGTGAGTGAGTCGCGCCAGGCGAGGATCGCACCGGAGTTACCGTCGAAGCCCAGTCCATCATGAATGCGGCGCTGACGCAGTTGGGAGGATCCTTTGTCGGCATAGGCGGCGGAGTTGTGGAGCGTTCCGTGGGCCTCGCCATAGCGGTTATTGAAGACGACGAGAGCGCGCTCATTTCCGGCGCGGTTGGAGTAGGCATAAACATTCTCGTCAACAGAGCCTGATCCCTCAAAGAAGTCGTAGAGGAGGAAGTTGTGGCTCTCGGCGAAGACCCAGCGGCGCTTGAGCAGGGGGGCGATCTCGCGCTGATGCCGCTCGACGAGCCAGTGATCGGCGGTCTCATCGTAACGGGGACGGTAGTACTCCATGCCGTACTTCTCAGTGAATCCCTCGACCTGCCCATGGCCGAACATCGGAAGCCCGGGGAGGGTTGACATTAGAGCCGCTACGCCGAAGCACTTATCCCCCTTGCCGAACTGGTCAATTGCAGTCCTTTCATCGGGATTGCTCATGAAGTTGACGTAGCGCTTCATGATGTCAGGATCAAACTCGAGGGTGTTCTTGATCACGGAGCGGTACTCTGCGTTTTTCTCATCACGCAGCATGTTCATGAAGGCGCTGTTGTAGACGCGATGCATTCCGAGTGTGCGGACGAAGTAACCCTCCATGAGCCAGAAGGCTTCAGCCAGAAGCAAAGTGCCGGGGACCTCCTGGGCAACGCGGTCGACGACTTCGCGCCAGAATTCCAGGGGCATGTGCTTGTTGAATTCAGCCTGCGACATGCTGTACTCGGCGCGCGAAGGAATTGCTCCGCTGGAGCCGGGTCCAGGGAACCAGAGACGGTGAAAATGGCGCTTCGCGAGTGTCATCGCTGCGTCGAAGCGGATGACGGGAAACAACCGTGCTACATAAAGGATGGTCTGGATGACCTGCTCGCGAACGGCGGGGTTGAGATAGTCGAGCTGCGCGGTGTCGTTCCAGGGAAAGCTGGTGCCATCGTTGCCGTGATAGATATAGCGGGTCTCGCCGGTCCATTTGTCGCGGCGGCGGAAAGTAACTGCCGCGTCAGTCTGCTCGAAGTAGTGATCTTCGATCTTGATTTCGACGCGCTCATCATGCGAGAGGTCCGGTCCGTTGAAGCTGTAGGCGGGATAAGGCGACTCCCAGCGCGAGATGAACCACTCGGGATGCTCGATGACCCAGGGCGAGTCGATGCCCATATGGTTTGGCACCATGTCGCTGGCGAGGCGGAGGCCCTTGTGATAGCAGCGGTCGCGCAGATTGATGTAGGCTGATTCGCCGCCGAGGTCCTCGGCGATTTTGTAATCGAAGAGCGAGTAAGCAGATGCGACAGCGTCCTGATTGCCGCAAAGCTGCTTGATGGTCTTGGAGGCACGGCTGCGCTCCCAGACGCCGATGAGCCAGAGCGAGTTGATTCCCCGATCAGCGAGTGTCTGAAGTTCTTCGTCAGGAATCTGATCGAGACGATAGATATGACGGCTATATTGCTTGCTGAGCTGAGCAAGCCATACATATGTGCTCTTGGCAATCAGGACGGTGTTCGGCATCCACGCGGTGTCGGGACTGAACTTCTCGTACTCGTTCGCAGGATCTCCAAACGTGGGCACCTGCGACTCGCTGATGATGGATGGCCACTGCTGAGTTCCCTGCTCGCGACGGCGGCGCGCGGCTTCTTCAGCGGCCGAGCGCGCACGGGCGGCATCGGGATTGAACATCATCCAGATGGCCAACTCTTCCTCGCGAAGAATTTCTCCGCCCGTCATGAGAAGGCGATCGAGACTGTCGCCGAGGAGCGGCCGCCAGAGTTTCCGGATGAGTGCGAGTTGGTCGCTGAGCGAAGATGGAGCGCCGGATAAGGGAGCGCCGAGCAGATCGAAGAGGCTTATGGATTTTGCGCCGTCAATAGGAATAAGGGGGCGTGTGGCGAAATACTGCGGGAGTTCTTTCGTGACCTGGCGATAGACAGTCTTCTGGACAAGATGTTTGTCTTCAAACAGTTCCTCGAACTTCTTAAAGGCCGGGTTGCGATTCGCAGACCACAGCAGCAGGAGTTCCTCCAGCGCCGCCGCGCGATGGCTCATATTGCCGGTTTTGCCATTGAGCCACTGGCGCGGAGTTTCTTTTCCGCGCATGACGGACTGTCCCGGGAAGTGCTCGACAAATGTAAGGAGGAGCTTGTCCAGTTCATTGCTGCCCACGCGCCCGGCGAACCAGTCCAGTGCTGAGGTCATCACTTCGGGATCAAACTGCTCCCGGTACCGGGCCATGAGTACATGGCTAGCCTCGTCGATGAGGCCCATTGCATAAAGCTGGCCGGCATGGACTGCCTGATCGGGATTCTTGTCGGCTTCTCGCACCTGGTTCATGCGATGGGCGAACTCCCGGCAAGCGGCGATGCTGGCGAACACAACATTGCCGTTGTAGGAGAAGAGCGACTCGGCGAACCGGTAGCGTTCGCGCGCCTGGCGCGAAATGTGGAACTCCATCATGAAAAAATCCAGTCTTCCCGTGTGATGCAAAACCTGTAATTCTCGCCCAGCCCGACGTACCAGATTTTGCGGAGTTTGCGAACGCCGAGTGAGAGCGCGGCCAGAGAACACGTTAACACCTTGGGGTGCGGCGACGCTCGAATTGCCGGGTGGGCCGGGCAGGAAGTCCGGGCAGGGTTCGGGTACAATGAGAGAGGCCGGGTTGCGCGAATCGCCCTGATTTGCTGCGAGTTCCCTCGACGGAGAGGTGGCAGAGCCCGGTTGAATGCACCTGACTCGAAATCAGGCATAGTCGTAAGGCTATCGGGGGTTCGAATCCCTCCCTCTCCGCCATAAACCTATATGTCTGAGGCATGCCTTATCCCCTATTTCTAGCAAAGTGCACAGAAATGCACGAGCACACCGGATACGTGCGATGTCAGAACTCATAGCACGCAATCGAGGGGCTCACCGATGCCGGATCAGCACACCTCGCCGATCTCTGATGCTTAGCGCGTTCGAACTAAGTCGCTGCGCGGCGGCCGCTACCACTGTAGCTATGATGCCGTCATTGGAGCGCGGACATGAGCGGGCATCCAGAAGACGTTACGCCGCACACGCTGCGCCACAGTTTCGCGACGAACATGCTGGAGGCCGGCGCCGATCTGAGGACCATTCAGATTTTGCTCGGCCATCGCGACATCTCCGACACAGTTGTCTATCTGAACCTCTCGCGCCGGCATCTGCAAGTTCTACCCAGTCCGATTGAAGCCGTCGCAGTCTCGCGTTCCACTCCGTCGGATTACTCGATGCGGGTACAGCCTTGATGCACGCTGGCATGTCGGCTCGCGATTGATACTCAATCACTCGTCCAGTTCGGTTCGGTATTGGCCATCGGTATCGCGCTGCTCTTTGGCTTCAGGTAGTCCGCGGCGATACATGAAGCAGAGCCCGCCCGCAGAAACCTATGTTGGATCTCAGGTGTAAGCCACTTTCTGTAGTCGGGTTCCAGCTACAACTGGTCAGAGCTGTGCTCTCGTGAGTGTTTCGGCTGTTTTCTGGTCCGTGATCAAGACATCGATCAATCCACCATGCAAGGCGCCGAGAATTGCCTGTACCTTTTGCGTTCCCCCTGCAACGCCGACTACTCGTCTACAAGCTCGGAGTTTCTCCAGATCTATTCCGATCACTCTTTTCATCAATTGTGATTTGATTGGCCGTCCGTCCGCCTTATAGAAACGAAAGCAGATGTCACCGACCGCACCCAAATGCTGAAGTTCGGCCCGCTCTTCACGGGAGAAGATGTTGCCGCTCACCGCGAGCATCCTTGATGGTTCCATCGAGCCGATTCCCACCAGCGCAAGATCCAGCTTTTCGAACAGAGCAGCCGCTTCCCTGACCACCGGATCACGCGATAGCACTCGTTGCGCCTCTGGCGATGCCACAACAGCAGGCGACTGTAATAGCACCGGCTTGGCGCCGATGCTGCCGGCCAGACGTTGCGCCAGATGGATGGCATGGAACTCGCTTCCCACATTCCCAACACCACCCAGAATTTGGACGACTTTGCCATCCTGGCAATAGTTCCCTGGATGGAGCGCGTCCACCATTGCAAACAGGGACCGGCTCCAGGAGGATATGCCGACCACCTTGCCGGGTTTAAGGGTCGTCTCAAGAAAATATGCAAGTGCAGTGCCCAGGTCGCGAACTAGTGCGTCACCCTCTGCTGGGCAATCAACCACGACTGCATCCTGCAACCCGAAACGCGAGGCCAACTGATCTTCAAGCTCAGCGAAGGTGCCAGGCGGCGTAGCGATATTGAACCGCACGAGGTTCAACGTTCTTGCCTTCTTCAGCATCCGGGATATCGTCGACTGATGAAGTTGAAGTTTTTCAGTGATCGCCTGCTGATTCAGTTCCTGGATGTAGTACATACGAGAAACTTTGGCGATCAGACGAAGTTCATCGACACGAGCCATAATCTCCTAATCTCCGAAATGCCCAGAGGGTATTCAGACTTTCGTCATTGCCACCCATCCGAAGGAATAGCCGGAAGTTCGCGCGAGCGCTGGTGGTGGTAAACCTGCCATCCCATGTACCGGCCGAGCGCTTCGGAAACAATGGCAGCCGAATGACTGCGATTCATGGCAGCATGGTGCTCGAAGCCATTCTGACAGACCAGATGCATCAGTGACGGGAGCGCCGGCACGCGAACTACGGCTCGCGTGCCGAATGTATCCAGCGGATCGTCAGTGAATTCTCCCTCGCCGACGTATGCCTTGATCCGGCCGCTCACATCGTCCGTGCTGATTCTGCCGAAGGTCAGCGGGCCTTGACCTGTTCGGCCTTCCATCGCCCCAAACGTGTTCTCTTCTCCAAGCGTAGTTCCGAGGATCGGAGCGGTCGCAATCCGTACTTCGGGAACGAACTCTTTCGCCCAATTTCCGCAGTGGAAGAGGACGCATTTGTCAGGATCGTCCCCGTAGTTATTGTTCCAGTCGACGAGCGCACTGGGACGACCACTTGCGAGCTGCAGAGCGTACATGCTTACGACGCCCGCGATATCGACCTCGCAAGCCGAAGGCAGCATTTGCTCACTCATCATCGACATGATCGTGCAGACATTCACGCCATAATTCTTCTGCAGAGAACTCCAACACTGTATCGCCGTCGCCGATATCCCAAGGGATTGCATCCAGTCATCGACGACCAAAGCGAATTTTGCCATCTTCAGGATCGCCTCATCCGGAACTTTGGAGGCGTCCGCATATCCCCGAATCTGGTCGACCCTCTGCTTGACGCGTGCATCGCTGTCTAGAATCTTGCCAGCGTTCCCAAAGACTTCGGAGAGATCGATGGTGCTCACGGAAATTCCCGAGGCTTCCAGGAGCTTCTCGCTGTATCGGGTTGTATTGAAGGCGTTCGGTCGCGCACCAACGGCTCCGATCCGGACACGCGAGAGGCCGCGCACAACGCGGCAGACAGCCAGGAATTGCTCGAGATCCAGGCGGAACCGCGGGTTAAGGATTGACACTGTATGATCGCGGGTTAGCGAGAACTTGAATCCGTATTGGCGAAGGTTGTTGCACGCCGAGATCTTTCCACAGAAGGCATCACGACGCCGATTGAGCCCGAATTGATCGAGATCGTCTGGACACGCCTGCACCAGAATGGGTACGCGAACATCTCCCAGTCGTATCGAGTCTGCAATGCCCTTTTCATCTCCGAAGTTTGGAAGGCAGACGAGGATGCCGTCCAGACGATCGCGATTGCGCCGCAACAGGTCTCCGCACTTCTGCGCATCGGACCAAGTCTCGACAGCTCCGAGCTTCGTATCCTGCTCCGAAAGCCAAACGGGCTCGATTGAAAGTTCTCCGAAGAGCTTCTTCAAGTCCCGGCGCGCTTCTCCGATCAGTACGTCAGGAAAGAAGTCGCGATTGCCCAAGATGACCCCTAGAGTTGTCATAAAACTTCACCTTATCTTTTCAAAATCGTGGAAATCATCCGCGTTCTTTCGTGTAACCAGATCGCACGGAATGATCTGCTCTTCCGGCTTATGCGTTGAACCAGTTCTGAGATAGTCGTCCGCTTCGTCCACGGCAAGACGTGAAATGAGAACCGCCGGCTGAAGAGCCGTTGCACGCAGCTCGCCGTCACGGATCGACGCAACCGCGTCAGGACTTCCATCGAACCCTGAGATGACAATCCCGGTACGTCCTGAAGATTTGACAGCCGCCAAAGCGCCAAGCGCCATGGTGTCGTTGCCCGAAAGGATGCCCTTTATGTCCTGATGCGCCTGCAGAATCGTCTCGGTCTTCTGAAACGCTTCGGCTTGGGACCAATTAGCGGATTGCGCTGCCACACGCACGAGATCGAGGTGCCGATCGAGAACTGAATGAAATCCTGAGGTACGGACCTGTGCATTCGTATCGGACTCTCGGCCAAGCAACTCTACGTACGGCCCACCGGAGGGTCCGAGTGCCTCGACGAAATCTTCAGCCACGATAACCGAGCCCTGATGATTGTCGGCGATGATTTGAGCCTTCGCAATACCAGTCGCATTGATCGCGCGGTCTATCAGAAAACAGGGTATGCCAGCTTTTGTAGCGCGCCGCACCGCGGCTACGGAAGAATCGGCACCCGCGTTATCGAGGATGATCGCTGCCGCGTTTGAAGCGATGGCTGCATCGATCAGGTTGTCCTGCCGATAGGCGTCATCGTCGTGCGCATCCACGCGAACCCGATAGCCGAGAGAGAGGGCTCTAGCTGATGCTGCATCGCCTTCCGCCTTGAAGAAGGGATTGTCCTGGGAAGGCACAATGATCACGATCAGCTTTTTTGAAGTGTCCGGCCTGTGACACGCGGAGAATGACAGCACGACGAGGAACGCCGCGCTCGCGCATAAACTCCGCAAGATGCAGATCACTCTGCCGCTCCCTCATTGGCTCGCAGCAGAAGCGGGAGGAACCGGGCCTGAATATTTGTCTGCAGTTGGTCGATCGCGACAGCGAGAATGATGACAGTTCCTTTAATGACCATCTGCCAGAACTGAGAGACGCCGAGCATCACCAGACCATCGGAAAGAACTCCGATTACACATGCTCCAAGAAGAGACCCAGTGATCGATCCTCGGCCTCCCATCAGTGACGTCCCGCCCAGGACAACCGCCGCGATTGCATTCAGTTCAAAACTGTCGCCAGTGGCGGGATGCGCCGCTTCCAA
>DATJEO010000030.1:0-6217 GCA_035496515.1 Occallatibacter sp.
CTGAAAATTTCATGATCGACGGAGGCCGTCCGCTGCACACGCTGGATCGCATTCTCGAGCAGTACCGCGTCGTCCAGCATGGCGTCTCCATGTATTTCGGCTCTGTGACCGAGCCGGATCCCGAGCATCTCAAGCGGCTCAAGACTCTCGTCCGACGGACCGGCACTCCCTGGCTAAGTGATCATCTCTGCTGGGGCTCCGTCGATGGCAGATACACCCACGACCTGCTACCACTGCCGTACACATGGGAGGCCGTCGCGCGTACCGTCGAGCGCGTCCGCAAGGTGCAGGACTACCTCGAAATCCCGGTTGCTGTTGAAAACGTCAGTTCCTATGCGGCTTTCACCGCCTCCGAAATGACAGAATGGGAATTCCTCAACGAGGTTGTCGAGCGTGCCGACTGCGGCATTCTCCTTGACGTTAATAACATCTACGTCTCGTCGGTGAATCACGAATTCGACCCGATGCAATACGTCAATGCTGTTCCCGCGGAACGCGTCGCGCAAATTCACATTGCCGGCCATTCGCGCTACGAGAAATACATCCTCGACACCCACGATCACCCCGTCATCGATCCGGTCTGGAAACTTTATGCGCGCGCGATCGAGCGCTGCGGCCCGACCCCGACGCTCCTCGAATGGGACGATCACATTCCCAACTTCGACGAAGTGCACGCCGAGGCAAAAAAGGCGGATCGCTATCTGAACCGGCAAACACCGGAGAGGGTTGAGACCGCGCAATGACGTCCATGTCCCTCGAGCAAATTCAACGCGAGATGGCGGACGCCGTCATGACGCCGCTTACCTCGGAAGAGGAGATGCGTAAGGAATCTGCGGACGGTCGCTCGATGGAGCGCATCGCTGCCTCGTTCATCGCCCCGAACAGCAAACTCTCCTCGTTCGAGCGTCTCGAAATCTACAACCGCCAGTACTGGTTTCGTATTCTCGGCGCGCTGGCAGAGGATTTTCCGGCGCTGCGCTCGGTCATCGGCAGCCGGGCTTTCGATGCAATGTCGGTCGCGTATCTCAACGCGCATCCCAGCCGCTCCTTTACCCTTCGCAATCTGGGCTCGCATCTCGCTGACTGGCTCACGGCAAATCCTCACTTCGCAGGCCGCCGCGCCAGCCTTGCCGTGGACGTTGCCCGTATTGAGTGGGCCTTCATCGAGGTATTCGACGCCGCAGAGCGCGAGCCACTCACTCTGGAGCAGATCGCAACACTCGAAGGCGACTCTCATCTCGCGCTGCAGCCTCATCTTCAACTCGTCGAATTGGAGTATCCAGTTGACGACCTCGTTCTGAATCTCCACAAGCAGGAGAAGCGCCAGACCACAGAAGCCGGTCTGAAACACGAAGAAGACGATCACGCTCCCGCCAAGCTGCCCGCGCTACGTCGCAAGCCAACCTGGCTCGCCGCACATCGGGTCGATTACTCGGTGTACTACCTGCGGCTGAAGCGCGGCGAATTCCACACGCTTCGCGCCATCCGCGCCGGAAAACCGCTCGCTGAGGCCATCGAAGCAGGCGTGACCACTGCTCGTGTACCCGCTGCCCGCAGACCGCAGCTCGTCCGGCAGTGGTTCACCGCCTGGGCCGAACTTGGCTGGATCTGCGCACCTGACCTCGATCAACTCGTCCGTACCACCTGACTCCATAGGCCTTCGCGTAACCTCATGGTCCATCAAGCGATCAAACAAGTGTGAACTCACTAGCTCAGCAACGCACCTTCCTCACCGCCGAGTGGAAGAACCTGCTCATGCTGAACTATGCCGTTGAGCCCGACCTGTTACGGCCATTCGTTCCATCCGGTACGGAACTCGATTCGCACGAAGGCCTCACGTACGCAAGCCTCATCGGCTTCGAATTCAACAGAACCCACATGTTCGGCCGCGCGGTCCCATTTCACCAGGCCTTCGAGGAAGTGAACCTCCGCTTTTACGTCCGCCGCGAAACCCGGCGCGGTGTCGTCTTCATCCGCGAACTCGTGCCCAAAGTTGCCGTCACCGCCATTGCGCGTCTCGCGTACGGCGAGAACTACTCCTGCGTACCGATGTCGCATCGCCTCGAGTCAAATACGGGCGGGCTCTCAGTGGAATACTCGTGGGGGTCCGAGGCGGCACGCTGCACCATCTCCGCAACCACGACCCGAGAACCGTTTCTGCCCGATCAAGGCTCGCTCAGTGAATTCATCACCGAACACTACTGGGGTTACGCGGTGCGCAACGGCCGCACCGTCGAGTACCAGGTCGATCATCCACAATGGCAGGTGAGGGAAGCAGACACGGCGCAGTTCTCAGGAGACGGCGCTAGATACTACGGCTCCGACCTTGGCAGACTCCTTGAGCGGCCCCCCGACTCCGCATTCCTCGCGGAAGGGTCAGGTGTGACCGTCTTCAAGGGTATTCCCATCAGCAAATCTCAGATCAACGCCGGGACAACTTGAAAGGGATTTATGAACAAGCTCGTGAACGCCTACGACGCAGTTTCCTCTGCCCTCAGCCGACTGCAGAGCCCCCTTCTCCTCGCCATCCGCCTCTATTGGGGTTTTCAGTTTGCGCAGGACGGCTGGGGCAAACTGACGCACCTCGATAAGGTCACCGACTTCTTTGCCAGCCTCACCCTGCCCGCGCCGCACATGACGGCCCTGCTTGTCGCGCTGGTAGAGTTCGGCGGTGGCATCTTCTTCGCGCTTGGAATCGCATCGCGCCTCACCTCGCTTGTCCTCTTTGTGAACATGACGATGGCCTACCTGAGCGTGCCGGATGATCGCGTCAACTTCTCGCACATCTTCTCCAAGCCCGAAGATTTTTACGGCGCCTCTCCCTACACCTACTGGTTCGCCGCGCTGCTGATCCTCATCCTTGGCCCCGGGCTCTTTGCCATCGACACCCTCATCCAGCGTCGCTTTGTCCTCGAGCGTGAGCGAGCACACAGCATGGCCTGACCCCGATCCGCTATCCTCGCCCTTCAATCTCAAGGCAAGGGCCAGGATTCATGCGCATCGCCTACATGCTCACCTCGCTCGGCATCGGCGGCGCCGAAAAGCAGGTAATCGCCATCGGTGAGCGCATGGCCGCCCGCGGCCATCAGGTCGCGCTCATCGTTCTCAAATCTGCCGAAGAAGATGAGTGGCCAACATCGCTCAGGGTGTATCGGCTCGACGTGAAGAAGTCCTCGCCCGGCATTATTCGCGGCCTCGCCCGCGCACGCCGAGTGCTTCATTCGCTCAACCCTAACCTGCTTCACAGCCACACCCTGCCTGCCAACATGCTTGCCCGAATGCTGCGAGCCACCGGCACCGCTCCGCGAGTTCTGTCGACCATTCACAACGTCTACGAAGGCGGCTGGCATCGCACTCTTGCCTACCGCATCACCGATCCGTTCTGCACTCACACCACCGCCGTCAGTCGCGCAGCCGCAGATCGATACATTCAGATCAATGCGGTTCCACGGAACAAGTGCTCCGTCATCACGAATGGCATTGATACTGACGCCTTCTCGCCATCGTATTTCCGGGATGCCCAACGAACAGATGCATCCCGAACAGGTGAGAAATTCGTCTGGCTCGCCGCCGGCCGCGACGTTCCCGCAAAAGATTTCGACAATCTCATCGCGGCTTTTCATTTAGTTCGAAGCGCGATTCCAAACGCCCAGCTACGCATCGCCGGAAAACCAGCGAGCCACCGCTCAAACATGACGGACAACGAAGGGAACGGAATTCAATGGCTCGGGATTTGCAAAGACATGCCGCGCACTCTTTCGCGGTGTAACGCCTTCGTCCTCTCCTCTGCCTGGGAAGGCCTCCCACTCGTAGTCGGCGAAGCCATGGCGATGGAGAAACCCGTAGTCGCCACCGATGTAGGCGGGGTGCGCGAACTGACGGGTGATGTGTGCATTGTCGTTCCGCCAAAAACTCCTCAAGCTCTTGCAGACGCAATGCTGCACGTCATGCGAATGCCGGTATCCAACCGAAGAGCAATCGGCAAGGCCGCACGGCTTCGCATGATTCAATATTTCGATGTGAATGCCAAAGCCGACGAGTGGGAATCCCTCTACTCCCAGATTCTGAATAACGCATAGCTCTGTCAAACCACGCTCTCAACAAAAAAGCCGAAGCAGCGCTCCGGCTTTTTCACTTCTTCTCAATGCAACTTCAAAACGCAAAAGCCGCCTGGAAGAACACGCGTCGCGAACTGGTTCCTCCGGGCCCCGAGAACGGTCCAAACGCCAGGCTGGTCGATCTGCCGAACTCGCTCGATCCAAGCGTTCCGATCGGCGTACCGTAGTTAACATTGTTGAACAGGTTGTTCGCCTCGACGCTGAACGTCAGGTTGTACTTGTGTCCCGTGCCGGCGGGTCCCATCATGCCGCCCGGTCCGCCGCGACCACCTCCGCCGCCCAGTCCGCCCGGTCCGAGCCCGCCACCCGGTCCACCTCGACCGCCGCCGTGATGCCCACCCGGTCCGCCAAAGCCTCCGCCATTCACCCCGCCAGACCCCTCAACCTTGGGACCGACGCCAATTGTCTTGCTCACGCGGAGATTCAGCGCCACGCTCGGCGGTCCATCGCCCAGGTTCATGGGAACCAGTGTGTCGCCCTGCCCAGGAAGAGAATTGAGACAGCCGAACTGCGTCTGGAAATATTGATCCGATCCGGCAGTGCACAGGGATGCGTCCGCATACGAAGGCCGGTCGTTCACGAAGTTATCGCCCGTCAGGTCTGTTCCGGAAACGATGTTGTAGGGCCGACCAGACCGCGCAATCAGAAACGGATTGAATCGCAGCGCCCAGGGTCCGGTGTAGTTCCCCATCAGGAACAGCATGTTCCTGTTCACAAAAGCTGCGCGGCCATAATCCTGGTTCAGGTTGTATGAATTCGACGCGAAGGTTCCGCCGCCAAACCCGCCAGCTCCGTTTGTATTGGCAAATGAAAGGTTATAGAACCCGAAGAACCCGAGCTTCTGAGAGATCCGAGCATTCACATTCAGGATCATCTGGTTCTGTTTGAAGACTGCCTCGGGGTAATACTCCTGAATGATCCCAAGATCAGGATTCAACCTCGGTCCAGTGGACTGGTTGTAATACGTCGTGCCGGGAAGGGGAGTGTACGGGTTCGCGTCGCGCGTCACCATCTGGTGCACACCGAACGAATGCAGATACGTCCCCGTAAGCGTCACCGCCTTCGTCAACTGACGCTCAATGCTCGCGCCCAGTTGCTGCGTGTAGGGCGAGTGGTACGTCGGCGAGATCTGCACCAGCGTCGTTTGCGGTGTCGGCGTGTACGGTGCGGCGGGCATGCATCCAGAAAAATCAAGATTATTGATATCCGTTCCGCTCAGGCATGCGGGCGAAAATTGCGTCGTCTGCACCTGGCCGGAATTGAAGCCGCGCCGCGTCGCCGCCAGCAGGCTCCCGATCTGAAGCCGATCGTAGAAGATCCCGTAGCCCGCGCGCAGCACCGTCTTTGCAGGCTGTTTACCTTTCGCATCCAGCGCGTAGGCGAAAGCCACACGCGGCGCCCAGTCGTTGTGATCGCGAATATGATTCTGCGTCTCCCATCGCAGACCGCCTGAAACGGTCAGCCTCGGATTCACCTTCCAGTCGTCCTGCACGAACAGCGCTCCATCGAATACGTTGGTCGTGTAGGCGGCACGTCCCGCAGTCACGCTGAGACTTACGAAATCACCGTCCGGCAACGTAGAGAGACTCTGTCCCTGGGCCAGCGCGTTCAACGCGTCCACGTAGCCTTTTTCCGTAAATACCGTGCTGCCATTGCGATTAGAGAAGGACGAATTTGCATCACGATTATCACGCGCCCACCCACCGAACTTTACCGTGTGCCGTCCGAGAGCCATCGTCGTGAAGTTCTGCAACTCGAAATGATCCGTATGGTCGTTCGAAGCCTGTTCCGATGCTCCGCCGCTGGTGAAGTTGCCTGTGACCTGCAGCGTCGGAGACGTGCTTACTGGTCTGGTCGTATCCTGCGAGCGCCGATATTCGAATCGTGTCTCGTTCACCATCCGGTCATTGATGATGTGCGAATCACTCAGCTGGATCGCGTTCTCTTTCGTCGACGTCGTCACGGACTGCGAAGGCAGTTCCGTCGAATTGATATCCCCTGTCTCGGAGTTGTAGAACCACTGATACCGCAGCGTCATCGTGTCGTTCTTACCCAACTGCAAGTCGAGCCGCGGTGAAATATTGATGTGGTTGTGCGGA
>DATJEO010000031.1:0-21283 GCA_035496515.1 Occallatibacter sp.
GAGGATGCGATGGCGGCGGTGCTCGAGGAGACCGCGCAACGGCTGGGCGACAATTATCCCTACTTTCATCCTTTGTATGCCGGGCAGATGCTGAAGCCGCCCCACCCTGTGGCACGGGGGGCCTATGCGCTGGCGATGGCGATCAATCCCAACAATCACGCTCGGGATGGGGGTAGGGCCAGCTCCGAGATGGAGATTGAGGCAGTGGCGGAGATTGCGCGAATGTTCGGGTGGAGTGAATACCTGGGACATCTGACCTCGGGCGGCACGATGGCGAACCTGGAAGCGCTGTGGGTGGCGGGGGAGGTGCAGGGATCAGGGATTAGGGAAGAGGGATTAGGTGAGGGATCCGGGACCAAGGGAATAGGGACTAGATCGCGCAGGCGGATACTTGGGTCGGAGCAGGCGCACTATACGCATCACCGGATTTCGAGCGTGTTGAAGCTGGAATACAGCTCAGTTCCCGCGGACGGGCGGGGACGGATGCGGCTGGATGCGCTGGAGGATGAGCTGCGCAAAGGTGACGTGGGTACGGTGGTGGCGACGCTGGGTACGACGGCGATCGGAGCGGTGGATCCATTGCCGGAGATCCTGGATCTGCGTGAGAGATACGGCTTTCGGGTGCATGTCGACGCGGCTTACGGAGGGTACTTCAAGCTGATCGAGGACAAGCTGGAGAAACCGGCACAGCAGGCTTATAAGGCAATAGGGCGGGCCGACTCGATTGTGATCGATCCGCATAAGCATGGGCTGCAGCCGTATGGTTGCGGATGCGTGCTGTTTCGTGATCCCTCGGTCGGGCGGTTTTATAAGCATGATTCGCCGTATACGTACTTCACTTCGAAAGAACTGCACCTGGGTGAGATCAGCCTCGAATGTTCGCGGGCAGGGGCGGCTGCGGTTGCGCTGTGGACCACGCATAGGCTGTTGCCGCTTCAACCTGACGGCGAGTTTGCTGAGGGACTGGCTACGGGACGGCGGGCGGCGCTGGAGCTTGATCGACGGTTGCGATCTGACGAGAGATTTGAGGCGCTCGAAGCAGGCAGGCCGGAGCTGGACATCGTGGTCTGGAAGGTGAGAGCGCAGACGGCGGAGAGAGCGTCGGAACTGGCGCAATCGATTTTTTCAGCCTCAGCTGAGCGCAACCTGCACCTGGCGCTAGTACAATTGCCGCAATTCTGGTTTGGATCTGCCAGCAGCGGCGAAGGGCTGGTGACCTGCCTTCGTTCGGTATTGATGAAGCCGGAGCATGAGGCATGGCTGGATCGAATCTGGGAAGAGTTGATCGGCGCATGCTCTGAAGTGGAGAATGGCTGAAGATGCCAGAAGGAAGAACATTTAGCGTTCAAAGTGAAAACGTTCTCATGGCGGCCGGTGAGTGCGAGATCACTGTTCTTCCCCAGTATGGCGGCAAAATCGCGTCGATCCGGATCGGGTCGCAAGAGCTTCTGCAAGCCCCGCTATCACCCATAACAACCCGAACGCGGACCATGAGCTTTGATAGGGCCGACGCGAGCGGATGGGATGAATGCCTGCCTTCTGTGGCCGCGTGTTCTGTTCAGACGGCAGCGGGTGTGGCCGAGGTTCCGGATCATGGGGACCTCTGGCGGGTTGAGTGGGGAAAACAGGGATTAGAAAAGCTGGGAGCAGAGGACAAAGCTCAACACGAAAATGCGCTGACGCTATCTGGGAAATGTTTTTCGCTACCGCTGGAAGTTGAGCGGACGATGCATTTGCGGGAGGTCGAGCGGGGATGGCGACTGGAGCTGAGCTACCGCGTGCAGAACGTTGGTTCCTATGCAGTGCCGTGGTCGTGGGCGGCGCATCCGCTCTTTGTCTGTGAAGAGGGCGATTGGATTGTTCTGCCGGAATCGATCAGTTCGGTGAAGGTGGAGGGATCGGGCGGAGAGCGTCTGGGAAAAGGCGGAGATAAGGTGACCTGGCCCGTTGCGAAACTCGCGGCTGGGGGCACAGCCGATCTGAGCGTTGTGGATCGCCGAGATTCAGGGATTGGCGACAAACTTTTTGCGGGTCCACTGAGTGCGAGCGAAAACTGGTGCGCCCTGGAGCGGAAGTCGGCTGGGCTGCGCATTCGCGTACGATTTGATGCTGCTGCGACACCGTATTTGGGTCTGTGGATCTGCTATGGAGGATGGCCGGAAGGGCCGGGACCGAAGCAGGTTTGCGTAGCGATGGAACCGTCGACTGCACCAGTGGATTCGCTGGCTGTGAAGGGGCGATGGTCGCGAGAACTGGCGGCGGGCGAATCATTCTCGTGGCCTATGCAAGTTGAGATCGAACGAATCGAGAGATAAACAGATGCATGATCCTGAAGCACTGCGTTCCTTACATGTGGGCCGTTTTAAGGCCGAGCCGGAGATTTTTGCCGCTCCGGGTCGGGTGAATTTAATCGGAGAACACACCGATTACGCCGAAGGATTCGTGATGCCCGCGGCAATCGATTTTGCGACGCTGGCGGGAATCTCGCCGAGGACCGACGGCAAGATTGCGATCTACTCAGAGAACTTCAGGGAAGAGTGCACGTTTGACGCAGCAGCGCTACCGAGTGCGAGGCAGCATTGGAGCGACTACCCGCTGGGCGTGATGTCCATTCTCGTTGGCGAAGGACATCGGATGACGGGATTCAGCCTGAGCCTGTTCGGGGATGTACCGGTGGGTTCAGGACTTTCGAGTTCGGCCGCGATTGAAGTGGCAACGGCGCTGGCAGTCACGTCGCTGCTGAAGGTGCATTATCCGGGACCGCAACTGGCGCGGCTTTGCCAACGGGCGGAGAACGAATTTGTCGGCTCGAGCTGCGGAATCATGGATCAGTTCATTTCGGCCAATGGTGAAGAGAATCATGCGCTGCTGCTGGATTGCAGAGACTTGAGTTTCAGACTGGCGCCGATCCCGGCGAATGTGGCATTGGTGATTGCCAATACGATGGTGAAGCACTCGGTGGCCGGGGGCGAGTACACGTCGCGCCGGGCGCAGGTGGAAGAGGCGGCGAGCGTGATTGCGCGGCATCGGCCTGAAGTTCGCTTCCTTCGCGATGCGACCGTGGAGGATCTGAAGAAGTGGGGCGGGGAGATGAGCCCCAATGCATTGAAACGCGCGCGCCACGTTATCACGGAGAACGCGCGCACAGTGGCTGCAGCGGAAGCGCTGATCCATCATGACTTGAAAGAGCTTGGAAGACTGATGGCGGAGGCGCATGAGAGCTACAGCAAGGATTTTGAAGCGAGCTGCGCCGAAGCCGACACGATGGTCAAGCTGGCGAATGAGATTCCGGGTCTGATTGGCGCTCGGCTCACCGGGGGCGGATTCGGCGGGTGCACGATCAATCTGGTGGAACAAAACGAGGCGCGGAGATTTGCGCAAGCGCTCGGCGCAAGTTACGCGGATGCAACGGGTATTACGCCGCAGATACACATTTGCCATGCGTCGAGCGGGGCGCACAAGGTTGCAGCAAGTCTCTCGCATTGAAAGACCAACGATTTCCCGAACAAGCAACTCTGCATCTCATTACCATAAGTGGAAAACTCGGCTCTCAGAAGTCACCCCCGGAGGAGCTGTATCTGGAGAACAAAACCGTTTTTCCTTGCTAGAATCTTTGACAGGTTTCCGCAAAATGGGCCCAGAACAGACCAGGAGAGATGGATCTCCGGCGGGCCACATCAACCGTTACCTTCCGCGAGTTTTTGAAGTCTCGCGGAGACAGTTAGTTTCTGATTTCGTGCCGATCGGCATTTGAGCGCGCAGAGAGATATAGAGGATGCAACAGAATTTGAATAAGCCTTTTTCCTATGAGATAACTCCTGCTTCCGGCCTGGTCGCTTACTTCTCGATGGAGATTGCGATCGACCGCAGGATCCCCACGTATTCGGGCGGGCTTGGAATGCTAGCCGGCGACACGCTTCGTTCGGCAGCGGACCTCGGAATTCCGCTTGTTGCCTTTTCGCTGGCGCACCGGAAGGGATACTTCCAGCAGCATCTGAATCAGGCTGGCGATCAGACGGAAGAAGTGCAACCCTGGAATCCAGCTGAACTCTGCACGGAAGAAGCCGCGCGGATCAGGGTCTCAGTGGAAGGGCGAGATGTAACTGTACGCGCCTGGCGCTACGACATGGTGGGCCGCTACGGGCATATCGTGCCGATCTACCTGCTGGATACAGATCTTGATGGCAATTCGGGCTGGGATCGCGGGCTGACGGATCACCTGTACGGAGGCGATACGAATTATCGCTTGCAGCAGGAGATCGTGCTTGGCCTCGGCGGCGTTCGCATCGCAAATGCGATGGGCCTGAAGGTGAACGTCTATCACATGAACGAGGGGCATGCGGCGCTGCTGACGCTCGCGTTACTCGAGAGTGAGATGGGCGGCGGCCCGCTGAATTCTCCGACAGAAGCGGACATTCAGCAGGTGCGCAACAAGTGCGTGTTCACGACGCACACGCCGGTTCCGGCAGGGCACGACCGGTTCTCGACCGAGCAGGCGATCCGCATTCTTGGCGGCGACAGAACGTCGCGGCTGGAACGGCTCGGAGTGTTTGAAGACGGCTTGCTAAATATGACGATGCTGGCGCTGCGTTTCTCGCGCTATGCGAATGGCGTTGCCATGCAGCATGGGAAGGTATCGCGGGAGATGTTCCCGCAGTATCAGATCGATGCGATTACGAATGGCGTACACGCACCGACATGGATTTCAGAACCAGTGCAACAGATGCTTGACACGCATATTCCCTCGTGGCGGCGCGACAATCTGTGCCTGCGGAATGCGATCGATCTGCCGGAGCAGGAGATTCTGAACGCACATCACAGCGCGAAGGAAGCGCTGTTGACCGAGGTGGCATCGCGGACAGGACTGGTGCTGAATCCGAACGTTCTGACGCTGGGATTTGCGCGGCGCGCGGCGACCTATAAACGGGCGAGCCTGATGTTCACCGATCCTGAGCGATTGCTGAAGATCGCTACGCAGGCAGGGGGGCTGCAGATTCTGTATGCGGGCAAGGCTCATCCGGCGGATGAGCCGGGCAAGGCCCTCATCCACAGCGTGATCGAGACAGCGGGCAAGCTGTCGAATGACATGCTGCGGATCGTTTACCTCGAGAACTACGCATGGGACCTGGGCGCGCTGCTCACGGCTGGAGTGGATGTATGGGTGAATACGCCACGGCGGCCGTACGAGGCTTCAGGTACCAGCGGCATGAAGGCGGCACTAAATGGCGTACCGAGCCTTTCGATCCTGGACGGATGGTGGATTGAAGGCTGCATCGAAGGCGTGACGGGATGGGCGATTGAAGACGGCGCGAACGACGGCGAAGAGGCTGTAAACCTATACACGAAACTCGAGAATGCCGTTGTGCCGATGTATCGGTCTGAGCCCGACAAGTGGGCCAAGATGATGCGGAATACGCTGGCGTTCAACGGGTCGTACTTCAATACGAATCGCATGGTGAAGCAGTACACGCGGAATGCTTACTATCCCGTTCGGCTGATTGATGTGGCTAAAGCCGGAGTGGAAGAGCCCATCTACGTGCGCGCCTGAACGTAAAAGAAAGAAGGGCGGGGCGGCTTTGAATGAAGCCGCCCTTTTCTTTTGCGCGCGGCTGATCTTTCAAACAGAAAAGGAAGGCCGAGCTTCGAGGCTCGGCCGGAGAGTGTTCGCAATTTGGTGGTCTATGCGACAGCGAGACCGAGGGCGCGGTTGATGCGGAGCTGGAGCGGGTCGAGCTGGGTTTCAGCGGAAGCAAATGACGAAGGGGCCTGGGGTTCCGCGAATCTTTCGACACGCATCACTGGTTCAGCGATGGGCTCGGGGGCGGAATAGCGCTCCGCGTACATGGGCTCGGGCGCCTGAACAGGTTCTGGGGCGTAAGCTTCCTGGTTGAAACTGGGTGCAGACTCAAGGAACGGCTCGAGAGCGCTCAGCACTCCCTCAAGCTTTTCTTTGCGGCGCTGAAGGTCGTGGTATTCGGAGTAGATGTACTCCAGTTGATGGTTGGCGCTTTCGAAAGCGGCGAGGTAGTTAGCCCGGGTTCCCTGGTTGCCCATCGGATCTCCTTGCAGCAGTCTTCGTGGGAATCCGCATTTATCTGATCCGCTAATTCTCAGAACGAGGGGCGTGGGGATTGGCGGATGTGATTTAGCAGAATCTGAACTGCTATGCACGGAAGAATAGACCGAGGTCACCATGTGAGACATTACCCAAATTGTGTACGAAAGCGGACTTTGGTGATAGAAGCGGACAGTAACTACATTATATTAAATAAGTTACGTTGAGAACTTAGGTAATCACCCGCTCATAAGGCAAACCTCCATGCACGATGGGGTGAGGGTGCTGACTCGAAAGATATCCGAGGAGACGCAAGCTGGGCTAGTCGCCGGTGGGCTCTTCAAGTTCAGAGCCGATGCGGTGGAGCTTCATAACGCGCCACTGGAGCTTGTCGAAGAAGAGGTAGACGACAGGGGTGGTAAAGAGCGTGAGGGCCTGGGAAACAAGGAGGCCGCCAACAATGGTAATGCCCAGGGGCTGGCGGAGTTCGGAGCCGACACCCATGCCGATGGCGAGGGGTAGCCCGCCGAACATGGCCGCGAGGGTGGTCATCATGATGGGTCGAAAGCGCAGGAGACATGCCTGGTAGATGGCTTCGACCGGCGGCAGACCTTCGTCGCGCTCGGCCTGAAGGGCGAAGTCGATCATCATGATGGCGTTCTTCTTGACGATGCCGATGAGGAGAAGGACGCCGATGAGCGCCATGATGCTGAGGTCGGTGCCGGTGATGAGGAGAGCAAGGATCGCTCCAACGCCTGCTGGGGGAAGGGTGGAGAGGATCGTGAGGGGGTGGATCAGGCTCTCATAGAGGATGCCGAGGACGATGTAGACGGCGACGATGGCGGCGAGGATCAGGTAGGGCTCGTTTTTGAGAGATTCCTGGAAGGCCTGGGCGGTTCCCTGGAAGGTGGCGTGAACGGTTGAGGGCATGCCGATTTCAGCCTGGGCCTGCTGCAGCGCAGTCACTGCGTCACCCAGCGCGACGTTTGGCGCGAGATTGAAGGTAAGAGTGACGGCTGGGTATTGGCCCTGGTGATTGACGGTGAGCGAGGTTCGTTTCTGTTCCCAGTGGGCGATGGTAGAAAGGGGGACCATGGCTCCGGTCGCGGAGGTGGCTCCGGTCGCGGAGGCGGCGCCGGTCGTGGTGGCTGGAATGGTTGCGGGCACAGCGGAGCCGGTGCTTTCGACTGCGAATGGGAGAGATGTCACACCGGAGGGCAAGCCGGTAAGGGTGCCGGAGCTGATGGCCGCGGTAGTTGTGGACTCGCTGTTCGATGCGGCGATGGCGGCAATGTTCGAGGCGACGGGGTTGGTGGTAGTTCCAGCCGTGGGTGTGGCGGTGGTGATAGAGGAACTGTGGCTGGTGCTTGAACTGACAAGCTGGCCAGCTGAGGTGGGGAAAGCTGCGGAGGCTCCGGAAGGTGCGGAGGTTGAGCTGGCCACGGGGGAAGATCCTGATACTGCGGTGGCGGCAGCCGGTGTGGCTGATCCGAGCAGAGGGACGGAAGCTGCGGCGCCAGTCGAGCCTGTCTTGATGTAGATATTGTTGAGCGCATCGGGGCTGAGCTGGTATTCCGGCGCAACCTCCATCACCACGAAGTATTGGTTCAGGCCGGTGTACATGGTGGAGACCTGACGCTGGCCGAAGGCATCGTAGAGCACCTGGTCGATGGCGGACATCGAGATACCGAGACGGGCGGCCAAGTCGCGATTGATGACCAGGGTTTCGGAGAGACCGTGATCCTGCTCGTCTGTGGATACGTCGCGAAGCTCGGGGAGGGTTCGCGCTTTTGCTTCGAGACGCGGTGACCAGGTGTTCAGTTCGTCAACGTTGGGATCAGAGAGAGTGTACTGATACTGAGCCGCACTGCCGCGACCGCCGACGTGTATATCCTGCTGCGCCTGGAGGAAGGTGCGTGCGCCGGGAACGCTGAGAAGTTTGCCGCGGAGGCGGTTGACAACTTGATCGGCGGTGACGTGGCCGGGGCGCTGGTCAGGGTCCTTGAGCGAGACAAACATGAATCCGGTGTTGTTGCTGCCTCGGCCGCCGCCGGCAAATGCAGTGACCGTGGCAACGGCGGGATCGTTCAGAACAAATTGGGCGAGTCTCTGCTGCTTGTCACGCATGGCCGGGAAGCTGATGTCCTGTTCGCCGATGGTTTGACCACCCATTCTGCCGGTGTCCTGCTGGGGGAAGAAGCCTTTGGGAACGATCATGAACAGGTAAACGTTGGCAAAGGCGCAGAGGATGGCGACGCCGAGAGTGATTCCCTGGTGGCGGAGCACCCAGCGCAGTGCAATGTTGTACTCGTAATGGATGTACTGAAAGGCATTCTCGAAAAAGCGATAGAGTCGCCCGTGGCGGCTCTCGTCACGCTGCTTGAGGAAGCGGGCGCAAAGCATGGGGGTCGTCGTCAGGGAGACGAGCATGGAGACGGCGATGGCAACGCTGAGAGTGACGGCGAATTCGCGGAAGAGCTTGCCGATGATGCCACCCATGAGCAGGATGGGGATAAAGACAGCGATCAAAGATGTGCTCATGGAGAGGACAGTGAATCCGATCTCCTTCGAGCCTCGCATTGCTGCTTCGTAGGGCTTCATGCCTTCTTCGAGATAGCGGGTGATGTTCTCGATGACGACGATCGCGTCATCGACCACGAAGCCAGTAGAGATAGTGAGGGCCATCAGCGACAGGTTGTCGATGGTGTAACCGAGCAGGTACATCACGCCAAAGGTGCCGACGAGAGAAAGGGGTACGGCAATGGACGGGATGATGGTGGCCCAGATTTCGCGAAGGAACATGAAGACGACGAGAACGACGAGGAGCACGCTGATGCCGAGGGAGATTTCGACGTCGCGAACGCTGGCGCGGATGGTGGTGGTGCGATCGACCGCGATGTTCATCTGGATGGTCGGCGGAATTTCGGCCTGGAGCCGCGGCATCTCCTTCAAAACTGCGTCAACGGAGTCGATGACATTTGCGCCGGGAATTTTGAAGATGATGAGGAGGACGGCGTCTTTGAGAGTGCCGCTGTGGCCGGGCTGGTTATTGCCGGCGAATCCCGCGGTGTGGATGTCGGATACGGAGTCGACGACTTCTCCGAGATCGCCAAGGCGGACGGTGGCTCCGGTCTGCTTGTTGTAGCCGACAATGGTGGTTTTGTATTCGGAGGCCTTAAAGATCTGATCGTTGTCGTCGATTTGCCAGCGGTGCTGGGCGTCGTTGAAGCTGCCCTTGGGGCGGTTGGCGTTGGCATTGGTGAGGGCGGTTCGTACGGCCTCAAGGCCAATGCCATTGTTAGCGAGCTGCATGGGGTTGAGCTCGACGCGGACGGCTGGTTGCGAGCTGCCTCCCACGAAGACCTGTCCGACTCCCCGGATCTGCGCGATCTTCTGCGCGAGGATGGAGTCTGCCATGTCGTAGATCTGAGGTTTAGGGACGACGTCCGACGTGAGGGTCAGGATCAAGATCGGTGCGTCAGAGGGGTTGGCCTTGCGATAGCCGGGATTCTGCGGCATGTACGCGGGAAGCTGGCTGCGGGCGGCATTGATGGCGGCCTGCACGTCGCGGGATGCGGCATCAATGTCGCGGTTGAGATCGAACTGCAGGGTGACGTTGGCCGAACCCAATGAACTGGTCGACGTCATCTCGTTGACACCGGCGATGCGGCCGAACTGGCGCTCCAGGGGCGTTGCGACTGCGGATGCGACGGTTGCAGGGCTGGCGCCGGGGAGACCGGCTCCTACGCCGATGACCGGGAAATCGACGTCGGGCAGGGAGGCGACAGGCAGGACCGAATAGGCCACCGATCCTGCGAGGAGGAGCGCGATGCTCAGCAGTGAGGTGGCTACGGGCCGCTTGATGAATGGTGCGGATAGATGCATCGTGGCGCCTCAGTCCGCCGTGGCCATCTGCCGTTCGGGTTCTGTCAGATCGCGCGGCTGCAAGCGCTTCGCAAGCCGGTCGAAGTAGAGGTAAACCACGGGGGTGGTGAAGAGCGTCAGCATCTGCGAGAAGATCAGGCCGCCGACGATACTCACGCCGAGGGGCATGCGAAGTTCCGCGCCGGTGCCGCCGCCGAGTGCGAGGGGCAGGCCGCCGAGCAGCGCTGCCATGGTGGTCATGATGATGGGGCGGAAGCGCAGCAGGCATGCCTGGAAGATGGCTTCCTCTGACGATTTCCCTTCTTCGCGTTCGGCCTGCAGAGCGAAGTCGATCATCATGATGGCGTTTTTCTGCACGATTCCGATGAGCAGGATAATTCCGATGAGCGCGATGACGCTGAACTCAACGCGGAAGAGCATGAGAGCGAGCAGCGCACCGACGCCAGCCGACGGCAACGTGGAGATGATGGTGATGGGGTGGATGTAGCTCTCGTATAGGACTCCGAGCACGATGTAGACGGTGATCAGAGCGGCAAGGATCAGGATGGGTTCGTTGGCGAGCGACGTCTGGAAGGCGGCAGCGGTGCCCTGGAAGCTCGCGTTGATGCTGTTGGGCATGCCGATGTTTTTCTCGACATTGTTGACGGCTTTGACGGCGTCGCCGAGGGCTTTGCCGGGAGCGAGATTGAAGCTGACGATGGTGGACGGGAACTGCCCCTGGTGGCCGATGGAGAGCTGGGCGCGCGTCTGCTCCCAGTGCGCGAGGTTGCTGAGCGGAACTTGCGTGCCGTTGCTCGATTTGACGTAGAGATTGTTGAGCGTCGTTGGGTTGGTTTGGAAGTTGTGCCCGACTTCCATGACGACGTGGTACTGGTTGAGCTGCGTGAAGATTGTGGAGATCTGACGCTGACCGAAGGCGTCGTACAGCGTGTTGTCAATGTCGGCCATGGCGATTCCGAGACGGGCGGCGGTATCGCGATTGATGACGAGCTGTGCGCCGAGGCCCTGATCCTGAAGGTCGCTGGCGACGTCAGTTACAGCGGGGTCTTTGCTGAGCTCCTGGACCATCTTGCGCGTGTAGGTGGCGAGTTCCGCGGAGTTCGGGTCTTCGAGCGAGTATTGGAACTGCGTGCGGCTGACGCGGTCTTCGACGGAGAGATCCTGCAGGGGCTGGAGGAAGAGCTGGATTCCGTTGACGTCGGCGACCTTGGGCTGGAGGCGCTGGATAACATCGGATGCGGAGATCTTGCGGTCTTCGAGCGGCTTGAGGGTGATCTGGATGCGACCGGAGTTGAGCGTCGTATTGACGTTGTCGATGCCGATGAACGAGGAGACATTGTCGACTGCAGGATCCTGCAGAACGATGTCGACGAGCTGTTGCTGGCGACGAGCCATCTCCGCAAAGCTGACGGTCTGTGGCGCTTCGCTGATGCCGAGGATGACGCCTGTGTCCTGTACCGGGAAGAAGCCTTTGGGAATTGCGATGAAGAGCAGGACGGTGGCGACGAAGGTGGAGATGGTGACGAGCAGCGTGATGAAACGGTGATTGAGGACCTTCTTCAGAGCGCGGCCGTAAGAGGCAATGATGGAGTTGAAGACCGACTCGGACCAGTAGTAGAAGCGGGTCTGTTTTGCGTGAGCCTTGTCCTGGAGAATGCGCGAACACATCATCGGAGTCAGCGTGAGGGAAACCACGGCCGAGACGAGGATGGTGACGGCGAGGGTGATGGCGAATTCGCGGAAGAGGCGGCCAACTACATCGCTCATGAAGAGCAGCGGTATGAGCACCGCGATGAGCGAGACGGTCAGCGACATGATGGTGAAGCCGATCTGGGCGCTGCCCTTGAGGGCAGCTTTCATCGGCGACTCGCCTTCCTCGATAAAGCGGGAGATGTTTTCGATCATGACGATGGCATCGTCGACAACGAAGCCGGTGGAGATGGTGAGCGCCATGAGGGTGAGGTTGTTGAGGCTGTAGCCGAGCAGGTACATCACGCCGAAGGTGCCGACGATGGAGAGCGGCACTGCGACGGAGGGGATGATGGTGGCGGCGAAATTGCGCAGGAAGAGGAAGATCACCATGAAGACCAGCGCGACAGTGAGCATCAGCTCGAATTCGACGTCTTTCACGGATGCACGAATGGTGCTGGTGCGGTCGGTGAGGATGTGGACCTGGATGTTGGCAGGAAGGCTGGCCTTTAGCGTTGGGAGCAGCTTGTGGATACGGTCGACCACGGCAATGATGTTGGCGCCGGGCTGGCGCTGCACGTTGACGATAACGGCTGGGAGGGCGCCGGTTTGCTGGCGACCCATCCAGGCGGCCTGCTGGGTGTTCTCGGGGGCGTCGATTACGCTGGCGACATCTGAGGTGCGGACGGGGGCGCCATTGCGGTAGGCGACGATGATGGGCAGGTAGTCGGCGCTGGAGAGAAGCTGGTCGTTGGCATTGATAGTGTACGACTGTCGGCTGCCGTTGAGGGTGCCTTTGGCCTGATCGACGTTGGCAGCGGCAAGGGCGGTGCGGAGGTCTTCGAGGCTGAGGTTATAAGCGGCGAGCTGGGTTGGATTTGCCTGCACACGGACGGCGGGCTTCTGGCCACCGGCGATCGATACGAGTCCAACTCCTGATACCTGGGAGATTTTCTGCGCCAGGTTGGTGTCAGCAGCATCTTCGACTTTGTCGAGAGGCAGTGAATCGGATGTGAGCGCGAGGGTAAGGATGGGCGCGTCAGCCGGGTTCACCTTGCTGTAGACAGGGGGGTTGGGAAGGTCGTTGGGGAGGAAGCTGTTGGCGGCGTTGATGGCGGCCTGGACTTCCTGCTCGGCGACGTCGATGTTTTCTTCGAGATTGAACTGAAGCGTGATGACCGAGCCGCCGCCGGAGCTGGTGGAGGTCATCTGCTTGAGGCCGGGCATCTGGCCGAACTGGCGCTCCAGAGGAGCAGTGACGGAGGAGGCCATCACTTCAGGTCCGGCACCCGGATAGAAGGTGAGTACCTGAATGATGGGGTAGTCCACTTCCGGCAGAGCAGAGACCGGCAGTTGCAGGAAGGCCACACCGCCAGCCAGCATGATGGCCGCCATCAGCAGGGATGTAGCGATGGGGCGAAGAATGAACGGCCGGGATGGACTGAGACTCACTGCTGCTGCCTTTGATTGGAGCTTGGGCTCTGATTGCTGCGGTACTGGCCGGAACGGCGATTCGCGCCGGGCTGGCCAGGAGTGCCGCCGGGGCGGGAACCGGGAGCGGGTTGGCCAAGTCCGGGTTGAGCAGATGGCGGTTGGGCAGAGCCGGGTTGATTTGGGGCGCCGGGTTCAGCATCGCCTGATGCTGCGGGTTGGGCTCCCTGGCGTCCGCCGGCCTGACGGGGGCGGGCGGCAGAGGTGGTGACGGGCTGGCCGGGACGTAGGCGCTCCGCGCCATCGACCACAACCTGAGCACCAGGGGCGGGGCCGCTGTCGAGGATGGTGGTCTGGCCCTCAGCCAGCGCGACTTTGACCGGCTGCATCTGGGCGACCTGGCCGCCTTTGTTGTCGCTGTTTACGGTCCAGACGAACAAGGAGCCATTAAGGCCGGTCTGGATTGCGGCTGATGGCACCACCAGCGCGTTCTGCCGGTTTTCGAGGACGAGGTGAATATTGACGAACTGGTTGGGGAAGAGGACGGAGTCCTGGTTATTGAAGACGGCCTTTAGCTTTCCGGTGCCCGTGGTGGGATCGATCTGGTTGTCGGCAGTGAGCAGGCTGCCCTTCGTCAGAAGCTGGGTGTCACTGCGGTCAAATGCGTCAACCGGCATGCGTTTGTCGGAAGCAAGGCGCTTGAGCACCTGGGGCAGCTGGTTTTCAGGAAGGGTGAAGTAGACGGCGATCGGCTTCAGCTGGTTTATGACGACGAGGTTGGTCGAATTTGCGGAGATTATATTGCCGGGATCGACGAGGCGGAGGCCGATTTTGCCGCTGATTGGCGCCTTGATATAGCACCAGCTCAGCTGGAGCTGGGCGTTTTCGACGGCAGCATTGTCGGATTGGATCGCGCCTTCGTACTGACCGAGCTGGGCCTCGTTGGCCTCAAGGGACTCCCTGGAGACTACTCCCGCAGCGAAGAGAGCTTTGTAGCGATTGACCTCGGCCTGGGCGTTCTTGAGCAGCGCCTGATCATGGGCGAGGGTTCCCTTGGCCTGGTCGAGCGATGCCTGATAAGGCCTGGGATCAATAACCATGATGGTCTCGCCCTCTTTGACTTCCTGACCCTCGGTGAACTTGACTGGGAGCAGTTCGCCGCTGACTCTTGCCTTGACCGTGACGGTGAAATTCGGAGTCACAGTGCCAAGACCAGTGAGATAGATGGGCATGGCCTTCTGCTCGGCGGGGACGACCTGCACGGGAACAGGGCGATTCATGAGCGCTGCAGCCTGATGGGCGGTGTTTGCGGCAGTCTTTTCCTTGTTCTGGTAGACGCGCCAGCCGATGAATGCTCCGGCAGCAATCAGCACGAGGTAGATGAAAACGCGAAGCCAGGGATTCTTGTGAGGCTGCGACTCACCGGTCTTTGAAAGTTCAGGCTCAGTGGCGTTTTGAATCGGCATGTTTATAACTTCCAGTCATTCAGTATCTTCAAAAAAAGAGAGAGTCAGGTTATCCGGCTGAAAACATGGAGCATGAGGAGAGGGTTTAGCGTGCGGGCACCCATAATAGGGACGGTTTCAACAGGTGAAAGGTTTCGCTTCGGCGCGACCTGCGTACGCCGGGAGAAGTTGGAGAACGCCCGATCTGAATCTCGCGGTGATCTGAAACAACGGTCGAGCACTGGATCGGGAACGAGCGACCGTTTCGCAGAATTCTCATTCTGATGAAATGGCGCGGAGTTTCGTTGTGTCCAGCCACTGGCGGAATGATGGGACCGGCACATGAAAGGAACCTTAAACCGAGCTCGAATCCAAAATGCTTTGAACCAACTCGCATCCTGATACATACGATCTGGAAAATGAAGCCTCGAGCCTTGAAAAGCCGTCCTATAGAGCAGAGCTTCTGCGTGACGGGCAGCCGCGCATGAGCAGGCGGCGCTTTCGTTTGACCGTGCATGATCGACTAAAATTGACTGTTTAGCTGAACTTTGACCCGGCTTGCCGGCGCCTTGCCGACAGGCTGGATTCCACTGAGCCGCTTTTGCCTTGAATGGGTCGCCACGGTTCGCGAGGCGTTCCTCTCTCGATCGTTAACCTGGCAAATCGCCTCATGCAAACGCAGGGATTACGTGGCCCCTGGCCAACGACAGCAGATGAAAAGCATCTGGGCGCGTTGACCTCGGAAAGAATCCGGCAGAACCCAGTTTCGCAGGTTTTGCCGAAGGAGCGAGTACCACCGTATGTGGATTGTTCGGCTTGCGCTTCGGCGGCCGTATACATTTGTCGTTTTCGCGCTCCTGATTCTGATTCTGGGCGTGTACAGCATCCTGTCGATGCCGACGGATATTTTTCCGAATATCGACATACCCGTTGTGACGGTGGTGTGGAACTACAGCGGGCTATCAGCGCAGGAGATGGCGAACCGGATCGTCAGCAATAGTGAACGCGGCATGACGACGACGGTGAGCGACATTGAGCACATCGAGTCGCAAACGCTTGCCGGGGTTGCGGTAATCAAGATTTTCTTTCAGCCTCATGCCAACGTGGCCAGCGCGGTGGCGCAGGTTACTTCGATCTCACAAGTACAGCTGCGGCAGCTGCCGCCTGGCACAAATCCCCCATTCATCATCCAGTACAATGCGTCGAGCGTGCCGGTGCTGATGCTGGGCCTTTCGGGTGCGGGGCTAAGCGAACAACAGTTGTTTGACATGGGCCAGAACACGATTCGCACGCAGCTGGCCACGGTGGAGGGCGCGCAGACGCCTTATCCCTATGGCGGCAAACAGCGCCAAATCCAAGTCGATATCGACCCGAGGGCGTTACAGGCCCACCAGCTATCTCCGGCAGACGTGGTGAACGCGGTGTCGGCGCAAAACCTCATCGTGCCCTCCGGCACTATGAAGATGGACCGGTTTGAGTATTCGATCGAGACGAACTCGGCGCCATCGGTTGTCGACGAGCTGAACAATCTGCCCATCCGCGTTGTGAATGGCGCGATGATCTACGTCCGAGACGTGGCGCATGTGCGGGACGGAAACCCGCCGCAAACGAACATCGTGCGGGTGAACGGGCAACGTTCCGTGATGATGTCGATCATGAAGACGGGCTCGGCCTCGACGCTGAACATTATCAAGAACATTCACGAGAAGCTGGATTATGTGAAAGGGCAGCTGCCGCCGCAGGCGAAGATCGATGCGCTTTCAGATCAATCTATCTTCGTTCGAGGCGCGATCGATGGCGTGGTTCGCGAGGCGCTGATCGCGGCCTGCCTGACAGCGGTGATGATCCTGGTGTTTCTGGGTAGCTGGCGGTCGACCATCATCATCGCGGTTTCGATTCCGCTGTCGATTCTGTGCTCGCTGATCGTGCTTTCAGCTCTGGGCGAAACCATCAACATCATGACGCTGGGCGGACTGGCGCTGGCGGTCGGCATCCTTGTCGACGACGCGACGGTTGCGATCGAGAACATCAACCGCTATCTCGAGCAGGGCAAGGAGCTGGAGCAGGCGATCCTGGATGGTTCGGCGCAGATTGCAATCCCGGCGTTCGTGTCGACGCTGGCGATCTGCATTGTGTTTGTGCCGATGTTCCTGCTGAGCGGCGTGGCGCGGTACCTTTTTGTGCCGATGGCCGAGGCTGTGATCTTCGCGATGCTTGCGAGTTATCTGCTTTCGAGAACGCTGGTGCCGACCATGGCCAAGTACCTGCTGCACGAGCATGATGATGCGGAGGTAGCGCGGAAGCAGGCCAGCCGGAACCCGTTTGTAAGGTTCCAGAGCGGATTTGAGAAGGTCTTCACCGGATTCCGTAATGGGTATCTACGGCTCTTGACGCTGTGCGTGAACTTCGCCGGAGCCTTCCTGATCATTTTCATCATGTTTGCGATCGGGTCCGTTGCGCTGCTTACTCCGTGGCTTGGCCAGGACTTCTTCCCTTCGGTTGACGCGGGGCAATTCAAGATTCACGTGCGCGCCAGGACGGGTACGAGAATCGAAGAGACAGCCGCGCTTTGCGATCATATCGACCGCACGATTCGTCAGAACATTCCCGCGGACGAAGTGGTAACGATTGTCGACAACGTTGGACTGCCTTACTCAGGCCTGAATCTTTCCTATTCGACTTCCGCACCGATTGGGCCCGCCGATGCGGATATCCAGGTCCAGCTGTCGGAGAATCATCGTCCTACCGATGAGTATGTTGAAAAACTCAGAGGCGTGCTGGCACGGGATTATCCGGGCGTCACGTTTTATGTTCTGCCGGTGGATATCGTCACGCAAATCCTGAATTTCGGATTGTCGGCACCGATCGATGTGCAGATCGTGGGACCGAACCTGTATGGCAACCGCGCGGTTGCGGAAAAGATGCTGAATGAGGTCCGGTATGTCACGGGAGCATCGGATGCCCGCATTCACCAGCCCTTCGATCTTCCCAACTTCACTGTAAACGTAGACCGGACACGCGCGCAGGCTATTGGCTTTGCGCAGCGCGACGTGGCGCAGAGTTTGCTGGTGGCATTAAGCGGCAGCTTTCAGACGACGCCGAGCTTCTATCTCGACCCGCGAAACGGCGTGAGCTACAACGTTGCAGTGCAGACTCCGCAATACCGGCTCGATTCCATTTCAGGATTGCAGAGTCTGCCGGTGACGCGAGCGGGCAACACGGGAGCGAGTGCGGGCGCGAATCCTCCTGGGAATGCAGGGACAGGGGGCACAGCTCAGACGACAATGGCGCCAGGGGCGCCTCAGCCGGTGCAGATTCTTGGGAACCTGGCGGAGTTCAAGCCCGGCGCGGAACTGGGAACCGTAAGCCACTATGACGTGCAGCCTGTGATCGATATTTACACCAACGTGGTGGGCACGGACCTGGGCACGGTTACGCGCGAGGTAGAGAAGATCAAAGACAAGTACGAGAAGCAATTGCCACGTGGCTCGCACATCGTGCTGCGCGGACAAAGCGAGACCATGCAGAAATCGTATGTTGGCCTGCTGATGGGACTGATTATTTCTGTTCTGTTGGTCTACCTGCTCATCGTGGTGAATTTTCAATCGTGGCTAGATCCGTTTTTGATTATCTCGGCATTGCCCGCGGCGCTTGCTGGAATCGCATGGTTCCTGTTCCTGACTGGGACACGGCTGAGTGTGCCGGCGCTGACGGGGGCCATTATGTGTATGGGCGTGGCCACGGCGAATTCGATCCTGGTGGTCAGCTTCGCGCGGGAGCAGCTTGAAGAGCTGGTGGGAGATGCACGGCAGGCGGCACTGAATGCGGGTTTTGTGCGGTTGCGTCCTGTGCTGATGACGGCACTGGCGATGGTTCTGGGCATGATGCCGATGGCGCTGGGCCTTGGCGAAGGCGGAGAGCAGAATGCGCCGCTGGGTCGCGCGGTTATAGGTGGACTGCTGCTGGCGACTTTCGCGACTCTGTTTTTCGTTCCAGCGTTCTTCTCGGTTGTGCACGGATGGCTGGAGAAGAAGAGTCGCACCAAGCGGCACGAGAGCCAGGCCGCAACTTTCGACGAGTTTGACTGATGAGCATGATTAGAGAATCAGCAATTCGCTTTGGAGCAGGGTATGAGTAACGAATCGACTTCCAATGCAAGCCGGGGAAGCCACAAGCAGATGCCGCACGAGGGCCACGACACGCAACACGCGCCTGAGGCAAAGCCGGTCGCGACGGGGCTTGCGGTGACGACGCTCGTGATTGTCCTGCTGGTGTTTGCGGCGCTGGCAACGTTCGGAATCCTGAGCCGAATTCATCGAACCAATGTTCTGGCGGAGTCGACGCAGGAGCTTGCTGCCCCGGTGGTGATTGCGCTGGCGCCGAAGCAGGGTGCAGCGACGGATACGTTTTTGCTTCCCGGGAACGTGACGGCGTATACGGATGCACCGATTTATGCGCGGACTTCCGGGTACCTTACGAAGTGGTACTACGACATGGGTTCGCACGTGAAGAAGGGTGCGCTGCTGGCGGAGATTGCAACGCCGGAGCTCGACCAGCAGCTCGCACAGGCAGAGGCGGATCTTGGTACGGCGGAAGCGAATGCCAAGAATGCAAAAGCCCAGGCGCAGCGCTATCAGGGGCTGGTAGCGACGAACGCGGTTTCGCAGCAGGATACGGAGAACTTTACGAACCAGGCGACGGCTACGGCTTCGTCAGTGAGATCGGCACAGGCCAACGTGGAGCGTCTGAAGCAGCTTCAGTCGTTTGAGAAGGTTTATGCGCCGTTCGATGGGGTAGTTACCGGACGCTCGATCGATACCGGACAGTTGATTGATACAGGAGCCGCACGCGAGCTGTTTCACATGCAGGCGCTCAACACATTGCGCGTGTATACAAATGTTCCGCAGATGTACTCGGCGAATTTGAAGCGCGGCACGAAGATGGATATCTCTTTTCCCGAGCATCCGGGCCAGACGTTCCAGGGGACGCTGGTGCGCACTTCGAATGCGATCGATCCGACGAGCCGTACGTTGCTGGTGGAGATCGATGTCGACAACCGCAAAGGCGAGTTGCTGCCGGGAGCGCTGGCGCAAGTTCACTTCAAGGCTCAGTCCGTGCAGACGTTCGTGGTGCCGGTCTCGGCCATCATCTTCCGCCGTGAGGGGACGCAGGTGGGCGTGCTTGGTCCTGACAATACAGCGAGGGTTGTACCGGTGACGATTGGGCAGGACGATGGGAAGACAGTGCAGATTGTGAGCGGGCTAAAGCCGGGCGATCTGGTGATCCAGGATCCTCCCGATTCGTTGATCGATGGAGAAAAGGTGAATCCGCAGAATCCAAATCAAGGGCAACAGAACGGAGAACAGGGCCAAGGGGGCAAGGATTGACGCAGTTGAGACTGAAACTGCGGAGCGGTGCATTGCCGGCACTGTTGTGCCTGCTGGCGGGCTGCACCGCGGGACCGAACTATAAGCGGCCGGATCTGCCTGCTTCGCCACCACCTGCGTACAAGGAGAGCGCAGCAAGCGCAGTTGTGCCGCCGCCGAATCCGAACGGTGGGACGTGGAAGCAGGCGACGCCCTCGGACGGGATGCTCCGCGGAAAGTGGTGGGAGGTCTACAACGATCCGCAACTGAACGCGCTTGAGGATCAGATCGCGAGACAGAACCAGAACCTTCGCGCGGCTATGGAGAACTATCTTGCAGCGCGCGACCAGGTGCGGATTGCACGCGCGGATTTCTATCCGACGCTGACGGGGAATGCTTCGGGGGAGCGCGCCAAAGTTTCCGCGCATCGGCCGCTGGTATCAACGGGCGCGGGAAAGCAATACACCGACCTTCAGCTTGGTGGTCAGGCAAGCTGGGAGCCGGACTTGTGGGGACGGGTTCGGAGAAATGTGGAGGCATCGCGGGCGAGCGCGCAGGCGAATGCAGCGGACCTGGCGAATCTCGATCTTGTGCTTCATGCGGAACTGGCGACTGACTACTTCGAGCTGAGGGGACTGGATTCAGATGCGCGGCTGCTGGAAAGAGCGGTTGCCGATTATCAGCATCAGGTTGAGTTGAATCAGCAGCTCTTCAAAGGAGGGCTGGCCACGGAGGTGGTGGTCGCGCAGGCGCTGACGCAGCTGGAAACTACGCGCACACAGCTTGTGGATGTGCAGCAGGCACGCAACCAGTTTGAGCATGCGATTGCAACGCTCATCAACAAAGAGGCGCGCGAGGTGACGCTGCAGCCAGAGCCACTTGATCTGGAGTTGCCGCAGATTCCGGTGGGCGTTCCTTCACAGTTGGTGGAAAGACGGCCGGATGTCTCGGCGACTGAACGGCGGACGGCGGAGGCGAATGCTCGGATCGGCATTGCGATCAGCGCGTACTATCCGAACGTGGTGATCGGGGGCGGAGGCGGATTCGAAAGCACGAATATCGGAACACTGATCCAGGGGCCGAGCGCGCTGTGGAGCCTGGGAGCGCAGGCGACGCAGATCCTGTTCGACGCGGGCCGACGGCATGCGATCACCGAACAGGCGCGGCATTTGTATGAGGCAGATGCGGCGACCTATCGAGCGACGGTGTTGAGCGCGTTCAATGAAGTGGAGGACAGGCTTTCAGACCTGCGTGTGCTGGATGAGGAGACAAAGACGGAACGCCGCGCGGTGGATGCGGCGCAGCACTCGCTCGATCTGTCTAATCAGAGATACAAGGGCGGCGTGACGAATTACCTGGAAGTGCTGGTGGCGGAGACGGCTCTGCTGACGAATCAGCGCACGCTGACAGAT
>DATJEO010000032.1:0-57766 GCA_035496515.1 Occallatibacter sp.
CGCAGCCGTGTAGTCTCCCTCGCTTCCTCCGCCCGCCGGGTCAACCGCAATCACATAGTGCTTGCCCGTCAACGGCGGCAGCCAGATCTCCAGCTCGCCGTTCCTCCGTAGCTCCATCGGTTGCGGCGCCGAACTCAGCCGCAACTCCACCGCTTCGAGCTCGAACACAGAATCCCCGCTCGCACGGAAGCACGTCTCTTCGTCTTCCGCGAATTCCTGGCACGCCAGCCCGCGGAAGTTTGCCCTCACCTGGCGGCGATACCCGATCTGCTCCAGGCTCAGGCTATGGTTCTCCACCAGATTCCGTTCTTCTTCTGTTAACGATTGAGCATCGACGGCATCCGCCCGATAATTCTTCTCCATCCACCACGGGAAAAAGTGCCGCACCGTACCGGTCTCCGCCGCGCTATGCCACTCATCGTAAAAGCATCCGCCCACCCCGTTCGGAGTCGATTCCAGAACCTGCTCTCCACCCGGCGCAAGCGCCGCGCGAAGCCCCGCCAGCGTCTCAGCCGGATTTCCGGGCCATCTCGCCAATTCAGAACAATGCAGATTCTGCACCGTCAATCCACGCCCTGCATTTCGTTCCCCCGCCGACACCACACGGTACTCGGATTCAAGTCTCGGAAACACAATCTGCCGTGCATTCGCATTAGATGTTCTCAGCCATTCGCCGCGAATACTTGCCGGCATGTAATCGAGAAACCGGTGCACCATTCGAAATATCTCTTCCGCTGAATCCTGTGTGTGCGCCACCTGCAGCGTCAACGTTCCCGGCTGCGTAATCGTCTTAATGAAAAAGCGGGCCGCGGTCCACGTCGTCAAGCCGAGCTGCCGAGCCTTAAGCACGATGTTCCGTTGTCCGCGGGTCCGCTCAAATGCTCGCTGCACAACATTTAGCCGCAGAGGATTTACACCGCCCGATCGAGTTCGTATGTGCAGCCATTCCTCCGCCAAGTCCGTCAGTATGTTGGAGTCGCTTAGCGGATCCCGCCTCTCATCCAGCCTTTTGCCCAGGGCCACAATGTCATTGCCGGTCAGGTTTTGTGGATCAAACTCAGCTTCCTCTTCAGGCATCACGAACTTTCCGTCCAGAACATCCCCTCATCTGCGCCCAAAAAAGAGCACCGCCTCACAAGGTCATCGTGAGGCGGTGTTCCCCGCGCATCTGAATAGATTCGAACTGCAGGCTTCCGAGGCCCAACAGCTTGGGCTTATCGCGCTCCGACATTCCAGGTGATTGACGCCCCCGGTGTGATCGAAGATCCAGTCACATTGCAGACCGACCAGTTGAACGTGTTTGCCGCTACGTAGTACTTGAACACCAGCCCGTCAGTGCCCCACCCGGTCACCCCCACCGTGCTCGACGTCGGGGTAGGCGGAACAATGGCCGATGTGGCCGTTAGCCCCGTCATCGTAGTCGCAGTGTTCGAGGTGCAGGTATTCGCTGCGATCTGGGTAGTGCCCGTCGTAATCTGAACATTCGCAACACCGCTGCTGGCCGATGTAACTCTGCCATCCGCCCCAACCGTGATGCTCGGGTTGGTGTACGTTCCTGCCGATACGCCATTCGCCGGAAGCGACACCGAGCTGTTGAAAGTTACTGACCCCGTGAAGGTATGGTTCGCAGCCTGCCATGTGGCCGCCCCCGGCGTGTTGAACGTCGAATTACCGGAATACGGATTCACCGCGAGATAAGTCGAGCTCGTCTTATCGTAAAGTTGCCACGCATAGTAGCTGTAGTTCGGATCGTTGCTTTGGGCGCTGGTAGGCGATACCTGGATCACCGGCTGCTGCGACGAAGGACCTTCTCCAAGGACAAGACCGATATGGTAAGCCCCCTGAACATTAATTGCGTTTGGCGGCGTCATTACACCTCCGCCGCGCACGTAATAGCTGTCCGGCTGACGGTTCGCAGCCGTGACGATGGCATTTGAGGTCGAACTGGCCCCGCCGCCCTGCGCGCCCGGGCCAGCAACCGCCGTATTCAGAGGACCTCCAAAAGAGAACGGGTTGTAGACCTGCGAGTGAAGACTCGCAACCCCGAAAAGAGCTGACTGATGGTGAGTTTCCTCAATGGTGTCTCCAGTTGCAAACGCAATGACGTTCGGCTCCACCTGCAATGTGCCATCCATCGTTGGCGGCGTAGTTGCTTCGTTCTGCACGTCAATCACTTCAGCCATCGGCCAGAGCTTGAAGCTGCTCATCGGCCCGCCGTTCACCGCCAATACTGCCGCTGATGCAGTTGTCGAATTGTGCGATCCCGAGAGACCTGCGATTGTGCACGTGAATGCCGTGCTGCTGGACCACGTAAGGCCGTTGCACGGAGCGTTCAGAGCCGAATCCGAAGCGCCCGAAATGATGATGCTTCCGTGGTACTGCGTCGGCAACCACAAAGTGCTTCCGGACGAATTGTACGTTCCGCTAACCGTCGTCCCCGAACTCGACAATCCTGTCGCAATGTTGAACGACTGATAGATCTGCGCGGAAAGGGAAACTACATGAGGAACGCCCTGCTGCCATTGCAGCACCTGAATCGTATTCGATCCGGTTGAGCCCACCACATCGAACAGGTACCGCAACGTTTGCGAACCGGTTTGAGTGTAAGCCGTTGCTTCGAGCCCATAGCCGGCCAAGCCCCCCTGAAAAATGTACGTTCCGCTGTTGTGAGGTTTTCGCAAGGGAATCGTCACAGATTGCACGCCGCCTGAAGCGGTGCCCACCGCCGTCGGAATTGCGCACTCGTGAAACGTTCCGGCAAAGCAAACCAGGGTGCCTGTCGTGAATGTTCCGCTTGTGATGTTTACATTGAATGTCTGCGAAGTTGTGAACGGAGGAACGGTGATAAGGGGAGTATTGATCGTGGTAGCCAGTGTTCCCCATGCATTTGACACCGGCACAGTCGTGCTGATGGTGATCGCGGATCCGGCGCCCAGCCCCGCCGCGATGTTTGATATCGTTCCGGTGATCGGTGCTTTCGTGGTGTCAACCAAATAGCGCCCTACACCCTGAGTGCAGTTTCCGGTCACCGGAGTCGCCTTGATCTGAGTTGATCCGGTGGTGCAGCCCGTTGAACACGTCCCCGTAAAAGTGAATGGATCTTCGCCGGTCTGTCCGCCATACGCGAATGTTCCTTCGTCTCCGTACGCTGTCCAGCCGCCCTCGCCATTCACATACGTATATTCACCGATGTTGTCACCGGTGCCGTACTTGAACTGGTCGATATTGATGGATTCATTGATGCCCGTGCTGTTGATTTTCTGCCCAAGCTTCAGCAGCGAATGTATTTCCCATCCATTGCCCGTTCCACCGGAGAAACCGTCAGGATATCCAAGCGACCACCCCGGCGCAGTTGAGACCTGGCCCAGGTTGAAGCAGCCGTGGTGATGGTTTCCGCCACCCCATGTCGCAGGAGTTTTGTCGTAAAGGCAGTACGTCGAATTGCCCGACTGCGGCCAGTTGCCATCGAAGCCAATGTTGAAAAGGCTCTGAACGGTGTATCCCGGGTTGTAGTAGAAATCCGTCTGTTGCCCCAGCCTCTTGTCCTGGTAATGCAATCCCGGCGTCGTGAATGAGGCCGGGCCCGGGCGCTCCGTCGTCGCGTAGCTCGGATCCGCAACGATTGTCTGATTGCTGGCTCCATTCGCCGCGTTTGCGATGCCGTTATTCCCTGATCCATTTTGATAGTTCGAAGCCACCATCACACCGCCGAGCGTCTGCGCCGTAACCGACTTGCCGTTGATCGGTCCCGCAAAGCTCTGCTCAGCCACGGCCACCAGCGAAGCACCTCCAAGTGCTGCAAGTCCTGCTGCCGCGCTGGTTGCGCCCGTCCCCCCGGCCGACACCGGTACGGTGCTCAATCCGCTCACTGCTGTTCCATTGCCGCCGTAGTATGCAATCTGCCCCGTCGACCCGCTGTTCACCGTCCCACTGCCGCTACCGCTTCCGCACGCCACACCGGTGTTGGAGATATACCCCGAAGAATCCACCTGCAGGCAGTACCGTCCGCTCGTTGCCGACAGCCCCGGAAACTTGATCGCGTTCGTCCCCGAGAAACTTGCATAAAGGCTGCCGCTTCCGCCGCCATAGATGTTGAACGCCGATCCGGATCCAGTCTCATAGTTCACTCGCACTACGCCGGAAGAATTCGAAGCATTGATATACGTATCGCCGCTGTTTGTACTCTGGTAGGCTTTGAAACTGTCCAGTCCGCCAGTCGCCGAGTTCAGCGCCCAATTGTTATTCGCATCCTTCAACATGAACCACTGGCTGTTCCCGCTATAGTCCTTGTAGGTAAATGAACCTTTCTGATTCGACGTCAAACCCGGCCACAGATAATAGTCCACCTCTGCGTCCGCGTTATTGCGCACCGTCATCGTTCCCGTCGACTGCGCCGTTCCGCCCACCAGCAGTGTCCCGTTGAATTGCGCATTTCCAGTACTACTTATTGTCGCCACGGTAGTTTCGCTCGGACCGCCTGAACCAAACACCACACCGCCTGTACCGGAGTTGTTCGACCCGTTCAGCACCACCGCGCCTGTTCCAGCCGCGTTGATGACCGTCTGATTGTTCGTGCTCGCCTGACCCTTGTTGTACTGGCCCACCGAAATCCGGTACACGTTGTTCAATTCATCCAGCACCTGGTAGTACTGCTCGCCTCCACTCGCATCGCTCAAGCCAATCGTCCACCGATACCCGTAGTCGGTCTGATAGCGATCAAGCAAGCCTCGCTCGTTGCTGTTCCCAATTCCAAGTCGATAGTGATTCGTTACCGTCGCATCCTGCTGGCTGCCATACCAGTCGCCGTTCAGCGCGTTGAAGCTGCGATGGAACGTATCGAGAAAACTGTTCCGCGTTCCGTTGTCACTCAGCTTCCCCGTAAACATCGTCCCGCCGGTCATCCAGCTGTTATAAGAGCTGCCCGCATCGGCGACGACCTGGTAAGTCGAGTTCTCATTTCGCAAGCCGACGATCGTATTGCCTTGCGCATTCGGCCCAAGATGCAGCGCTGTCGCGCATCCTTCTACGTCGCCGCCAGTGAACGAGTTTCCATCTCCCTGCTGCAGGTTGATCCCGTACGTACCACTGATCGGATTGCCATTACTTGTCGGGCAATTGATATGCAGCCGCACAAACGTACTCGCGTTCAACCAGTCCGTCGCAGCCGGATTCGTGACCTGGTGCCCGATGCCATTCAAGGCCGTCTGAAATCCGCTGATGTGGTTGTCATAGAATGTCCCGCCCGTGTAGTTGCCCGTCCCATCCAGCGTAAGACCCGTCTGGTTAGCATTGCCCAGCAGGTAAAGGCTCTCGAGATCCATCTCCTGCGTGCGATAAGCTGCGATCGCCTGAGTGCTGCTGCTCGATGAGGTCGTGACATTGATCAGCACATTGTCCAGATGAAAGCCCAGTGTGTCCGCCGAATAAGTTGGATCTCCCACCTGCACCGCCGCATTCGACCCCGAGTACAGCAGCACCGTCCCGCCCTGGCTCCCGCTCGCATTGCTCGCTCCGCGCAGCGAACATCCTCGTAGCGAGACGTTCCGCGTCCCTGCCGTCACTACAATCTGATTCGCCGTCGAAATTGTTGCGCAGGGTAGCATAACCATCGCATTTGCCGTTGAGATCGTCACGTCCGACGCCATCGAAACATCTTCGTTGAAATTCCTCGCGTCGCAGGTGCCTCCATACGCGCTGCTGAGCGCCTGGAGACACGCCTGCAGCTTCGCCCCGAAATCCGCACCGGCAAACTGATCCACCTGGTAAGCTGCGCCCATCTGTTTCGCCGTCAATGAGCCCGTGACCACTCCTCCAGCCAGCGGCACCGCCTGTGCGAACGTTGCATCGACATAGTGCTTACTCGCAGCCTGCAGTGCCTGCGTTGGGTCTCCGGTCAAATACAGAGGACCGGTCAGCTGTCCTCCGTTACCCGTCAAATTCCCCTGTGCCACAGACTGAATCGCCTGGTCCACATATGCCTTGCTTACGGTCTGCACCGCTTGCGCTGCCGGCATAACCTGCGATCGCACTTGTCCGATGCTCGCCTGCGCCGCTGCAGGAACCACCCAGTACTCAGTGCTGGTCGTTCCATCGCTCATGTGATAAATCGCCGTATAGAACAAGCCCGCCGGCGAGGAGCCAAGATTCGGTGCCAGGTTCACACTCATGAAGCCATCGGCTCCGATTTCCACCATCACCTTTCCCGCCGCTACAGCCTGATTCTGTGCGGTGGTAAAGGCGGGCCAGCTAACTTGCAGTGTCCCCGATCCCGGAGTTCCGTTCGCCAGGTATACCGTTCCCTGCACAGTCGTCGTACTGATCGCCTGCGCAGGCGCCCCGAGCGTCAATGCTGTCCAGAGCACACCCCAACTCATCGCCGCGCGAATAAAACCCATTCGTATAAGGCTCATCACCATTCGTCCTCTTCTGCTGCGACAGAGAATGCATTCGGCTCATTCCGAACCAAATGCATTCTCCGTGCAGGTTGTCTTTCCAGAAATTCGCACCAGAGGCATGCGAGCTTTCTTCAGCTCAACACGCTCGAAACGTCCCGCCTATTCCTCATCCAACCCAAAAGCGAGACTGCGAAAATCGTCCTCGACCGCTGGGTCACTCTGCGTCAGCTCGTACAGCAACCTCGTGCTCTGCACATGTCCGTCTCTGCAGTTTTCCGCCAGGCTGTCTATCACCAGCTTGCCCTCATGCCGAAGGAGAAATTCAGCGGCGGTTTTCAGCTTCGCCGATATCGCTCTCTGACTCTTCTTGCTGCGCTTCTTCGATCCCACTCGTTCCATACCTGCGCTCATCAATTCGCCATCCACGCTTACGTAACCGCGGTGGCGCTTCCAAAAAAGTTTGAGAGCCTCACCTGGGCTCTCCTTCCTGCATCTTGCGACTGTCTTCAGCTTAACGAAATCACCCTAAATAGAATGCAAACGCAGCTCAGTGCTTTTAGATCAATAAATTCAGCCGTTTACAACGTGCTTGCGATTCGCCGAGAATTGACATCAGAAAATCGCCTATTATCGCCACAAATTTCCCGCCCTGCCTTCATCGACTACCATTAGCGGGTGAGAAATGCCGCACACAAACCCGTCTTGATCGTTCACGGTGGAGCATGGGCCATTCCAGATGACGCTGCCGCAGCACACCAATCCGGTGTGCGCAAAGCTCTTGAGGCCGGCTTCGCTGTCCTGTCTCACCGTGGAGCAGCTGTCGACGCCGTCCAGGCCGCTGTCACCATATTGGAAGACGATCCCACTTTCGACGCGGGGCGCGGCAGCTTTCTCACCTCTGACGGTCGCGTTCAACTCGACGCTCTCCTGATGGACGGCGGCCGCATGAAGGCCGGCGGTGTTGCCTGCGTAGAACGCCTTCGCAATCCCATTCAGGCCGCGCGCCTGGTCCTTGAGAAAAGTCAGCATGTGTACTTCGTTGGCGCCGGAGCCGAAGAATTTGCCCATGCGCACGGCATGCCTCTCATCTTGAATTCCGAACTCGTCCTCGACCGCGAGCGCGAAAGGCTGAAGCAGGCTAAACAACGCGAAGCCGCCGGTCTCGCTGACGATACCTTCAGCGGCCTCGAAGACGACAAGAGTCCCGAAACAGCCGTAGCCCGCGCAACGGAAACCGCAGAGTTTCAAAGCCACGACACTGTCGGTGCAGTCGCTCTCGACGTCCACGGGAACCTTGCCGCTGGCACCTCCACCGGAGGCACGCTAAACAAAACCCCAGGCCGCGTCGGCGATTCCTCCCTCATCGGCTGCGGTTGCTACGCCGACAATGTATCCGCCGCCGTCTCGCTCACGGGCTGGGGCGAGCCCATCATGAAACTCGTACTCGGCAAGTGGGCTGTCGATCGCGTCGCCGCCGGAACTGCTCCCGAACTCGCCACCCGCGAAGCCATGTCCTACCTCTACAGTCGCCTCGGCGGTCGCGGCGGAATCATCCTCCTGGGCCCCGACGGACGCTTCGGCCTGGCACACAATACGCCCGCCATGGCCTGGGGAGTAGCGACCGAAAACTCAATGGAAACCGGCCTGCGCCTCTAACATCTACTTACTCACAAGACCTGGGTGGATACGAAGCTCACAGCTTGTAGTTACCTCCGGGCCCCATCCTAAGCCGCTGGTTTTGCTGCTTAGGTGGGAAACGAAAACGTTCACGGCTTATAGTTGCCCCTCTTCATCGACATCCCGCGTATCGCCTGAACGCGAGCGTCGCCGCTCCCGCAATCCCAACACCCAGCAGCACAGCTCCGAGCGCCCCCGCGTGCTCTTCCGCAAACGCCTCCGCGCTCCAGTTCTTCGCACGGCAATCAAACGTTCCGTGAGCTCCATAATCTCCCGGCAGCGGGTCAAAAAGATTGTTCGGCCGGTTCGGATCCTCCCACCCGTCATACTGCTGCGATTCGTAACCGTTCTTCGCCAGGTAGTGATCCGCATACGAAGGCGCAATCTTATTTCCGAAAATTGCCTTCAGTACAGACCACGATGCGTACCATTCGCGCCGCTCCGGATGATGCGCAGCATGATAGATCAGCCGTGCCGCAACTTCAGGCTGGTAAATCGGCGGCACAGGCTGCGCCTTGCGCGGCAGTCGGCTCTTTACCCATCCAAACTGCGGAGTGTTAAGCGCAGGCATCTGCACCATCGTCGTCTTCACGTTGCTTCCGTCATGGATAAGTTCCGTCCGCAGAGACGCAAAGAATCCAAGAACAGCGTGCTTCGCCGCGCAGTACGCAGCCTGCAGGGGAATGCTCCGATAAGCCAGTGCCGACCCGACATGCACTATAGTCCCGCGATCTCGCGGCAGCATATACTTCAGCGCCGCCAGCGAGCCGTATACATATCCCAGGTAGGTAACCTCTGTGACACGCTTGAACTCCTCAGCCGTCATCTCCTTGATGGGAGAAAACACCGAGGTCATTGCATCGTTTACCCATATATCGATGGGCCCCAGCTTCTGCTCCACCTCACCAGCCGCACGCTGAACCTCCCCCGCGTCGGCGACATCGACCGGAAGAATCAGCGCTCTCCCGCCATACTCCTTAATTTCACGCGCCGCCGCCTCGAGCCCGTCCGTTCCGCGGGCGATCAATCCAATGTCCGCTCCGTGCTTTGCAAACTCCCTGGCAGCAGCGCGTCCCGCCCCAGCCGACGCTCCCGTGATGACCACGATCTCCCGTTTCCGCACCTGAAGACTCCTCTCTTCAGGTTGGGATGCAATTCCCTGTAAACAGGAAACCAGCCGTCATCGAAGTCGCGTATTCAATTAGCTCAAGCAAGAACCAGCTTCGGCCGCTCGCCCCGGGTGTCGGCTTCTCTCAACTGCACATTGATACTGCGCGACTCGCCCGGCATCAACGCAATGTAGTTGTCCGAGTAGATAGCCGGAAGAATCCGATCACCCGCCTTCTCCCGCACCGCCTTCACCCGCACCATTAGAGCAGGCGATTGCCCCGCATTCCGAATCGTAGCCGTAAGCTGCCAGTCCTCGCCTCTCCGCTCTTCGTTGGAGTTGATCTCCAACTTCGATGCAGGTAATTCGCGAATCGCCCTGAAATCGTTTTGCTTCAGGCCCCTCATGTAGAAGTTGCTCGACAGCGTTTCTGACCCGCGCGTCAGCGCCAACCGCAAAAAGTGAACCGGCGTCAATCCTGCCGGATAGCTCATCCGAATACAGGAAGCAGTCGAATCTTCCTCACTGTCGAGCGCCGCCGTCTTCTGGTCGACTCGCCTCCCATCCATATTCAGGATCTCCACCGAAGCCTGCAGTCCGGCTATCTTGCCCGCACTGTAATTGATCACCTCGATCGTCTCTTCAAGGCTGTTCCACTGAATGTGCAGCGGTTCCGATCCCTTCTTGCACCCGTAGTATGCCGCCGTAGGTTCGAAGAAGTAGTCATACGTTTGCCACACAAAAGACGGCCAGCACGAGTGACTCATCCACAGCAGCACACCCATCCGGTACTTGCTCTGTGCCTCGAACATCGCGCGGTACACGTCATAGTTCACATACTGCGCCAGCTTGATCCACTCTTCCGCGCTGTTGGCACCGCCATAGCTGTTGTCTAAGATAGAGCGGAACGCTTCTCCACCCATTGCTCCCTTAAGACAGAAATCATGCATACCCCAGTCCAGCGCCTGCGGCCACAATGATTTCTCCGGCATCATCAGCCGCACGCTCTCGATCGGTGGAATATTTGGCGCGCCAATCTCGCTGTGCAACTGTTTGTCCGCCACCTGAAAATAGAACGGAGCAGGATTCGCCCAGTAAGGACCATGCCCGCTCACTACCTTATCTGCCGAGCTCGGAATGTAGTGCAGCCCCGGATGCAGATCACCCAGAATCTGCCGCAGCCCCGATTCCAGCGGTGGCGGCGGAAAACCCTCGTTCCGACCGCAGTACAACCCCACCGAAGGATGGTTCCGGATTCGCAGCACCAGGTCCTTCGCGTTTTTCAGGAACATCTCGTTGTCATTCGGCTCCGGACCATCCCACGGATTCGCAAGCCAGAAGTCCTGCCACACCATCACGCCGTGCCGGTCGCACGCTTCATAAAAGGCCTCATCCGGAATCTGCCCCACCCAGTTCCGGATCATCGTGAAGTTCATCTCGCGGTGATATCGAACCGCCGCATCGTACTCGCGCGCGCGATACCGCAGCATTGATTCCGCGAATCCCCAGTTGCCACCTTTGGCAACAAGTCGCCGTCCATTGATCCAGATCCGCAGGTCACCGCCATCTTCGCTGTACGTCATCTGCCTGATTCCAGTTTTGAACTCACTCGACGCCAGCAGCTTCGATCCAGCCCGAACCGAAAGCTGCACATCATATAAGTAGGGATCGCCATAGCCCGTTGGCCACCAAAGCTTCGGGTTCTTCACCCGCAGCGCCGGCGTATTCGACGGGTCCATCACGATCGTCTTCCGCTCATTCGGAGCAAGCTTCACCTTCTGCTCAAAGCTGATCTCCCCGATCCGCCCGCCGAACACTCCCTTGAACGAGTGCGAAGAATGATTGACCACATCCGCTTGCACCGTCAGCTCCGCCGACGTCACATCCGGCAGCGGCAGCTTCGTCGAGATGAACGGATTCTCAATCGTCACCGCATCCGCAATCTCGAGCGATACGTTCCCCCAGATCCCGATGTCCCGCCCCCGCATCGTCGAGATCCAGTCCCATCCCACCGTCGAATGAAACGTGGGATTATCCGACCCAAGTCCTCCGCCGTTCTTGCTGCAAACCTCATACGTCTTCTGGTGTACGCTGCCCGGATTCGCATTTTTCTCAATCCGCACCGCCAGCGCGTTTATCTTGCCCGCAAGCAGCTTCTCTGTCACATCAAAGCGCCCGCGAATAAATCCGCCCTCGATACGCCCCACCTTCTCGCCATTCAGAAAAACATCCGCTTTCCAGTCAATCCCATCGAGATTCAGCCATGCAGTTTGGCGTTCAGCCTTCGCCGGAGCAGTGAATTCCGTCCGGTACCAGAAATCCGAATGAAAATACGAGTCCGAAATATGCAGTTGATTCGAGCCAAAGTTCGGATCCGGTATCGCCCCTACATTTAGATACGAGGTCAACACAGTTCCAGGTACGGTCGCTGCAAGCCACTCATCGTCCTTGAACCCCGCCTTCGAAACCGCCTCGCCGGCATCGGAAACGAAATTCACCCGCTGCAACCTCCACGGCCCACCCGCGAGCACCAGCTTGCCATCCGACGAGCTTTGCGCACCCGCCTTCGGCTTCGCGATGAACCCGCCTCGCCCAAAAACCTCTATCTCGCTAAGAACGTATCCATGCTCAGTAGCAGGCCGGGTCATCAGCACCTGCACATACCGCGCAGACACCGCCTGCGCCAGCTTGAAATCATCCACCAGCTCCGACGAATCCCTCAACGGCTGAACATCGCGCCAGTTCTCGGCATCATCCGACACCTGCACTGAGCCCTGCGACGCTCTCGCAACCCAGTAGAGCTTTACATTATCGAATTCGCAGCGTGCTCCCAGGTCGACATACACCCACTCCTCGCCCAGGCCGGCGCTCATCCACGCGCTCGTAAAGCTGTACGGCCCTCCAATCTCGACTCGCTCATCACCCTTGAAGAATGCAACCTGTCCGATCCGCCACGAAGTCCCGAATGCCCCTAACGCCCCGCGCAATCCCATCGAGCACACCACACGATAAAACCGGCTCCGCGTTGCTGAGCTCAGTTGAATCGCCGGCGTAAAGAAGTGATTCGGCGCGCAGAAATCCGGTGGATACCCTGCCGTCGACACCGGCTGCGGTGAAGCGGCGCTCCCCATCTCCTGCCAGGTGCGCCCATCCTCCGATGTTGAAATCGTGAATTTGAGGGAACTCGCTGATGCCGTCATCGGCGAAACCACGAACAGCTGAATCCGATCGACCTCCGGCGCGGTCTCTCCACCCGCAACCTGGATGTCGATCTGCGCCGTTCCGCCCAGCACTTCCAGCGTGTTCATCGGGCAGTGATCGAGCACGGTCTCACGCTCTGTCTTCGGCAGAGGCCCTCGCGTTCCCTCAGACACAACCACCCACTGCGGCAGCCCCGTCGCCTTAATACCATCCGTCACCAGTTGTGCCGTGAGATTGTAGTCGTAGCTACTGGAGTGGAACGCCGGCCGCAGAAGTGCGAGGTTCTTGTAGTTCCCGCTCGTATCCGGAATCAGGATCGGATCGAAATTCTCGCTCGGCTCTCCTGGATACACTCCAATGCCTGCCGTATACCCAACCGGCTTGTCTGCGCTCGATGCCTGCGCTGTCCCGGCCGTCGCCGCGCCTGTGCCCGTATGCGCCGACTGCGCGAACGTTGAAACTCCATCCATCGCCACGGCCGCGCTCGCAACCATGGTCGTCTTCAGAAACTCTCTTCGCGATGTGCTCATGCCCTGATAAATGTCCTTCCCGTCGCGGCTTCTTTTCCCAACCTGCGCGGATGAAAGCCTGCCCCGGGGGCCATTCTAATCGAGTGGTAAAGCTTCTACTGTGAGCGAGCTCGCAATAGGCAGAGCCAATGAACAATTTCGGATGCCCGATTTTCGCGGCGAGAATCTGGCGGATGCACGCCACAACGCGTGCACAATCGGACGTGAACGGTCGCAGACCGGCTAATACTCTAGATTCCGCCTCTCATGGCGAACAGTATCGTGTGAATCAGGATCGCGAGATCCATGAACCATCCGCGATTTCGCACATAATAGAGGTCGTACTCGAGATTCTCGTGTATCGGAAACGCCCTGTCCGCGCTGAGCTGCCACAACCCCGTGATGCCGGGCATCACCGATAACCGTCTGCGCTGAGCAACGTCATACCCCTGCACAATGAACGGCATCTCCGGCCGCGGACCCACTAGCGACATCTCTCCTCTGATTACATTCACCAGCTGCGGCAATTCGTCCAGGCTCAACCGGCGGAGCAGCCGCCCAACCGTTGTAAGCCGCGGATCCAGGGAACTCGTTGGAGAAGGCTCATACTTCGCGCTACCCTCATACATCGAGCGAAACTTCAAGATCCTGAAGATCCTGCCATTCAATCCCACCCGGTTCTGGATGAACAGCACTGGCCCGGTAGAGTCCAGCTTGATTAGCAGCGCGATCAGAACAAAAATCGGCGATAGCGCAGCCAGCGCGATCACAGAAACCGTAATATCCAGGGCCCGCTTACTCGCGTCGTACAGCCCAGCCCGAGTCGATCGCGAATCTGCGCTAAAAATCAATCCGTCAATTATCCTGGAATCCACCCCCGAGTCCGGATGCAGATTCGGATCCGACACAAAAGCAACTTTGGCTCCTGAGACTCGCGCACATTGCACACCAGCCTCGATCTCCTCACTTCTCAATCCGTTCGTCACGACAACCAGAGCCGTACATCCACATGCGCCCAGAATTTCGGGGCTGATCGGCGCGGCATAAACCGGAATCGAAGCCCGGTCTCGATATCCCAACTCCACCACCGTGCGATCCATAGCATCCGGCGAGTCGTCGACAACAGCGACGGGATGCAGGCCCAGCCGATCCGAACGAAGCAGCGTGGAAACAACCCGCCTTTCTGCCGTCCCGGCGCCATATACAACAACGCGCTCTCCCGCATTTTGCGTTTGATCGATTACCCGAAGGACAGAGTAGAAGCATTTCTTCTGGACTGTCAGTAAGACGGCAATGGCAATTGGCGCGATCGCAATAGCGCTCTTTGATACCCCGGTCCCCAGCGTCAGAAGGATCAGAATCAGCAGCAGGGAACACCGAACAGAAGCACACAGAATGCGCTCTGTCTCCCGGATCTTCAGCAGACCTCCCCCTCCCTCATATGCGTGACTCCCCCGTAAATCAAGAACAGCAATAAAACCACCCATCACGCTCATTGCAGCGATCTCAGCAAGCAGATGAGGCCTCGTAGCACTCAGCAGTAGCGCAACTGCTATCCCAAACGCGGCGCTCGCGAAATCAGCGATCCTCTCGCACGCGACCAGGGCCGCTCTCAACCCAGACTCTCGTTCGGCGCGCAGCAATAGCGTCTGCCTGACGAGTGCTTCTGAATAAAGCCCAGGCGTAACCGAATCAGACGCGCTCATAGTGCCCCGCTCTCTGATGCGATTGGCACCCTCGTCGACAAACAAGCGTCAGTGGCAGGCGAAAGAAGTTTGCTGTAGAGCTCCACATACTGCTGCGTGATCTTGCGCGCTGAGAGTTCCGGAAGAAAAACCGGTCGCGGTTTAGATTCCCGTAGACTCCCAACAATCGCATCTGCGAGCTTTTCGTCCCCATTGAATTGCAGATTCACGAACCGGCACCGGCCAGCTCCGATCTCCCAGTGCGCCGGAATCTCCGAGCAGACTATGCGGCACCCTGCAAGAACCCCTTCCGCTACAGGCAGTCCGAATCCTTCCGTAACCGACGGCGAAACCAGAGCCTCGCAATTCCGGTAACACCATTGCAGCTCGGCCTCGCTTAGCCCTTCGCGCAACTGCACGCATTCGCTCAACCCAGATTGAGCGATCAACCGATGAATGCTCTTTGTCTCCGGCCCGGGGATGCCGACGATGAGCAGTCTCATATTCGCGCCAATTCGCCCAGCAGTCAGCAGCCGCCTGAACGTACGAATCAGAAGCCGCAAATTCTTATTCTTCCGATGTTGCGCAACACACAACAGAAATGGTCTGCCGTCCCATCTTGCCGGTGGGGAAACAAACTCCGCAGGCTGCGGCTCAACGCAGTTGTAGATTCTCACCGCTTTCCTGGAGGATGCCGGCAAGTACTGCCGCAACTTGTTCGCCGTCGCATTGGATACACACGCAATCGCATCCACCGCCCCTAGGCACTCTCGCAGCGCTATTCGATTAAAAATGAACTTCGGAACTCCGAAGTTCATCGGAATCTCATACGGATACAAATCGTGCAGGCTCACTACCGTCGGGCATTGAAATGCCGAAGCATCGATAGGCATTGGATACGATAGATGAACCAGATCTGCCCGAACGGCCCGAGCCACGTCGGGAAGCTTGCGGTAGTACCACTCATTTCTACCGATCGAACTGCGCTCCATCTCCTCTACATGAAGAATGAATCTCTGGTCGAGTTGCAGCCCCGTGGCTCCCGCCATCTCCTGCTGCCATGGTGCGACCACAAAGTGAACACGCTCCACCTCAGGCGCACTCAACAGGCATTGCGCCAGGTTGAATGCATGCCGCTGCAAGCCTGAAATGTTCGCCGAGAATGAAGCAGCCGCGATAAGGACTCTCATAGTGCCGAGCCCTCCTGGCAAGCCATCGCCAAGCGCGGTTCGCTTCTCTCTGCTTTGCTCTTTGCGCGAATTGTCCGCAGCAGTGGCAGATAGACGAGCATCGGTATCAGCCCATACCAAAGCCGCGAGTACGCCAGTCCACGCATGCCTGATTCGCGCAGCAGGATCGCCATTACCAGCAGCATTCCCCCGCGTCCGGCGAGGCTTAGAAACGCAACTGTGCGGAACCGCCCCATTGCCTGCATGGCATAGATCGCCGTCGTCCCCAGCCCCGCAAGCGTCGATCCCAACACAATCGGCGTGAGCAGTTCGCTCGCGCTGCGAGCCACAGCTGCTCCTGCCCAAAGTTGTATCAGTCGCTCTCCGAATGCCAGTAAACCTGCGGCACATATCCCGACAACAACCAGATTGCACGCGAACGCCTTCAGTATCGTGCTCCTCAACTCGACCGCCGAAAGCGCACTTGCCCTCCCCGACAGATAAGGAAAAAGGAAACTCAACCCCGACGCGGCAACTCCCACAATCGGCTGCGCAAACTGCACGCACAGCGCATAAGGGGCGACCGCAAGTGTTCCTACGTAAACTCCCAGGAGAATGCGATCCAGCTGTCCGAAAACGATGCTCCCCAGTGCCTGTAGCCACGGAAACACTCCGAGCCTCAATAGCACCTGCGTCTCCGCATCAAACATCGGCCGCAACCATCCTGAGTGAATCAATCGCCGAAGGCTGCGGAACTGGAGGCATACGCCAAGCGCCAGCACAAGAACCGTGGCCACCAGAATGCTGGCCATTCGCTCTCCTAGACACGTAAGAAGGGCAGCGAGACCCAGCGTCAAAAAACGGCACAGTGTGCTGATCCTGACCGTCGCCCGATAATCCTCGAATGCTCGCTGGGTGCTCACCGCGACCGTCTCTAACGCCCGCAGAAAAATTCCGATACTCGCTGCCCGCAGACAGAACAGACATTCACCCCACGTTGTGATTTGCGCACTTGCCATATGTCGAGCAGCAAAAGGAGCCGCAATCCATCCGCAGACGGCAAGCAACGACCCGAACAACAGGTTGATGCCCAGCATGCTCCCGGCCGTATCGGTAATCAGCTTGCGGTTGCCCGCGCCGCGATGCTGCGCCACGCGCTGAATGTTCGCGTCGCAGAAGCCCGATGCGATGATCCCTCCCGCGCTGATCACAGCAGTCGACGTGATCCAAAGCCCGTACTCCGCCGCACCCAGGCCATGCAGAACGACTGGAGCAACCAGCAGCATCCCCAACGGGTACGAGACGTAATCGAGAACGCCATAGGCCGCATTGTTCAAATGCCTTCTCACGTGCGCCTCCGCGTCATCGTCGAAATCCAGCGCAAGCGCCTTTCGAATACAGGAACAATCTCCGCCGCCAGCTCCTTCCGTGGGTCATCGGACTCGATACGCGACCACCCATCACGAAGCAATATCCATGTCGACAAAACTGCGAACGTCAAAAAAGTAAGCCCCAGCGTCACCCACAGCCGCGGTGGGAACGACTTCTTCTCCGCGATCCCCGGAGCATCGATCACCGTGATCGCCGGCAGGTCTTTCGCCTCTTCAATGCGCGCCATCTCGTACTGCTGCGTCAAGAACTCGTACAAGGTCTCCTGAACACGAACCCGCCGATAAAGGTCGGCATATGCCACTCCGAGCCGCGGCAGCTGCCGCAATGGGGGATACAGCTCAGCCGCATTCGTTGCCGTCGATCCTTCATCTTGCTCGGCGGGCTTCGCCGATGATCCGGCCATCTTCGCTAGATCGCCTCGAAGGCTCGCAATCCGAGCCTCCGACTCGCGCACCCTCACATTGGCATCGCCATAGATCTGTCGCAGCGACTGCAAGCTCGCCTGCTCGGCAAGCAGCTGCGCCTGCACTCGCGCGCCTGCATCCACCAGCGCGCGCGTTTGTTCTCGAATATCGACGGCAGTGTTCTTCGCCGAGAAATCACTCAACTTCAGTTGCGCCTGTTCGAGGTCCGCCTGGACTCCCTTAAGGCGATTCTCGATAAATACCCGCTCCAGATGCGCCGACGAATTATTCGTCCGGAATACGATTCTGTTCAACTCATTCAGATATCCTTGCGCGATGTCCCTCGCGCGCACCCGGTCCGTGTCCACCACCTCAATCTTGATGACGCCGCTCTTTTTGTTTTCCGTAATCTTCGTGCTGTGCGCCAGGTGTTTCGCGGCATCCATCCTGTACTTCTTCCGATACACATGTTGCAGATCGAAGTGATCGATAAGATGACCGCTGACGGTTCCGCTGCGCAGAAGATCGATCAGGAAATCCGATGTCGAGTGTCCGCCAATCAATCCGCCCGCGATGCTCCCCAGCGCGCCCAGGCTCCCCGATCGCGCCGCCAGTGCCGCCAGCATCATGGCATTCGAGTGCTGCTGGTCCGGCGGCGAAATACTGGTCGTCGACTTGTATTGCTTCGGGATCGAGAATGCGATCGCCAGGCTCAGCAGTAGCGCGATTCCTGTAACCCGCGCCAGCAAGCGCCGATTCCTCCAAAGCAGCAGAGTGCGCACCACCCATGCCGAATCCTCCGCACGCCGAATACTCACGTGTCGTTGCAAAGTCGCCGCCGGTGGAGTCACATCGACCTCCGCCGCGCCGCGAGCTGCCGCACGCAACGCACTCCGAATTGAACTGCAAAGACCATCTGAACTCTCAAGGTTGCCTACAGCGCCGCCAATGCCACTCCCGATGTGATTGCCACCGATGCCGCCAGCTGACCCGCCGTCAGCAGATTTCTCCAGAACAGGGAACCGCCGATAATCTTTTGTGGAACCACAATCACATCGCCCGGGTTCAACTTCGCAGATAGAACATCTCCCGCGAACCACGTTCCCGATCTTCGCCCCACCACCGTTCCATTTGCCCGAATGATGAAGATCTCTTTGCGGTTCGCGGTCGAGTTCGCGCCGCCAGCCCGGCTCAGATACCACCCGGCACTCTTTCCCGGAGTAAATGTCAAAGCCGTTGCGTTATAAACCTGCCCGCTCACCAGCACAAACCCGGGCTGCTTCGGAATCGTCAGCACATCGCCTCGCCGCAATTCGATATCCGCCGGAGTATTCGCCCAGCTTTGGATTTCTCCGCTGATATGGATCACCATCCTGCCCACCGGCGGATGACCCTTCAGATCGCTGACGATTTGGGTTTGCTGTTCCCGGATGAGTTGAAGAACTCCCGCTCCGTTCGCACTCGACACACTTGGCGACAACCTGGCCGCCGCCGCATTCGCCTCGATCTGCCGAACCAGTTCATCGCGGCTCTTCTGCTCCAGGTCCTTCACCTGCTCGCGAATCAGCACTGCTCCCGCCGGATAAGCCGTCGGCAACAGTCCACCCGCTCGCGACAGCACTGAGCTGAGCCTCTCGCCATCGCGAAAGCCGTAGCTGCCCGGATAAAGCACCTGCCCGCGCACTGTCACCGACTGCCCGATATCATCCCAGTTCGAGATCTGATGTACGGTCAAAATATCGCCAGGCTTCAGCGGTACGTCCGCCTGTACATCCGCGCCGGTAACCGCTGCCCCAATACGAACCGTTGCGAGATGCTCTGCGATCTGCCTTCCATCGCGAATTTCGTAGCTCGTCAAGTCTGCGCTATCCTGAAGCGCATCCCGCTTGAATCCACCCGCCGCGCGCACCAGCTTCGCGGCGCTCATTCCGTCCGTCATGGGATAATTTCCGGGCCGCAGCACCTCTCCCCGAATGCTCACCGTCGGCGCGTCCACTTCATAGCGCCCGAATATGCGCACCGTATCAAACGGTCTCAGTTCAACATTCCCGTTGCCGATCAGAACATCCGGCAGGTTGAAATCAATCGTCTCCGGGTGAAGATCCGGCGGCATCAGGCGAACAATCTCGCCATGGGTTGCCGGCTCCGGCAGAATCTCCTCATAGCTGCGCAGCACATCGCTCAGCCGCATCCCTTCTGCATAACCCACTCGCCCGGGCCGCACCACATGCCCAGCCAGATAGATCACCTGCTTGCTGTAGGGCAGTATCGGATCAACCTTGACCTTGTCCCCATCTCTTAACTCAAATGCGGCCGCCAGCTCGTTCAGATTTGCGCTCGGTTGACGCGCCTCCCGCAATGAAATCGTTTTGCGCTGATGATCTCCATCGATCCGTTCGACCACGACGTTGCCCAGGGATGCGGCTGCCGTCAGCCCGCCCGCTTCTTCAATGACTTTCGCAAGAGAGGTCTCGCCCGGTTTCAATTCGTAAATCGCCGGCCGTCGCACCGCCCCCGCCACCGCAACAAGCGTTCCTGCCGGCGGAACAAGCAGCGTATCTCCGCTCTCAAACCGGGCACCCGTGGCTCGAACCCCGCGCAGAAGGAAGTCGTATAGATCAACCTCTTCCACGAGCTTCTCTCCACGAAGGTGCTGTAGCGTGCGCAGCGATCCCACAGCCGTCGGCCCGCCCGCTGCATACAAAGCGCTGATCGGAGTCGCCAGCGCGCTCAAATCGTATCCGCCCGGTCGCTGCACGTCCCCCACTACGTAAACACGAACCGAACGCAGCTCCGACACAACCACCGAAACCTGCGCATCGCGAAACTGCTTCTTCAGCTCACCCTCTATTAGGCTTTGTGCCTTGCCGAGCGTCATCCCCGCTATCTGCAGCGATCCGGCTTCCGGTAGGAACAAAGTCCCATCCCGGTCAACCGTTCTGATGATCGTCTGCGTCGTACCTCCCCAGAGATGAATCGTGATCTTGTCCCCAGGCCCGAGAACATAGTCAGGTCCGATCGGAACATCCAGCGCCGCATCTCGTGCACTAGCTCCGCGTGCCATAGCAGACGATCTCCGCCGGATAAACACGTCGGACCCGAACCGCTTCAGAGTCTCGCTCTGATCGGGAATCTGCGTGTAGAGGTCGCGTGCCGACTGAAGGTCATACGGCACCGATGCATGCGCCACAACCGGGTCATCCGTCGAGGCGTGCCCCGTGTCTCGTCGACTTTCCTCGGTCTGCGCCGCAAGCTCCCGTCCGCCTTGGCTCGCCGCACCTGCTGCATCCAAAGTGCCTTCCGATCCAGCATCGACACCCTGATTGGAAGAGTTCGGTTGCGTCGAAATCTGCTCCTGTTGCGCACCTCCGCCCAGCCCCGACGAGAGCAGATCGTCGTTCGAAACATACCCTCGCGCTTGCAGAACCGTCGTGATGCTCGCTCGCAGTTCCGCGCTGTTCGCAATCTGCCGGTAGAGCTGCTCGTCCGAAACATCGCCTGCAGCAACGTCAACACCCTGTTGCCGAAGCCGATCCGCGATCTGCTGTTTCAACTCGTCCGCGAGCTCAGGATTCTGCTGCAGAATCGTGGTGATCTGTTCCGTAGAGAGTGCCGCGCCCGGTTGCACACTGCGATTGCGAGCCAGCTCATCGCGATCAGAAAGCGAATTCCCCTGTTGTCCGAGTGTCAACGCTGTACTGTCTCGTTGCGACCCCGAATCCGTCGTCCCCTGCGAAGACCCTCCGCCGGCGAAGGTCTGCGCGGAAGCCAAAGATAAACCGCACACGCAGCTGCCAAGCACTGCCAGCAAAGCTGCGCGCCGAGTACCTTTCAGGAGCCAGACGCAGAATCCCGCACGCCAACCCGGCACAGATTTCGCGTCTCTTCGGGCGGTACTAAAGTCGGATCGCAACATGACACCGTTCGTAGATCTTGAACGTAAAGAAGCGGCACAAACCGCATGTCATGACTCGGTCAGGAGATTGTCATTCATTTGTTGATTCAACAGCTCATCTAAAAAGTGACAAAGTGCATACATTCCCCTGACATTCCGAACTCCCGCCTTCGCTAATTTGTATCCAGCATCGAGCCAACAATCACCCGCAATTCTCATGTACGCAATGCACACGCGATCTTCAGAGACATTCCAGTCCGAATCCGCCCGCGGTCACATCCCCGCGCGCCCTCAAGACGCTTTGCTTGCCGATCTCGATCTGCCTCTGATGGATACCTTCTATCCACTCGGCTATCCGGTTCAAATCCAAACGAACAGCCTCGATGTCCTCCTCGCTGCCTTTGAAACTTTCGGCCATGCCAGCGAAACCCACCCTGGACCGCCCCTGTCCATACGTGTCGGGGTCAGCCCGGGCACGTCTTCGGCGTGTCCTCACGAACCCGCCCGGCGCGAATACAATCACCTCTACTCCCTCGTCGCAGACGGAGAGAATCAGTCTCTGCTCGATCTCCAGCGATGCATCAGCTTCACCTGGGTCACCGAACAGGTCGTCGCAAATCGCCTTTACTTCCGCTACAACTTTCTCGAGAAGGTCGTCTACCTGCTTCTCGGTTCATCCATTGTCACTGACCTCCACGCCGCATGTGTCAGCAGAAACGGTCGCGGAATCCTGCTCTGTGGCGGCTCCGGCGCTGGCAAATCCACCCTCGCCTACGCCTGTGCCCGCGCAGGCTGGACCTACACGTCCGACGACACGAGCTATCTCATCAACGACTCCCATCCGCCTCGCGTCATCGGCCATTCGCACCGCGCGCGCTTCCGTCCCGCGGCGAAGCTCCTTTTTCCCGAGCTCGCCGAATTCGAAATAAGCCCTCGGATGGAGGGCAAACCCTCCATTGAAGTACCCACTTCGGCCCTCCCCATCAACTCCGCCACCCCTGAAGTCGATGTCGCCTTCATCGTTTATCTCGACCGCAGCTCTCCCGGGATGGGCCGCATTATCAGGCTTCCTGAGGGAACCGGATCGAAGCGCTTGTGCGGCGAACTATTCTCTGCGGGTGAGATTCGCGCCCGGCATGAGCAGAAACTTGAAGCCCTCTGGACCGTCCCTACCTTCGAATTGCAGTATCAGAGCACCGAAGAAGCGATCGAGATCCTCGACCTGCTGCTAATTTCCTCTTGATGAGGTTAGAGTCTGCAGCAGCGCTTCACTCACATTAAATTTTCTAGGGGAAGACTTGCCTTTCGCCTCCCGCTTCAGCGAGTCTTCGATGATCTCCGCAGCGCGCCCAACACCGTCCAAGGTGCAAAGATTCCGCTGCATCTCCGCGGCAGCCCGCCGATACGACGGGATCGTCAACACCTTCACCACCGCCTCTCGAATCATCTGCGCAGAGAGCCTCATTACCGGAAGAACTTCCGCAATTCCCTGCCTTTCAAGCCGGGTCGCAATCGCAGGCTGATCATGTGCAATCGGAATCGCCACCATCGGCTTTCCCTCCCTCAGCGTCTCCAATACCGTATTCGGCCCGCCATGCGTAATCACCAGCGAAGCTCGTTTTAGAATCTCCAGCTGCGGCACAAACTCTGCCACAACCGGATCTCCCGGCCAGGATTCGCAGATGGCTGAATCAAACCGTCCGCCAAGAGTGATAACCAGTTGCGCATCCAGATCTACACAGGCCTCGGCGATTAAGCGCAAAATGTCAGCCCGAGCATTCCGAGTCGTTCCAAGAGATGCATAGATAACCGGCCGCCCGTCCAGCCGATCCCACGCAAAATCAACCTCCGATCGCGCTCCCTCTCGCGTAAACGGCCCCGCGTACTGGAAATAGTCCGGAAGCTCTCTCCGCGGCAGATCAAGGCACTCCGGCAATTGCGCAACCTGCGCCAGCGGAGGATACGTCGCAGGCACGCCATCTACAGCCTCCAGCCCACGTTCAGCCCGGTATCGATTCACCACAGACCGGATCGGCCCATGCATCCTTACTGCCGATACCTCAAGTTCCGCAGCCGCAAAATGTGACCACCACGACCGCCGGTACCTGTATCCGGAGAATGTCGAATACGCATCCCATCCAAAGTTATGCGGTACCGATGTCGACACAATGAAGTACGGCAACCTCAGCAACTCCGCCAGCGTCGGCCCCGTGATCGCAATCTCGTTCACAATCAGCGCATCCACGCCGCTCTCGAGAAGCGCCGGCTCCGTCTCTTGGAAATAGCTCTCCAGATCATGCGCGATCCGCCGGATGTTGAACCGAAATGTTCTCCATTCAGAAAGCACGCCGCCCGCCGGAAAAGCGCCCGGTCCCTTCCCCTTAAACGGAGAGTCCTGCCGCGCGATCGCATAAAAATCGAGCCCCGCCTCGCGGATCCGTCTCTCGATCTTAGGCTTCTCAAAAAATGTAACCTGGTGCCCGCGCTCCTGCAGCCCCAGCCCAAGCGCGACCATCGCATTCATATGCCCCGCGCCCGTGAACGAGAGCACCCCGAAATGTCGCCTTTCTTCAACAGCCATGAGGTGCCTCGACACCCGCTGGAATAGTGAGTTTCCGATAGCCCAGGTGCACCTTGTCCTCTCCCAGGACATCTTCCGCTGCTTTCAGAAATGTCATCACCGGCGCCCGCAACCATCGAACCGACCCATCAACCTGCAGCGGTTCGAGATCGCGCTTCAACGAGCAGGGAAGCCGTTCCAGCACCCTGGGCGAGGCCAGTTTGACCTCCCCTCCCACCATCACGAACTCGATATCGTGCATCGTCAGCTTCTGCAGCCGCGTTTCCAGAGACTCTCCAGTGTTCCGCACCGCGATGAGGTCCGCAGGTCCTCCTTCGCCGATACAACCGTATCCTTCCTCCAGCCGCAGCACCGATGCCGCCGCGGTCGTCGCCATCCGCAATGCCATCTGCGGAGCTATTCTGCAATTTCGAATCGCAAACCGTATCTCGTCCAGAAAGTCGCCAAGCGCCGTAAGCGAAGAGTCGCTCCCTAGCGCAATCCTCCCCGCGCCGCCAAGCACCGAAAGATCTGGGGTGATCCCAAACAGAAATTTGTTCGACGATGGGCAAAGAATCAATGCAGCGCCACGCTTGCGAATCAGCGCCGCGCCGTCACTGTCGATCGCCAGCCCATGCACCAGCACGGATTGCCGATTCAGAAGTCCGAGCCGGTCTAGTTCATCCAGCTCTTCATACGCCCGCCGATCCGTTCCCTCTGCCGCATGGATAACGAATGCCCGGTTCTTCGGTGTCGCTGCGAAGGCTTCCGTCAGATTCTCACCCAGCGCAATGGAGTGCGACCAGCCAAACTCCCGCACCACGCGAACTGGAAAACCGTCCTCAAACAGTTCAGGCCACAGTGGATCATGGTGACACACCGTCGTCACACCGCACAGGAGATTGCGAATGCCGCCCCACCAGAGCCGTGCCCGTTGAGAAACCCTCTTCTGCTGAGCGATCAGCGCCCCGTTCTGTTGATGAATGTCATCGCCCCAGTCCACGTAGTTCCGGTACGGTGGTGATCCGAGCCGAGGGAACAGCGCATATTGCAGATGATCGTGTGCGTTGATGAATCCCGGCAGCACGTGGAATCCACTCAGATCAATGCTTCCGGCATTCGCGCCTGACTTCCCAAAATTCGCCGGCTCAAGGATGCGCACAACCCTGCCGCCACCCACCTCCACCGATGCCGGCACAAATTCCAGGCCCCGAGTGAACCATTGAGCCCCATGCAGAAACAGGCCATGTCCCGCTTGCACCGTCAATGCTTGCCTCCACACGAGATGAAAATCTCCTCAACCGGTAAGCCGAATCCGCTTATGGCCTCTTCATGATGTAAATGCGGAATCGCGACGGCTCGCGTCGTCCCCGCAGCTTCGCCATCAACGGCCGCATCGCCCATCGCCATCCATAGCGCGGATATAGAATCTGCCATTCAATCGAAAACTGTTCTGACAAAGCTCGCAGGCGTTGATCGGTCAGGTACTCCAGGCAGTTAATCGAATCTGAAGCAGTCCCGTACTTGCGCAGAAATGTCTCGCGCCGTTCCGCCAGCATCGCCTGCCCGCTTTCATCCCTCGAATACCAGGGCGTATCTGCGATGACCACCAGTCCGCCGGGCTTCACGCAGCGCAGCGCCTCTCCTAGGCTGCGGGAGAAATCCTCGGCATAATGAAAGGACGCATTGAAGATCGCAGCATCGAATTGCTCGTCCTGGAAAGGCAGACACGCAAGCTCCGCCTGAAATCGCGGAAATAGCTCCGGAACCCTCTCCGCAAAGTGTGTTGCTGCCCCAAGTCCGTCGTAGTTGTTCGTGATCAAATCAACAGCTAGCGGTCGATAGCCTGCAAGCGCCAGCCGATAGCTCAACCAGCCGTTTCCAGCGCCAAGATCGAGCACCCTTCCGCGGCCGCCTTTGAAGACGTAGCTCATCAAATGGTCAAAAGTGCGCGCCCGTATCTTCCAGTGCTCATCCTTCGCTCCGGAAGTATCCTTGAATGGCAAATTCAAATAGAACTCATCAGAAGCGCTGCCCCGCCCCTCTGCTTCTCGAATGTGTTCGTAATCGCTCACAAATCGAGCGAAGTGCGATGCGCGATCCGGCGGCAGCGCATGCACAATTTCCCGTTTGGTTCGCATTGCAAGCCCGCAGAACTTGCACTCCAGCGTCTGCAAATTCGCCTTGCATCGCGGGCAGCGAATGCGAACATCCCATTCTGCAGTCTTTGGCTGAGAGCCGCCTGATTCACTCGAGCTGGTTTGAGCAGGAACAACGTCTCCGGTCTTCTCGGTCTCGTGCGCAATCGCCATCTCACCCTTCCGTCGCCGGGGCGAGTTGATTCAAAGGCACAAACGCGCTCGGCGCATACGAAAGTTCACTTGCTGTCAGTTGAAGCGCGCCATCTTCTCTGCTGATCGGTTCCAATGCCGCTACATATTCCCAGAGTGCACCCGCCTGCTCTTTACCAGACTGTGTTTCGGGCTCCCGCCAGCTGTCCACCTCCGCATGCAGCGCGTCCCGAACCGCACGGTAAAACTCTGTCGTGTACGCGCCCTTGAACATGATGCAAAGATCATCGCTGTCCACCCAGTTGCGCTTATTGCCCATCTGCTCCTGCACACGCTCGTAGAACACCGTTCCCGGCAAAGGATATGAAAACGAAATCCCAACATCATCCGGCCTTGTCTCGCGAACAAAGGCAATCGTCTCCTGCAACTCGCTCGCCGTCTCTCCCGGATATCCGAACTGCAGAAAAAAGCATGCGCGTATTCCCGCCTCTTTCAGCCACCGTCGCGCAGACCGGACAGCCGAAAGCTTCAATCCTTTGTCCATCGCGTTGAGAATTGCCTGCGACCCTGACTCCACTCCCATCCACACTTCAGCACAACCAGCCTGCTTAAGGTGACCCACGGTCGCTTCGCTCATCAGGTCCGCGCGCGACTGGATCTTGAAAGGAAGGGAACTGTTGCGCTTCGTTACTTCATGCGCGAATTGCGCCACCCAGTGCCTGTCCAATGCGAACACGTCATCGCCAAACCAGATATGCTCGACGCCTCCTTCATCCTTCAGCTTCTTCATCTCCTCAGCAACACAGGCTGGAGACCGAAGATGGAACTTGTTCCCTGAAATCGGCTTTGCGCACCAGTTGCAGCGAAAGGGACAGCCGCGGCTCGAAACCATGTTGGTTGAAAAATACCCATGCGCTTCGGTCCATGCCTTTCGATAAGGCTCCATGTCAATCAGGTCGCGCGCCGGCAGGGGAAGGGAAGACCACGCAGGGTTCTTGGCAAGCCGCTCTTTGCTTCTCGCGATCCTGCCCGAACCGTCGCGCTGCACCACTCCAGCAAGTTCCGGAACCGGTTCGCGCCTCAACAGAGCTCTGCACAACCGCACCAGCACGTCCTCTGCCTCACCACACAGTACGTACTCAAATCCATGCGCAAGAAACAATTCAGGATTGTCCGTCGAGTCCGACCCATGAACCATCGCGATGGCGCCTGCTGCCCGTGCCTCCTCCGCAATCCGCCATGCCACCTCTCGCATCCGCGTCAGGCACATCTTTGACAGGAAGTTGAAATCGTCCTCGTAGATGATCACAATCTGCGGAGAATGGTCATCGAGCGCTCTCTTGAATCCCGTCGCAGGATCATTCAGCATCGAATCAAACGCAGCAACCGAAACGTGGTTTTCACGAAGCGCCGTCGCGGCATACAGCATCCCCAGGGGCACGTACGGCTGCATCTTGCGCACCTGCTTCGGATCGAATGCAAGATGATAAGAGTGAGAAAGCAAAACCTGGGCCACATCGCACCTCAATGGCAGCGCAACAAAATCAAATCGGTTGGCGTGATACGTTCATCCAACTTGATTCGTAGCCTAGCGATGTGGCGGATACCAGTTGTCCCAGAAATGTCAGCTTAATGTCATACGTTGGCGACCTTGCAAATGCTCGCAACGCAGAGCTATTTCGCCCCGTTGCGGCACCGCATCCGATGTGCGATCGCGCCGTGAGCATCTCCCGCAGCATTCGACAGATGCCCAAGCTTCAGCCGCTTCGTCGAGAGATACCGCGCACAGTGCGGATTACCCGGCACATCTGCGCTCAGCCTTTTCACAATCTTGATGCCCCCGGCTCTGACCGCGGCAATCTTCTCCGGATTATTCGTCAATAACTGAATCGACCTGAGATTCAAAGCCTGGAGCACTTCAACCGGCAGCGAATAGTCACGCAGATCCACCGGATGCCCGAGCTCCAGATTCGCCTCGATCGTATCCAGCCCTTCGTCCTGCAGTTCGTACGCCCGCAGTTTCTCGATCAGCCCGATCCCGCGTCCTTCCTGGTGCTCGTAGACAATCGCGCCCGACCCATGCAGGGCAATCGACTCCAGTGCCAGGTGAAGCTGGTCGTGACAATCGCAACGAAGTGAATGGAACACATCGCCGGTCGTGCATTGCGAGTGAATGCGTACGATCGGCACCGTCCGCTCGAGGTCGCCCAGAACAAGCGCCAGCAGCGTCTCCGGCTTCTTCATCTGCTTGCGATGGTCGAAACCTTCATAGGCCAACAGGCGAAACTCCGCCCAGTACGTTGGAAAACCGACTTCTGCAACCTTGTTAATCATTGGCTGGGATTGGTGAGCTTCGGTCCTGACTCCTGGAGCTCTATTCGAAAGCCTACCCACAACTTCTCTCAGCTGTGTCCAGCGAATGTCCGGAGTTCGTCATTCAATTGTCAGCGGAGCCGGAGCATTATTCCGCCGAAACTGATACAACACATGATCCCCCAGCATCGCGATCGGCCTCGCAAGAGCCCGATCCGCAGCTTCTAGCGCAGCCAGCAACGGAGGATATTTGGAAATCCACGGTTCGGCCCCGCTCGGAGGCACCGCCACCCCAATTCCCAACGTCCTCTCCAGCGAGAACCATGGCGCGAACACGCGTTTCAAATAGGCCTTCCGGTGGTACACAATCTCGAACTCCTGCTGTCCAATCCGAGCCTTGATCGGACCGCGCTTGTTCCGTCGCAGCACCTGACCACATCGCCAATGCAAAAGCTCGGTAATCATCTCACCCGGGCAAAACGTGCCAAACAGCACCAGCATCGCCGCCGCACCGGGCTTCAGTATCCGCGCAAGTCCGCGAGCCACTGGCTCCAGGTCCACCACGCAGTTCAACGGAGCGAAATTCGAAAACGCCCCATCAAACATCTCTTGCCCATCCGCTATCCATTCCTCTGCAAAGTGTTCCAGGTCCTCCGCGGGAGTGACCTTCGCATTGCCTCCCAGCGGGCGAAGCTTCGCCCGCGCATGATCTACCATCCTTGGCGACGCATCCGTCAGCAACACGTTGTACCCGGAACCCGCCAGAAATGCAGCGTCCTCGCCCGTGCCGCCACCAATCTCGATGATCCGTCCGCTTTTCGGAAATACCCCAACAAGCGCAGCCCGCACGGCCCTCCGCTGCGCTGCAACGCTCAACCACGTGCCGAATCGTTCATCAAATCGCGGCGCAATCGCGTCGAAGGCTGATGCCGCAGCACGCATCTCCATGCTCATCGCAGCGATCCCCCCAGCCTCCGCCAACGTCGCGCCTCCACTGCATAGCGGATTCCTTCGATCACGTGGAATTTTGCGCGCTCCAATATCGTCGCAAGCTGCATCAGGTTCCGCCGAATGCGCGTCCCCAAGCCCTCATTCGCAAACGGGCGTATCACCGGAGGGGGCAGTTGAGCCGGCAGCAGGCTGCTTCGCATCGATCTCTTTCCCTCAACGCCGCATCTCTCCAGTTCATCCTGCAGGATCAAATAAAGCTTCGTGCCCGGATGATCGCCTAGGATCACACGATGTCCATACGTCCGCACCCATAGACGTAGGCGTTCCGGGACTCGATCAACGGTCCAGCTTGCAAGCACCTCCGGCACAAACTCCCCCATCACGTTGTCGATCAAATACAGCACAAGTCCCAGCCCCAAACTTGTCCGATGACCTCCTTCAGCCATCTGCTGAAGCTCACGCCAGAATCGCTCGTCCTCCCGATATCGCAGCACATGCCTCCGGAACTCCACGAACTGCGCCGCTCGGGAAAACTCGCCGCACACATGTTTAAACGTGTGCATCCCATGCCCAAGGAACAGGTCAGTCGGAGTCAGCACCGGCATTGCCATCCCGTCTACATTCCGCCATTGCACCCGATCGAGAACCATGGTGGCATTCGCGCTTCGCTGAGCTGAATGAAGCTCCACACCATAAGAATCAAAATGCCTGTAAATGTCCTTCAGCGACACGCCGGGCCGCTCATTCTTCTTGAACTCCGCGCTCCTGCCGCTTACCGCATACTGTCGATATCCACTCCGCTCCAGAATGCCGCGAGCCTCGGCCATATCCGGTTCTGCAACCAGGAAATCCAGATCAAACTGCGAGCGCAACTCCGGCTTCGGCACTGCCGCCGGCCAAAGCGATATTCCCTTCAGCACGGCATACGAGATTCCGGCCTTCTGAAAATCCCCTTGAAGATGCATCGACTCCAGCAGCATCTGCCGGGTCCGCTCCGTATTGTCGATGAGATTCAAGTGCAGACGCGTGAACACCGCCGTCGGCAGCAGATTGCAAAGTTTTAGCTCCACTATGCGATCGAGAAAATACAGCGCCAGTCCGCTCAGGTCCAGCCACCGCATCAGCCGTTCCCAATCTTTCACTGACATCTCTACCAATTGCGAACACCGCTCCGGCAGCGGATCGCAAAACAACGACAATACTGCGAGCCGTATCGTCTGCTCCCGGCTGAGCTTTCGTGAACGTGACCGGCCCTGCGTTGCACCTTCCAGCTCTCGGTCACCTGAACACGCCACGCAAGTCCCCGTCCCAGCGCCGAAGTACCCCGCGCCAGCCTTAGGAATCCGTCCGACTTCCAGATGCGAGCTCAATTCATCCACCTGAATCAGTTCTGCACGCGCGCTCTATATACGTGCAGGCTCCCGAAAGACTATCGGTCGCCCTTTGCAGCCGTGTCACCTGCGCGTAAACCAAATGTCACTCCTTTGTTCACTCCTCCATGCGGAGTTCCGCCTCGCACCCTCCAACTCGAAATGACAATCGTTTGACAAACAGAAGACCCGCCAAAGACACCACCGCAACTCCGGATAGCTACGTTAGCAACTGTCCGAACCTGATCTCCCGTGCATACCCACGTCGGAGCAGTCGAGTCTCTAGGAGCGACAGAAATGAAGCCCTTCAGCGAAGTGCCGGCCGATCATCTCACCTCCGACCTCCTTCACCGCGAGATCGGTTCCAAGGGCTACGTGCTCGTGCGCAATGTGCTGCCTCGCCCCGATATCAGTAAGGTCCTGAGCGAAGTTGCAGAGGTTCTCTCCCGCGCTGGATGGCTCAACCCCGCTCACGATCCAGCCGACCGAATCGCCAACGCAGCAGCCGCTTGCGGTGATCCCGATCCTGCGTTCAAGACAACCTACCGCGAAGTCTTCAATCTCGAGAGCTTCCACGCTCTCCCCCATCATCCCCAGCTCAAGGCCGTCATGAAGATGATCGTCGGCGAGCGCGTCTTGATACATCCCAAACCAATCGGCCGCCTCATCTTCCCCAACTCAGAACGCCTCCGGGTCCACGCCCATCAGGACTACCGCTTCATGAATGGCGATCCAGAGTGTTACACCGTGTGGATTCCGCTCCACGATTGCCCCACGGAAGTCGGCCCGCTCCAGATTCTCGAAGGCTCACACCACTTCGGATTTCAAACTCACATTGACGAAAACCTGCACGTCCCCGAAATCCCGGCCGGCGCCGAAATGGGAGACGAGTGGGCCGGCGGCGACATCAATGCCGGCGATGTGCTCATCTTCCACAGCCTCACCGTGCATGCAGCCGCTCCCAACTTGTCCGACAGGATGCGCATCTCTCTCGACTGCCGCTTCCAGGACTACGCTCGCGCCATCAATCCCGCCAACCTCGCATTCGCGGGCGATTCCGGCAAGTCCTGGGATGAGATCTACCAGAGCTGGCGCTCGCGCAATCTTCAGTACTACTGGAAGTCTCTGCCGCTGAACTTCCAGCCCTCGCGAGCGGAAATCGAACATCTCTCGCACATGGCTGCCTCACCCTCTATGCGCGCTCGTTACGGCAGAATCCTCGCTCAAATCGCCTGAGTCATCGGCGCGTCATTGCAATGTAGCTGAAACGGAACATGACAATCGTTTGACAAACATCAGACCTTGTCGAGACACCACGGAACCTAAACCTACGTAAGGTGGCAATCATGAAGACTGATCGCGTAAACAAACCCTCACCACCTCAGCGCCTCGCGCACGCAATATCCGCCTTCGCGATCTTGTGCGCGCTATGCGGAGTATCAACCAGCGCATCCGCGCAGCAGGATCCCGCAATCATCTCCGGCGGCATCGGCTTTCTCACCACCACCAACGGTGGCAACACAAACTACATCCCTGAAGCCCGGCCAGTGGCCGTGTTGCCTCTGGGAGATCATCTCCAGATCGAGACCCGCGCCACAATCCTCTCGAACTTCTTTCATCGCACCGGCGACGGTTACGACCACTTCACCTTCAAGACGATGGACTATCTTCAGGCCGACGTAAAGGCCGGCTCGCACGCCACCATCGTCGCCGGTGAGTTCCTCACTCCATTCGGAACCTACAACGAGCGCCTTACGCAGATCTGGAACCAGACCTTCCAGGATCTGCCCCTCATTTACGGTGTCGGAACCATGAACACCGGCTCGGGGCTTGGAGGAATGGTCCGCGGCAACGTCTTCGCAAACGATCGTGCATCTGTTAGCTATGCGGCCTACTACTCCGCCAACAGCACCAGCGGATACTTCGGAGCCGAGCGTTCCAGCGGAGGTCAGGCTCAGGTCTACCTGCCTGAATCCGGCGTCGAAATCGGCGCATCCTACGGTCGCTCGCTGGGCGCAGTCCACGAGAACTTCGAAGGCATGCATCTATGGTGGCAGCCAGTCGACACCGGCTTCCGCTTCCGTTCGGAATTCGGTCGCGCCCCGCACGCAAAAGGCTACTGGTTCGAAACCGACTATAGGCTCCAGCAACTCGGCGGCGGCGCAGACAGCGCGCTTGGCAGGCTCGAGCCCGTTTTCAGGATGCAGCAGACCTTCCGCGATGCTCCCGATAACAACGACGGCCTGCCCTTTGTAAACACCAAGCGAGCTGATTTCGGCCTCGACTATCACTTGCCTCACGAGATCCGCGTCCACACCAGCTATGGCCGCCAGTTCTCGCCAGACGGCAACGTCAACATCTGGGAGACCTCGCTCGTCTATCGCCTCCTCATTCCCACCTGGAAGAGCAAGCATTGATGCCGCAGCTTCACCGCTGCCGAACCGCTTGAATACCGATCACCATCACCATCTTTGGTTGCAAGATCCAAAGGAGAATCGATGAAGTCTCTCGAAATCATCACGCTCGGATTGGCAGTCTCCATCTCCGCGCTCGCCGCGGCATCGAGCATGCCAAGTGCTCAGTCCGACAGCCAATCGCAAGCCCAATCCACTTCAAAGCTGTCCCGCTCCAGCCACCCTGCAACACCAGACCGCGGCCAGCGTGTCTTCCAGCAGAATTGCGCCCGCTGCCACTCCGCGCCGGAAAATCTCGGACCCAGCGTCTCTGGTGCAGTCGCGCGGCATATGCGCGTCCGTGCAAACCTCAGCGACGCCGATTTCAGAGCCCTGCTTCACTTTCTGAATCCGTAGGCGCACACCTGCTCAAGTGCCATCGCCACTCTCGTCAACTAAAAGGAGAATCATGCAACCGAAGTTCAGATGGCTCGCAATCGCAGCGCTGTCTCTCGTGATCAGTGGATTTCCACTTTTGATCACTGCGCAGTCTGCACCACGTCGAATTGAGATCACTGCGAGCCAGTTCTCGTTCTCTCCCGGCGAAATCACACTCAAGAAGGGCCAACCCGTCCTCCTAGTGTTGAAGAGCAAGGATGTAGCCCACGGCCTTCGCGTTCGCGAATTGAATGTCGCCGTCAAAGTCAGCGAACATGGAACAGCTCAAGTCCAGTTCACGCCCCAAAAGACCGGCGATTTCGTCGCGCATTGCTATGTCTTCTGTGGCAAAGGACACGGTTCCATGATTTTCACCTTCCACGTGGTGGATTGACGTGCGCAGTTGCCTCATGACAATTCTCGTCCTGCTTCTCATCGCGCTTCCCGGCTGCAAGGCCAAGTCGCCCGGAAAGCTTGAGACCAGGACGATGACCTTCGTAAAACATCACGTCTTCATCGGTAATAAAAACCAAAAAAACCCTCTCCCGAGTAATCCCGACACCCTGGCCGACGGCAAAGAAGCTTTCTCGCACTACTGCGTTGCTTGCCACGGCAACGACGGCCAGAACACCGGAGTGCCGTTCGTCGATCACATCTCGCCGCCTATCCCGTCTCTGGCCTCGAAAGAAGTTCAGACCTACACAGACGGCCAACTGAAAGCAATCCTCGACTATGGCATCCAGCCCTCTGGAATGCCCGGCTCCAAAGGCGTCCTCTCCGACGACGAACTCTGGTCCATCGTTGTCTTCCTTCGTCACCTTCCCCCAGCGGGCAGTCAAGGCGTGCCCGAAATGTACACTCACTGATCCATCACACAGGACAGCCACCGATGCCTGAAAACCCGGATGCGGGAAAACTCGATCTCCACGAAAACGAGTCCAGCCCTCTCGCCTTCGTCGTCGGTTTCTTCTTCGCCTTTCGCGCTTTCATCATGGTGCTCTCTGTGCGTATGCTTGGCACCGATCCCCAGACCGGCACCGCCATCAGCCTTGCAGCAGGCGGCATCCTTCTTCTCCTCGTCGCATTCAGCACCGTCGGTCAGAACACCCGCTCCTTACGCCAGATTGCCGGGACTGCCGGCGTCCGTTGCGCCCTCCTTTACCTCGCCTTATCCTGCCTGAGCCTTCTTTGGAGCGAAACATCCTCTCTCTCCATTGCCATCGTCTATTGGTGCGGAATGGCCGCCGACTTCGCCGCCATCGCCCTCATGCTGCGTGCCAGAACCGTCAGCAGAATTGCCCCGTCACTCATGGAAGGCTTCATCTGGGGCGCCTGTCTCGGTGCGATCGTTGCGTGGCTATTACCCGCCCAATCCGACCTCCGGCTTGGAGACGAGGAACTCCTCGGCCCCAACAACATCGCCTACCCGCTCGCCATCGCATTCCTCTTCGCCCAGTACCTCATGCGCAATCGACTCGGCAAATTCGCTCCGCACGCTGCCTTCCTCGGCCTCACAGTCCTCCGGAGTCTCAGCAAAACCACCATCCTCGCCTTGCTCGCCGCCCAAGCGCTCCTCCTCATCGCAGACCGCTCCATGAAGCGCAGAACAAAGCTCTACCTCCTTCTTTGTGCCACCCTCGCCTTCGTAGCCTTCTCAGCCCTGCTCATCTCCTACTGGGAGATCTACCTGAATTCCGGCAACCAGTCCGAAACCCTCTCCGGTCGCCTCGGCATCTGGGCCTATTTCCTCGTCGAAGGAGCCCAGAAACCCTGGTTCGGCCACGGCTTCAACTCCGTCTGGGGCATCGTCCCCACTTTTGGCCCTGACAAGTTCGAAGCCGCCCACGCCCACAACGAACTAATCCAGCAGTTCTACGCTTACGGCGCAATCGGAGCCTGCCTCTTCTCGGGCTACTACTGGAGCCTCTTTAGACAAGCCCGCAAACTCGCATCCTCTCCTATAAGAGTCTTCCTCTTCGCCTTCCTGCTCTTCTTTCTCATCCGAGGGTTCGCCGATACAGAACGGTTCGACCTCTCCCTGCCCATGTGGGCCGGACTTCTCGTCAGCGAACTCATCGAATATCACCGTTCCGCACAACAACAAGCCGCCGAAGCCGTAAGCCCGCAACCATGGTCCCTTGCCCCGGAAATCGAAGGCAATCCGGGCTTCATCTAGGGCCAAGTCATCAATACCGACAGCCGGTCCATGATTTCCCGAACCAGCAAATGTCATTGGATTGTAATTTCGAATCCTTTTTGAGTCCGAATTCGATTCGCATTGATCAAAATACAAACAAGGATTTGAATAATATGCAGGAACTCGAGTTGTTAGACGAACCGCAAGCCGAAGTTGCGCCCTCCCCCAGCCTGGGCACCATCCTCATCGTCGAAGACGATCAGCGCATGCAGCGAGTGCTCCGCCGCATCTTCACCGAGGAACGCTATACCGCCGTCGTTGCGCCTGACGGCCACGCAGCGCTCGAGCTCTTTCGCCGCGAGCGGCCTCTCGCCGTCGTCCTCGACCTGATCCTCCCCCACGTCTCCGGTCGCGAACTCTGCCAGCGATTCAAGGCCCAGTCCAGCGAAACCCCCGTCATTGTCCTCAGCGCCATCACTGAAGTCGCCGACAAGGTCCTTCTCCTCGAACTCGGAGCAGACGACTACGTCACCAAGCCCTTCAGCCCGCGCGAACTCACGGCCAGGGTCTACGCCGCCATCCGGCGCCAGCGCAAGACCAGTCTGCCCACGGTTTACCGCTTCTCCGATTGCGAAATCGACTTCGAGAAGATGACCGTCCATCGCAGCGGCAAGCCCGTCGTCCTCACCGCCCACGAGTTCAAGCTCTTGAAGTTCTTCACGGAAAAAGCTGAGCGCGTCCTTACACGCGACGCTCTTCTCAATGAGGTATGGGGGTATAATTCGTATCCTACAACCCGGACCGTGGATAACCAGATCCTCAAGCTCCGTCAGAAACTCGAACCGGATCCGGCCAATCCCAAACATCTGTTGACCATCTACGGTGCCGGATACAAGTTTGTCCCTTGACGCTAGAACCGGCACTCCGTGACGACAAAGACCCCTTTCCCGGCGCTGCCAGCATGCGCTCACGAAAGGGAATTCGGACCTATGCTCTCCTGCTCTTGGGCATGGCCGTCGTCACCATCATCGTCACCAGCCTCTGCGCTCTCATCATCCGTCACCGTTGGCGCGGACAAATAACAAATGATCTCTCGCGCGATCTCGAACACTCCGTAATCTCGTTTCAGGATCTTCAGGACGAGCGCCTCGCAGCTCTCGAACGCGAGAACGCTCTCCTCGCTGAACTCCCCACCCTCAAAGCCTTGATGACCAGCGGAGACGATCTGACCATTCAGGACGGTGCAGTCGAATTCTGGGACATCAGCGGCACCGACCTCTTCGCTCTCGCCAACTCCAGCGGCCGCATCGTCGCGGCCTACTCCAAGGCTCCAAAACAAGGCTCCTCGCATCTGCGCGATGGACTCTCAGTGATTTTGTCCTCCAAGGGCACGCAATACCTCATCGACGGGCAGTCCCTCTATGCCTGTTCGTTGCGCCCTATGTATCTCGGCACCGATCAGAATGGCACCCTGCTTGGCTACGTGATCAGCGGCGTTTCCATCGAGCGCACCGTACGTCAGATCAGCCAGCCCACCGGTGTTGAAGCCACTTTCCTGAGCGGCGGAAAGGTGGTCGCCTCCACCCTCGCCCCTACCGTCCAATCTGGATTAACAGCAAACCCATCTCTGCTCTCAGGAACTGCCAAGGCGCCTATAGCCGTTCAACTTGGCGACACTCAGTTCCTCGCCGCTGCTGAGGACTTGTCCGCCTCCGCCTCCTCGCCCCTCCAACTCGTCGTCCTCAAATCTCTGGAGCCCGCAAAGCGTTCCATCGATGAGATGGACCGCATGGTGCTCAGCGCCGGTCTGCTCGCCCTCGTTTGCGGAACCATCCTGATGATCACCCTCTCGCGCCTCGTCACCCGCCCTCTCGAAGAACTGTCCAAAGGCGTTCGCGCATTCGGCATGGGCGACATTACCTATAAGATCCCCCGCCACGGAACCCGCGAGATGATGGAGCTGAGCGACGCATTCGCCAGAATGCGCAGCGAAATCCAGCAGGCCAATCTCGCTCTCATCGAGTCTGAACGCCTGGCCACCATCGGCCGCATGGCCAGCTCTGTCTCCCACGACTTCCGCCACTATCTCGCCACGATCTACGCCAACTCCGAGTTTCTGGCCAGCGAACAGTTCTCAGCCCGAGAGCGCGCTGAAATCTTCGCCGACATTCGAAATGCCGTCCTCGGTACAACCGACATGATCGAGTCGCTTCTCATCTTTAGCCGTACCGGGTCCAGCGTAAGAAGAAGCGCCGAATTGATGGCCACTCTCCTCGAACGCGCCGCAACCCTGGCCCGAACGCACCCTGATGGAGAAAGGGTCCGCCTCGAAACTCGATACAGTGATCCTGCGGAGACTAGAGTAGTCGTCGACGGCAACCAGATCGAACGTGCCATCTTCAATCTCCTGATCAATGCCTGTCAGGCAGTCCAGCCCCTTGGATCCGCAGGCCATGTCCTCGCCACAATCGAAGTCAGAGAGCGCGAGGTCGTTCTCAACGTGATCGATGATGGCCCGGGGGTCCCCGACAGCATCCGCAAGAGCCTCTTCGAGCCCTTTGTCAGCGAGGGCAAGCAAAAGGGAACCGGTCTTGGTCTAACTCTCGCCAGAAGCATCGCCTCCGAACACGGCGGCGAGGTCACGCTTCTGAGCAGTCGTCCCGGAGAAACCATCTTTCAGATGAAAGTGGCGCGCGACATCCACACCCATGATGACGCGCCCGCGCTGGAAAGTTCGATCCAAGCAGGTGAGCCGGATGAAATGCGTTGAATCCAATTCGAAACCGCATCGTCTTACCAACCAATTCCCTGGTCTTCTGGTGTTTGCAATGCTCGCGTCCGGCGCGCCTGCTCTCGTTGCGCAGGGGCAAGACGCACAGGTCATCACACAGCAGATTCAGGATCTCAAGTCCGCAATGGCAACCACGCAAGCCCAGCTCGAGCAATCGCAGCGCCAGCTCGAACAGATGAAGCAACAGCTGAACTCACTCGAGGTCAAGATCGGCCACGGCGGAGCTGCCGCCGCAACGCAGGTCTCCGATGCTCCTGCGACAACGCCTGCAACACAACCGGACACAGTTAAAGACCTCGCCGCCGCAGTTGATGATCTGCGCGAGCAGCAATCGATGCAGGCCGCTCAGATCGCAACCCATGATCAGACCAAAGTAGAGAGTGAATCCCGCTATCCGGTGAAAATCACAGGCCTGCTCCTCTTCAATGCCTTCGCAAATACCCGCGCCGTCGATGTGCCGGCAACACCCTCAGTGTCTTTGTTCGGTCCGGGAAGCACTGGAGCCACAGTGCGCCAGACCATCCTAGGCTTCGACGCGCGAGGTCCTCACCTCGCTGGCGCGGAGAGCTATGCCGATCTTCGCATCGACTTCTCTGGAATTCCGCATCAGGAAGCCGCTAACGGCGCATACACCGGCGCCTACTCCAGCAACGCCACCTTCCTCCGCCTGCGCACTGCGCATGCCGGCCTTCAGTGGAAGCACACCGGCGCTTTCATCTCGCTCGATCGCCCCATCTTCAACCCAGACACTCCAACATCCCTCACCGCCGCCGCTCTTCCCGCACTTGCGTGGTCCGGCAATCTCTGGACTTGGAATCCTCAGGTTGGGATCAGGCAAACGATCCCGCTCTCGCCATCGCGAGATCTTCAGTTCGAAGCTGCGCTCACTGATGTCGGCCAGTCACCCGTTACCCCACGGCTTCCTAACACGAGTACGGCCGGCGCTATCCCCACAAGCGCGGAGGCAAGCCGCTGGCCGGGCGTCGATGCTCACATCGCCCTGCTCGGCCCGACCCTGCGCGAAGCAGGAAACCGCATCGGGGTTGGCGGCCACATCGCCCAGCTGCGCGATCCTACCGGCCAAAGATTCACCTCGTGGGCCGGCAGTGCCGACGCGCACTTCCTCCTTCCGGCTGGACTCTCCTTATCAGCAAATGGTTATCGGGGCCTGGCCCTGGGTGGCCTCGGAGCCGGTGCCTACAAGGATTTCGTCTATTACATCGAGTTGGGAACAGGTGATTACTACTTCCGCCCTCTCAACGACGCTGGCGGTTGGGCCGAACTGAAGGAACAAATCAATCAGCGCCTCGAATTCAACGCGGCCCTCGGCCTCGACAATGCCTTCGCCCGCGAGATCCGGGCCTTTGCGACTCCCGGCGAAAACTACTATAAGAACCTGGCCAGAAACCGCACTGCCACCGGCAACGTCATCTTCAAGCCGAGTGCATACTTATTGTTTTCCCTCGAATACCGCCGCATCAAAAGCTGGTCCGTCGATCGCGATTGGTCCAGCGACGTAATCGGCCTCGGAGCAGGATTTAAGTTTTGAAGAACCTTGCCAAATTCGGAGCTCTTGCGCTAACTTCGATTCTCATCGGTGCCCATGCCGCGCCGCTCAATGCCGAAGACGCGCCATCATCAACGGTCCAGCTTCACATCGCCTCGGCTCAATCCGGAGAGTCCCATGCCGTCCCCGCTGTCGCGTGGCTTGAGCCGGAGCCCGGAACCCCCTCGGTTCCATTTCCCGCCCATGGGCCTTATACCCTCCTCCAGAAGAACCGCACCTTCGTCCCCCATCTCCAGGTAATTCCCGCTGGCTCGGTCATCCAGTTCCCCAACGCCGATCCATACTTCCACAACGTCTTCTCGCTCTACGCCGGTAAGCGCTTCGATCTCGGCCTCTACGAGGCCGGAGCCACCAAGTCAGTCACGTTCTCTCGCGTAGGCGTCTCTTATATCTTCTGCAACATCCACCCCGAGATGAGCGCTGTTGTCATTGCTCTCTCCGCGCCTCTCTATGGCATCGCGAACCGCGCAGACGCAATCTCCATCCACAACGTCCCTCTCGGCGACTACACACTTCACATCTGGGTCGAAGGTGTTCCCGAGTCAACTCTCTCCCGTCAGACTCGTCGCGTTCACATCACGTCCCCCAACACCCATCTTGGAATCATCACCTTACCGTTCTCTGAACCCTCAACAACCGGTCATACCAATAAGTTCGGCAAGCCATATACCCCGATTCCCAAGCAGCCCTACTGATAGTTTCCAGCCCGGTTCCGAAGCAATCCTTCTTCTGACAATCCCGTGACAGAAGCCTGACAACTCTGCCGTTGCCGAAGCATACATTCGCAACTAGTTGCAGAGGTCTTAAGGGATGCCCGTTCACCCATTTGCTGACGTAGAAAGCGCAGTCGAAGACATCCGGTTCGGACGCATGGTTGTCGTCGTCGACGATGAAGATCGCGAGAACGAAGGCGACCTGACCATGGCCGCCGACAAGATCACTCCCGAAGCCATCAACTTCATGGCGAAATACGCTCGAGGTCTCATCTGCCTCGCCATGACTGCGGAGCGACTCGACCATCTCCGTCTTCCCCAGATGACTCGTCACAACACATCGCTCTTCAGCACCGCATTCACTGAGTCCATCGATGCCCTAGGACGCGGTGTCACCACTGGCATCTCAGCTTACGATCGGTCGGCAACCATCCTGTGCGCGGTCGATCCGCATACCCGCCCCGCTGATCTCGCTCGTCCCGGTCACGTATTTCCGTTGCGCGCACAGCCCGGCGGCGTCCTCACGCGACGCGGCCAGACCGAGGCAGCCGTCGATCTCTCACGCCTTGCCGGACTCACTCCCGCCGGAGTGATTTGCGAAATAATGAATTATGACGGGACCATGGCCAGAGTGCCTGACCTGGTTGACTTCTGCCGTATCCACAACATGAAGATGATTTCCGTAGAACAGCTTATCCGCTACAGACTGCAGAATGATCGCCCCTACGATAGCGATCTCCAGCCCGCAGTCTCCGTCCCACGCTACTCCATCGCAGGCTAGATCAGAACAGGCTCGCCAGTTTCTCCAGCGAAGCCTCCCACAGCATCTGGTAGTGAGACTGCTCCGATTCATCGAGCCCCACATGGGTTACGTGCACGGTCGTGCGACCGAAGTCACCCTCCAGTCGGATCTTCACAAGCGACGAGGTTGCCTTCTGGAAAGTGTCCCGCCTCCAGGCGAATTGAACCTTGCCCCTCCTGAGAACCTTGTATGAGCCGACGAATCGTTCTTCACCGCCGTCCAGCAATCTGTAGCTCACCACGAAGCAATCCGGCCCCATCGTCACAACAGTGCTTCCGGGCGCCGAATCAGGAGCCGCAAACCACGCATCGATATATTCCGGTACCGTAAGTGCCTGGAACAGTCGGTTCCGGTCTGCGTTCACGCTCCTGCGAACACTCACCTCGACTGCATCTTCGAAACTCGTGCGTCTTACCCACTCCATGGGCAGTCGTTCATATCGGGCTACGAAATTGCCGGTACTCATCTCCTCGACCTCTGCACACCTGATTGCATATCTCGTGCCACCCTCACCTGAATCTCCGTTCTGTGACGACTCGCTTGATTTGGAGATCAACGCCCTGTCGACGATGCCGGAATGCGCATCCCTACTCGCCTGCTATCTTGCTCACTCCACAATGAATCCAACTAACTAAATTTGACGCATCACAGCTCCAGATTCTTGGACTTAGTGACTGTTCGCGGAAGAAATGTTACGAAGCGCTGTAATTCAATGACGATCCGAAAATCTGGTAAGCGGCGTCATCTATCGAACTACTTAGCCGCATTCCAAAATCGAAAGGTCACTGCAACTTAAGTAACTTCTGGATCTTCGATCGATAGCTCCGGCTCATCGGAACCTGTTCACCGCTTTTGAGCACCACGGTCGCGTCACCATCCGACTCGTTCTTCACGACCTTCACGTGATGCAGGTTCACAATCGCCGAGCGGTGCACCCGCAGAAACGAGTTCGGGTCTAGCCGGTTCTCCAGGCTGCCGATCGTCTCCCGCAGAAGATGTGAATCCTTGCCGGTACAGATCTTCACATAGTTTTCCTGTGCCTCGATCCACCGAATGTCGTCCACTGAAAGAAACAGAATTCGTCCTCGCGATTTGAAGACCATCCGCGTCGTGTATCGCTCCTGCTCTTGTTCCTGCTTCTTCGCTGATGCGCCTTGAGCCGGGTCACCCGTGGCAAGCCTCTCACGAACTCGTTGCACTGCCGCCTGAAGCCTCTCCGGAGTGAACGGCTTCAGCAGATAGTCAATCGCGTGTATCTCGAAAGCCCTCACAGCATATCTGTCATTTGCGGTCACGAAGATCACATGCGGAAGAGTCCTCGCCGTATCGGACGACAGACGTTCAAGCACGTCGAAACCATTCATGTCCGACATGCGAATGTCCAGAAATAGCAGTTGTGGATCGGTCAGCCGAACCAGTTCTATGGTCTCCGAAGCCGTCGCGCACTCACCCACGATCTCAACATCGTCAATGTCCTTCAGCAATTGCCGTAGCTTCTGTCGTGCTAGAACCTCATCATCTGCAAGCACTGCGCGAATCATCGTGTACCGAACCTTGTCAAGGATGTCGCCTCCTCCGCCGAATACTGAAGAGGAAGAACAATGGTTACGTGAACATTTCGTTGATCGACTTCGCCGATATCAAGTCTTGCTTCCGCTCCATAGTGAAGCTTTAGCCGCGCCTCGATGTTGCGCAGCCCCACTCCGCGCCGGCCGTTCGCCCTCGGTTTCAGACCGGTCCCGCTGTTCCTCACACAGAGGGTCAGCCGATCTCCATCCCGCCTGCCCTCAATTGCCAGCGTACTGTTTGCATCTGTTTTTGAAATGCCGTGGACATAGGCATTCTCCACAATCGGCTGAAGAATCAGGCTCGGCACCAGCGCGTCATACAATTCCGGATCGCAGCACACCGACTGCGTCACCCGCCCCGCGTAGCGCTGCCCCTGCATCGCGAGATACAGCTCAATAAAGTCGAGCTCCTCCCGGAGCGATACTAGTTGCGACTCACCCCTTTCCAGCGACAACCGCAGCAGACAGCTCAACTGCTCCAGCATCGTGTCAGCTGCTTCCACATCGCTTCTCATGAGGCTTGAAATGCTGTTCATCGTGTTGAACAGGAAATGCGGATTCAGTTGCATGCGCAGAGCGGCAAGTTGCGCGTTGGCAAGTTGAATCTCCAACTCTGCTTTCGCTTGTTGCTGCTCGCGGTATTGCTGGTAATATCCGATGCCCCGGAAAAGAGAAAAGGCGCACCAAAATATCAGCATGTTGTCCAGCAGTTCGGCATAGACATACATCGACAGCCGCTGCCAGTAACTCATCTCCGGATGATTCAGTGGCAAATTGCGAAAAATAAAAACAAACAGCATCTGCTGAGCAAGACTGGTAACGACACTCAGTGGCACGAAAATCGTGAGTATCGTAACTATCTTGGCTTTCTGGATCCACTCACCCAAAAAGCGCCACATCAGCCAGCAAAGCGTGCCCCACACCAGAAACTGGAATCCCCATGACTCGAAAAAGATGGGCGCATGCATGTGGTAGCCCATGTGACGCAGGCTTACCCACTCCTGAAATGCGAAAAGAATCCCCACAAGAACCGAGCTGGCAACAAAGATCGCCGGGTTCATGAACGCTGGTACGTTTTGTCTGCCAGTACGCACGCGCACTCTCCGTTGCGCTTGTTGCACACGTTAGCTACGGCTGAAAAGTCTCTCCCGGCAGGTCTTCAGACCCGCCAACCGGATATATTCGTCCCGCGTGGATGCCTTCTTCGGGATAGGCCAAGGCGAAAGTAGGAAAATCCCTGCCCCCGTTCGGATACCGTATGAATTCCAGTCTGCGGTTGTGGCTCGCCATCCAGTCAGCGGCTTTTTCGTTCAATCTCTCGATACGAGAAGAGCCGAGCGCTGGTTCCAAAGCGCGAATATCATTCTGCACCATCTTTGTCGCCGCATCACCGCCCTGCAGCGCAGCGATTCGGAATTGCAAATAGGCAGTCTCCGCATCTTGCGACACCCCGCGTCCCTCCCGATACAGAACACCAAGCACAACCGTTGACTTCCAGAATCCCTCCGATGATGCCTCCTGCAACTGCTCAAGCCCTTCTTGCGGGGCCGAGCTAAACTCCGGCTTTCTCACCAGCTGCAGGGCAAGCTCGTGTCTCGCGGCTACGTAGCTGCTCTTCGCCGCTTCACGCAGAAGCTTCATCGCTCGCTGTTCATCCCCCTGGCCCGGTTGCCGCAGCAGCAGAATCGCAAGCGAAAACTCGCCTTGAGGATCGTGCTTTTTCGCGGCGACTTCAAACCAATGCCTGGCCTTGTCCATATCTTTTTCTACGCCGACGCCAAAATAGTAGGCATTTCCAAGGAAGCAGGCGCCCGCTCCATTTCTCTTTTCTGCTGCTTCGCGAAATAGCTTTGCGGCAAATTCGGGATCCTTCCGCACGCCCGTCCCCCACATGTACGCCACCCCAAGATTTACCTTGGCCGCAACGGAACCCCCAGCCACTGCTCTTTCAAACCAGCGCGCCGCCCGCGCGGGATCCCGTTCCACTCCAATTCCCGCTTCATAGAAGAATCCAATCTGCAATTGGGCTCCCGAATCGCCGGAATTCGCTGCCTTCTCATACCAATAGGCCGCCTGTTTCTCGTCCCTGCCCACTCCGTGCCCCGCGAAGTATGCGCTCGCAAGCTCGATCTCTTGCTGAATAGAGCCTCTCTCGGCCTTGGCTTGAATCCTTGGAATATCCGGCTCAACCGCGGTCGCACGGCTCGCCGCACACAACGCCACCGCCAGTGCTCCAGCTGCGTATAAAGAGACTCGTGCGGATGCACAACCACGAAGATTGCACTTCATACTAACCTCCATTCCCGGTTAGGCGAGCCTGTTGCTTGAGTTGCAGGTTGACCGGTCGATTCGGTACGAGCGAGCAAAAAGGGGAAGCTGATCGATGCTCGTTGCGCCAAAGCTAACAACGCGCTCTGCGCGAAATGTCACATTGCTGCAATGGAATTGTCACCAGAACTGGGTACTAACTGGATGACTTACTGCTGCCCGGGTAGTCTTACTCGCAATTTCGTGCTCCTGTAACTCGGAGCTGATCGGCTAACTGGATCCTGCGGCAATTTCAGTAGCAGCGAAATTTCGCCGCTCTGAAGCAAGTACACAGCAATTGGTCTGCCGTCTTCGCACTGGGGAATGCGATCGAATCATCGAGGACTTCCATCAGACTCTTCAGCAAATGCACAGAAGCTCTCAATTCGATGACGTTGTCTAGACTTCTGCGTTAACAAAGCGTCATCACCCCAGACACGCCTGCGGCCGTCCGCTCGCCCCGCTCCTCGGGAGGCTGTCTGGATGGACCTTCGGTTCGTCCCACTTCTGAGCCGGTTCGTCACAAATCGTAAAGAGTTGCGAACCCATCCCAGAGGTCATGCGTCGTGAAGACAACGTCGCCTGAGTTGCAGCGGCGTGATTGCTCAATCGCAAGAGAGAGTTGCACTCGTTTTTCCGCCAGAACTGTTCGGAAATGTTCGGCAACTGGGGACTCAACTGCCGCTCGCTCTGGGTGTTCGGATTCGGACAAGTAAGTGCGAAACCGAACAAGCCTCGTCCGAAGTTCGCTGGACAGTCGCCGTTAACTCTCGTCGAATCAACCCGTGGCCCGTTAGAAAGCATTGGCACCAAACTTGCCAAAGCTAACAGGTAGCAGGATCCGCTTTCCCGATCTCGGAAGTCTTTCTAAACATTACGTTGTGAGGACGCAAATGGCTATCCAGACCCTGATTGCTGACGATGAATTGCTCGCCCGTCAAAAGCTCCGCCAACTTCTCCGCGGAGAGCCCGATATTGAAATCGCTGGCGAAGCGTCTTCTGCGCGCGAGGTTCACGAGCTCGTTCAGGAAACCACGCCGCAACTGCTGTTCCTCGATGTCCGCATGCCTGGAATGGATGGCCTCGATGTCATCGCGGAATTGTCCATGCGCGGAGGCATCAAGCTTCCTCGCGTAATCCTGACCACTGCCTACGACCACTATGCACTGCGAGCCTTCGAATTGAACGCTACCGACTACCTCCTTAAGCCTTTCACCGCAGAACGCCTGCACGCAGCAGTCGAGCGCGCTCGCGATCAGATTCAGACCGGCGACCGCCATCCTGACCGCAGCCACTCTGACGAGGCCGCCAAGACAGGTCCCTATACCGGACGCATTGTTTTTAAATCTCGCGGCCGCATCCTTTTCCTCCCCGTCTCCGACATCCGCTGGATCAGCGCGGAAGAGAACTACGTTCGCATCTGCACGGGAACAGAAACGCACCTCCTTCGCGAAACTATGACGTCGCTCGAGCAGCGCCTCGATCCCAAGCTGTTCCTCCGCGTTCACCGCTCTGCAATCGTGAACCTCCGCTACGTCAAAGAGGTCCGCAGTGAATCCCGCGGCGACTTCATGGTCCACCTCGTCAATGGCCAGAAGCTCGCAATGAGCCGCAGTTATCGCGCACGCATCGGCGATCTTTTGAATCGCGCCTGAATTCATAACTCCTTTAGCACCGCGATAAGTTAGTTACTCCCTGCAGAGCATCCAGGGAGTGACTAACTGCGTTCGCATACTTAGTGGTCAGACAGAGCCATCACACATTATTTTCGTAACTGAACAGCTCCCTTCCAGATACATTTCTCTGCCATTCATCCCAGATACTTCCCAATTACTCGCTTGAACCGCACGCTACTCCAACCCTGTATCTTGCATTTCGTCCTCAAAATCTCCTCTTCGTCACATTCGAGAAACCATGCATTTCGTTGCGTGGTCAAATCGGATGACTTGGTGCGGCAGATGTACCCCGTAACTCAATGCACGCGCATCGGGCGTCGTAATCATGCTTTCGTGCCGCCGCCGCTTACTGCGATCCGGCACCTTCGAGGAGGTTCAGATGAAATTCACATCTATCGTGACCGCGCTGTTTCTTTGCGTGGCAGTCGCACTCGTATCCGATCAATCGCTTGCCCAGGTCACTACCGCGGCGATACACGGAACCGTAACGGATCCAGCCGGAGCTGTGATTCCCAACGCGGAAATCACCGTGCTCAACACCAGCACCGGCATCGCTACCAAGACCCGGTCCGATAACGGCGGCTACTTCAAACTCAGCCAACTCCAGATCGGCGGTCCATACACCGTTACTGTTGAATCTCAAGGGTTCGCCAGCTTCGCAGCGAAGGGCATTCAGCTCAACGTCAACGACGATCGCGAAGTCCCGGCCAAGCTCACCGTCGGATCCACTGCGCAAACCGTGGAAGTCACCGTAGCCAATGCGCAGGTCGAAACCGCGGAAACGCAGCTAAAGACCGACATCCTCTCCGACACCATCACCCAGATGCCCCTGCTCGGTCGCGACGCCACTACCCTGCAGAAATCTGCTCCAGGCGTAGTCGAAGCCGCCGACCGCTTCGGCGGATTCTCCGCCAACGGCGCACAGATCGAGCAGAACAGCTACCTCCTCGATGGCGCCGACGTCAACGATTCAGCCATCCAGGTTGAAGGCGTCGCCGTCAACCCCGATGCGATCGGCGAACTCGCCATCGTCACCAGCACCATCAATCCCGAATACAGCCGCAACTCTGGCGCCATCATTAATCAAGCCCTGAAAACGGGAACAAATTCCTTCCACGGCAATGGCTTCGAGTTCTATCGCGACACCTTCCTCAACACGCGCAGCTTCTTCGACCCGATCGATTCGAAGCCGCCTATTCACCAGAACATTTACGGTGGTACCCTCGGCGGTCCCATCCTCAAGAACAAGCTCTTCTTCTTCACTGCGTATCAAGGAGCGAAGAGTGGCCTCGCCACCACTACGCAGACTCAGGTCTTCTCTCCCGCCCAGCGTATCGGAGACTTCAGCGCCGACATCAACAAAGCCACGCACCGTCCGAATTCCGAGATCGTAAATGGCGTAAATGGCCTCTCAGATAACCCGATGCCCTTCGCGCTCGCCGGTTGCGCAGCTGGGACTCCGTGGAATGCATGTCCCGGGCTTTTGAGCGCAAATATCCCCTCCTCGGCGTGGGATTCAGTCGCTTCCGGACTCTTCAACAAGTACGTTCCAGCTCCGAATGACGGCACTCACTACAACTTCCCCGCTGGGGGGAGTACAAAGAGCGATCAGGGAATCATTCGCCTCGACTACCACCTCACACCCAACGACACGTTCTGGTCCTCGGTTCTCTTTCAGTCCACTCCGTTCTCCAGCGATCTTCCCTTTGGCGGTGCAACATTGCCCGGCTTCGCCATGACAAACGCGGAGCACTTCAAAATCTTCAACGCCGACTACACCCACATTTTCAATTCCCGCATGATCAACGAGCTCCGCGGTGGCTACTTCCGTTTCAACTACGCTGCCGTCGAGCCGGCGCAGATCATGCAGCCCAGCTCCGCCGGCTTCAACATCACGCCCCAGGCGCCTGGCGCCGGCTTGCCCGTAATTGCGATCAGCGGATACTTCAATCTGGGCTTCAGCTACGAGGGCCCGCAGCCCCGCCTCGACTCGAACCTCCTCGGCCAGGACGTCTTCACCTGGGTCCACGGAAACCACAGCGTCAAGCTCGGGGCTACCTTCGAGCAGTTTGGCGTCGATAATCCCTACAACGCCGACAACGACGGACTCTACAGGCTGAATGGAAACGGGGAATTCTCCTCGGGCGATCCCGCCATCGACTTCGTCCTTGGTATCCCAGACCAATACACCCAGACGTCAGGAAGCGCAATCGCTGCCACCTCGCGCGAATACTATGCGTTCGCCCAGGACAGCTGGAAGATGACGCCAGACTTCAACGTCAACTACGGCATCTCCTGGGATGCGGAAACCCCATGGGCCAATCATCAGTTCGGCGGCATCGCCATCACTTGCTGGCAAAACTCCAGTGCAACGTCGAAGATCCTCCCCGGTGGCCCTCCGGGGCTCCTCTACCCCGGTGACCCCGGCTGCACGAATTATGGCCTCGCCCAGGTGAAGTGGGCTCATTTCGGCCCGCGCCTCGGATTCGTCTGGTCCCCCAGCTCCGGCCCCTCAGCCCTTGTCGGCAATTCGAGTGGCCACGCTCTCGCCATACGTGGTGGCTTCGGGGTGTACTTCAATCGCGACCAGGAAGAGGAGGCGCTTCAGAATCTCTCTGCTCCGCCATTCTTCTTCTCATCAATCGGGGCCGCAGACGTGGGCGGAAGCCCGTCACTTGCCGATCCCTTCACGGATGTCGCGGGCAGGCCCGGAGCATCCAGAGACAATCCATTCCCGTATCAACGCCCGCAGCCCGGCGCCACACTCGATTGGGATAACAATTATTTCGCGCTCGATCTGAGTCAGCCTGGCAACAACTACCTGCCGTCGTATTCCTACAACTTCAACCTCAACGTCCAGCGTGCAATTGGCACCAAGATGGTCGCTCAGGTCGGATACGTGGGTTCACTCGGCCGCAAACTGGCCCGCACCTACGAGGGTGACCCTATTACTCCGGCAGGTCACGATGCGTGCCTTACGAATCCAGACTGCACTGCAAATATCGCGCAGTTGCATTTGTTCTTTCCTGAGTACACGGCTCAGCCGGCACTCACGTCGAATGGTTTCCCCTGGTATCTCAGCGTTGCTCAACAGGGCTCAACCGGCGCATCGAGCTACCATTCGCTTCAGGCCAGCCTGCAGCAGCAGCTCTCGCGCGGACTCTACTTTACCCTTTCCTACACCTACTCTCACTCGCTCGACAACTCATCGGGCTATGAGTCCTCCTACGGCAATGGCACTCCAAACGGCAGCGGCTCGCTCAACGGACGCGGCATTAACTTCACGCCCGGCTTCGAGTACCTGAACTACGGCAACTCCGACTACGATGCCCGCCATCGCTTCGTTGCTCTTTACACCTACGAAGTCCCGGTATTCGCTGCTATCCGCGACAACTTCATCCTCAATGAGTTCCTGGGCAAATGGCACGTCGCCGGAACCACGGCACTGCAGACTGGCTTCCCGGTAACAATCTCTGAAGCCGGTGCCTACAACTCCGGTTGGTGCGACGCTTACACCTATTACGGTTGCGGCGACACTCCCAACCTCAGCGACTTCCACATCAAGAAGTTGGATCCCCGCAACGGAGATGACGTCAACGACAACGGATACTTCGACACTTCGAACTTCTCTCCGCAACCGGACGGCACCTTCGGAAACGTCGGCCGCAACTTCTTCCACGGCCCCGGCTACAACTACACCAATCTCCAGCTTTACAAGGACTTCCCGCTCGTGAAGGACGGACACGTCTACGTCCAGCTGCGCCTCGAGTCCTACAACGTCTTCAACCACACAAACTTTGCCGAACCGGATGGAAACTTCGGCGACGGGGACTTCGGCAAGATCAAGTCAGTTATCCAGCCCGCGAACTTCGGCGTCTCATCGGGCGATCCTCAACCCGGACGCGCAACCCAGCTCTCCGGCAAGATCTACTTTTAGCGAAATCGATTGCAGACCGATTCCCGGCGGCGCAGATTCATTTGAGTCTGCGCCGTTTCTATCCTTCACTCTGCATCGCGCACGCACCGGAACCCCACTGCTCCCGACCGGTCGTAGCTCGCGCCCATCATCAACAGCTTCCCGTGCTGCGTATTCTTGAACGCCTGCGGGAAATACCAGATCGACCCCAGTGGTCTATAGTGACTCCCGCCTCTCAGAATCGCTGCCCGCGTATGCTCATCCACATACTCATCCGTCCACTGCCACACGTTCCCCACCAAATCCATTACGCCCGACGGACTCGCTCCCAGCGGATGCGCATCCACATCGCTCGCCGGCGGCATCACTCGTCCTGAATCCATCAGCGGTGCAGGATAGTCCTTTGCATCCGGACCCCAATGACAAACAGTCGCCTGCGGCCCCGGCGCAGGCGCAGCAATCTTCGCACTCGCCGGCTCCTGCAGGGCTGCAGTGCTCGGCAATGCCGCTGGCGTCTGCGCGCTTGGGGTAATAGGCCGTCCTCCGGGCCTCTGCCAGTCGCAATTTCCCCAGGGATAGATCCGCTCGTCTTTACCTTGCGCTGCGTATTGCCACTCCCACTCATGCGGCAGCCGCTTCCCGGCCCACTTCGCATAAGCCCGCGCATCCTCCAGCGACACCCACGTCACTGGCCTCTTCGCCGCGCCCTCCGGGAAATTCCCATCCTTCCAGTCCTTCAGATAATTTCCATCATCCTTCGGCCGATAATGCGACTCATCCACAAACTTCTTGAACTCCGCATTCGTAACCGGATACTTGTCGATGTAAAACGACTTCACCTGCATCGGATGTTCGTGGAACCGTCTTGCGCTGTCCTCCCACGGATACTGCACGTCTACGCCAACATCATCCGACCCCTCAATCTCGATCCCCTCCACTTTGAAATCGAAATCGCCGCCCTCAACTCGCACCATGCCCTCCGGAGCCGTCCGCGCCGGCATCGTCGCCGCAATCTCCACCAGCTTCTGGGGTAGGGAAGTCCACTCATGCGAATAGCTCTCAAGCGGCTTCGTCGTTATCTGCGCCATCTTCCCCATTACCTCCTTCAAGCGCGCATCCGGCTCACCCGCCGTAGCCAGAACCGCCCCATACCCGTGCCCCTCCGTCTGAAACTCGAGCAACGCATCCCCGGCTCTCATCACCGGCTTCAACTCCACCCCGTGATAAAGATCGAAGTAACGCATCCCCTCCCTGTGCGGTATCTCCATCTGCGGTCCGCTCACGTCATACTCATTCCGATTCACAATTGTCCACACCGTCTGCTCGCCCACCGGCCACCGGCTCGCATACACGCCGTAGTGGTGCATCGGGTAAAACGGCTCCCAATCCTGGCTCGCAAAGAACGGCGCCACCGCGCGCTCGATCGTCGCCACCCGTCTCGTCGCCTCGCCATCCCGCGGAGTCACGCCATTCCAGATCCCCCACACGTTCTCCCAACTCTCCCATCCCTCTCCGTTGAAGAACGCAAACTGCAGATCATCCGTCTTGTCGCGCAGCCACCTGCCTTGGATGTGCACCTGGTGCCGCGGCTCCAGCCACCGATACCGGTCTACCGTCGGCACAAACTGAAACGTGTATTGACCCCACGTCAACACATTCCATGCCAGCCCTTCATCGTGCGGACCGCCCTCCGGCTCAAACACTAGGGGATTTTCAATCTTCTCCGCCGCCAGCGAAAACGCCAGCGGCACTCCATCCTGCGTATCGCCATTCACGCCATCCGCGCCGATCTCTTTCATCAGTGCAGCCACCGCCTCCGGCCACGGGTGCCCAGGGTCACGCGTCCCCTGGTCCCACATCATCATCGGAAACAGTACGTGCACGCCTCGCCGGTGAAAATCCGCCACCATCTTGCGAACACCCTCCACTCCGCCCGGCATCGACCGGACCATATCCAACTGGTTGCGGTCATCAATCCCCATATTCGGATACGTCGCCCAGATCAGCACCGCATCAATCCCGCCGTACCGCTTCTTCAAATCATCCAGATACCGGTCCACCGTATAAGCATTCGCCATCGGATCGTAGAAATATCTGTCGTGCACCATCATCTGCGGTTGCATAAAGGCCGACTGCGCCCACTTGAACGCCGGCATCTCATAACGCGCCGCGTCATATCCAATCCGGATTCGCCGCTCCATCCGCCAGTGCGTAATGTCCGCCAGCCACTGCCCATGCGTCAGCGCAGTACACGGCGTGTACCCGCCCTCCCATGCCCCGCGAAGCGTAAGGCACGTCGGCGGCGGAATCTGCTGCTCCTTCGGCCCATACTGCGTATCCTGCGCGACTGCGGAATAAATCAACGCCGACGCAACCACCACCTGCTCCACCATCCGCCTTACAAACGTTCCAGTCCCCGCCATCATCGCCGCTCCAAACTGCTTTATCAGATCACGAGAATTGTAATCACCCGCTCTGTGCACACATCGCAACCAAAATGAAAAAGGCGCCGGAATAATCCAGCGCCCCTTATTTCGACGGCATTCGCCCTACTGCGGCGGCACATGCCCAATCCACTTATCCGCCCACTCGATGAAATACTTCATGTTCGGCGCGTCCGTGTGCCCGCCATCGTGCTGCCTCCACGCCAGCTCTCCATCCAGCAGCCCTGTATTCATCGGCGGCATCTTCGCTGTTTTGTAGTCGCCTTCTACATCCAGCCCTTTCGCGCCCAGCAGCTTCCACACGCGGTTCGCATCCACCGTCGCCATCCAGCTCCCTTCGTGATCTAGCCACTTCGCATCACCCTTCGCCGGAATTCCGTAACTGATAAACGTCAATCGCGGCGCGCACAGCGCAATCAACTCGTTCGAGTCTACCGGAATGTCTCCGGGCGTCATGCTCCCGAACTTCGCATCTGACGCGCCATACTTCATGAAATTCCCGGCCATCCAGTAGTATTCACCTCCGGTCAGGCTCTCCACCGCTTCCCCAAAATTCCTCCTCAGCAGCGTCGCCCCGCCCTTGCCCGACGACCCCACCAGCACCATCGCAAACCGCTCGTCATACGCTATCGTCACCAGTGCAGCTTTCCCGTAGCGCGACACTCCCTCGATCCCCACATGCTTCGCATCCACCGCCGAATCCGTCTCGAGATAATCCAGCGCGCGCCCCGCTCCCCACGCCCACGCCCGCAGCGCGCCCCAGTCTTCCGGCTTGCGCGGTTGTCCTTTGTTCACTAGTCCAATAACCCCGCGTGTAATCCCCGCACCATCGTCCGCCTGCACGCTCGCTGGATCCAGCAGTACAAACCCCCATCCGGCCGCCGCCAACTGCCACGTATTCGGCAGCCCTCCATCCTCATTCAGCTCCGGTCGCACAAAGAATGGCGCCTCCTTCAACGGCTCCCACGCCGGGTGCTTCTCAAAGACCTCCTTCAATGATGGGTCCTGCTTCAGCAGCAAAGCCTTATAAGCTGCATTCACGCGAGCCAGTTCCTCGCCTCTCGGCTCATTCGGACTTGGAAATCTCGCTGGCCCAAACATGATCAGCACCGGCACCGGTCCCTTCGCCCTCGCCGGAAGCACTTCGATCATGTGAATGTGCACGTTGATAGCTGGATACGCCGAGTTGTCCACCACGCCCTCAACCTCCTTCGCGGTCACCGGCGTAAATCCGAGGAACTCGTGATCCACCGTCTTCACCTGCCACTTCACTGCCGGCACATCCTTCGGCACCCTGCCATACACATATTTTGAAAACATCTCCAGCAGCTCCGGCCGCCGCTTCTCCCGCCACATCTCCGCCGACGTCACCTTCTGCCCATCGTTCATCGTCAGCGGATCAGGCACGTTCGGAAACGGATTCGCCTTTGACTCGTCATAGTTCGCATGATTTGGAGCATTCTCGTTCCCGCTCGGTCCCGGCCGCAGCGCCTTGATCCCAAGCTGATCCATCATGTTCTGGTGATCCTGCTCGCTCGTAAATGTCACCGGCGCCGGAGATGAGCTCTGTCCGCTCACCTGCAAAACACAGCCAGCAACGACCAGTGCTACGCAACTCAGAACCGACACCCGCACGAAAGAGGTCACGGCACGCTCCTCAGTGATATGCTTTCATTCGTTTCGAAAACCGATTTACTCGGCGGTCCATCTTAAATCCACCCCTATGCCACGCGCACAGAAATTCGCACCGCTCTTTCTCTCTGCCGCACTCTCCTTCGTGCACGTAGCACCCGCGCAGACGCACGCCGCAGCTTCACCAGCTAATTGGGTCTCCTCCTGGGGAAGCTCCCAGCAAATCCCCGAACCCCACAACGCGCTCCCCCCTGAAGACCTCACCGACGCCACCCTCCGCCAGATCGTCCATCTCTCCCTCGGCGGCCCTGCGCTCCGCGTCCATCTCTCCAATGCCTTCGGCACCGAAGCGCTCCACATCTCCTCCGTACACATCGCGCGCCCGCTTTCAACCTCATCTCCATCAATCGATCCCGCCAGCGATCGTCCTCTCTCCTTCGCTGGCAATCCCTACGCTGACATCCCGCCCGGCGCAGAGCTCCTTTCCGACCCCATCGACTACCCCGTCGCACCACTCTCCGATATCGCCGTCTCCTTCCACCTGCAATCACCGCCCTCCCGCGAAACCGGTCACCCCGGCTCCCGCGCCACCTCGTACTACGTTCACGGAGACCTCGTCAGCGCTCCCACGTTCGCCGAACCCAAGCACATCGACCACTGGTACCAGATCAACGAAATCGACGTGCAAGCCCCGACGAACTCCGCCACGATCGTTGCTCTCGGCGACTCCATCACCGACGGCCACGGTGCCACGACCAACGGCAACGACCGCTGGACCGACGTTCTCGCCGCACGCCTTCAATCCTCACCCGCCACGCGCAACATCGGAGTCTCCAACCAGGGCATCGGCGGCAACCACCTGCTCATCGACGGCCTCGGCCCCAGCGCCCTTGCCCGCCTTGATCGCGACGTCCTCGCCCCTTCCGGCGTACGCTGGCTCATCGTCTTTGAAGGAGTCAACGACCTCGGCGGCCTCGCCCGCGATGGCGAAGTCTCACCCGCCGAACACGCCGCCTTCGTCCCGCGCATCATCGCCGCATACCAGCAGATCGTCGCTCGCGCCCACGCTCACTCGCTCCGCGTCTACGGCGCCACCATCACGCCCTATGTCGGTTCCTCCTACTACCACCCCGGACCGCTCAGCGAAGCCGACCGCCAGGCCGTCAACAAATGGATCCGAACCCCCGGCAACTTCGACGCTGTCATTGACTTCGACAACGTCATCCGTGACCCCCAGCATCCCGACCAACTCCTCCCCGCCTACGACTGCGGCGACCACCTCCATCCCTCTCCCGCCGGATTCAAAGCCATGGCAGACTCCATCCCCCTGAGCCTCTTCTCCGACTCCAACTAACCGGCCCTGACCGCAACTCTCGGCCGCCCCCCGCTACGGACATTCCGAACACATCGTTCGCTGCACCAGCAGCCCGGTTCACAGATTTCTTCTTGCCCACCCCGCCCGAACCGGGCCATCCTCAAACTACGGATGATTGTGCTTCCCCTTGAGCTCCACCCCGCAGCAGCCGAATCCGTCCGCAAAGAGGTGAACTCATGAGCTCGCTCAATGCGATCTCGTACCCCGCCATCCAGGCCGACACACAACCCGCATCTCGCGATCCCCGTGAACACTTCCAGCGCACCGGCCACCTCGTCATTGCCGGCACGTCTCTCGTTCTCGCCCTCGGCACCGCGCAGGAGTGCCAATCCGTTGCGCATATTCCGTCGTTGCTCTACGGCGTCATTCTCTGGGGCTGGTGGGGACTAATCGCCGCCGTCCTTTGGAAAGCCGCACCCCGCCAATCCGCCCTCATGCGCCTCTCCCTCTCCAGCATGGCGACGCAACTGTCCCTCGCCGTCGTCCTCGCCACCATTCACCTCATCCTTCTCAGCAGCCTCAACATTCTGGTCCCAGAGTGGCGCAAACCCGTTCCCACGTTGACTGCCCTGACAGGTATGCTTCAGCTCAACCGCATTGGCCTCGACATTCTCATCTACGGATTCATCTTCGGTCTCGTCGGCACCATCCAGTCCCAGATCCGCGCCCAGCGAGAATCCATAAGCGCCCTCGAACTTCAGCGCCAGCTCTCCGCCGCGCAGCTCAAAGCACTTCAAATGCAGCTTGAGCCGCATTTCCTCTTCAACACTCTCAACGCCATCACCACCCTCGTCGAACTCGGCAAGCAAACCCAGGCGTCAGAAATGCTCAACCACCTCAACGCCATTCTCAAAACCACACTCGAGCGCCGAACCCCCGAGAAGGTCCGCCTCTCCCAGGAGCTCGAAATCGTCGATAACTACCTCGCCATCGAACAGGTCCGCTTCGCCGACCGCCTTCGGGTCGACATCAAAGTTGATCCCAGCGCTCTCCACAGCCTCGTACCGTGCTTCCTGCTTCAACCCATCGTCGAGAACGCCATCCGCCACGGCATCGCTCACTGCGAAGACGAAGGTGTGATCGAAGC
>DATJEO010000033.1:0-3878 GCA_035496515.1 Occallatibacter sp.
CCGTCGACTGCTCGCTTGCTGCAGCGGCCGAAAACAAAACGACGGTGACCATCGCAATCAGTGGGCCCACCCGCCACACGCTGACTTCACTGAAACTGAAATTGCGTCGCTGGCCAGTCCAATACTGCAGCAGATTCTGCATGTTCACCCCTCTTTTACCGGCAAACCTTCGAATCCCTCGTTTTGCTCCCTGGTTCGAACTCCGCCCGCCCCGCTCCGCCGCTTCCTGCCTCGCCGCAGCTTCCGGTGGCAGGCAACAGCTTCCTGCGCCGCGCGCAGCTTAGCTGCCAGAGTTCTGCTTCATCTTTTCTTTCACCGACTTTGCCAGCTTTTCGATCTCATCGGCCTTCTTGATCACATTCAGCGACAGCGTGTCCTTGGTGGTCTTATCCACCTCTGCCTTCAAAGCAAGCGCCATCTCCAGCAATTGAGCGCTCTGATCCGCAATTACCTTCTTGCGATCGCTCTCCCCTGGCTTCTGTGGCTTGCTGTCCTTCGCCGGATGCGCTGCCGCATCCGCTGTCTGAGCTGCATCTGCCGCTGGCGGCTCCGAAGGCTTGCCCTCCTGCGCAACGCATGCGGTTGCAACCACAAACACCGCCGCGAGACAAGCCACCCTGAACCTGAAACCGGCGACCCTCACCGGAATGCCAAACCTGGTTTCAACACCGTACATTGGGGACCTCCTCAGTGAGGCGCCTGCGCTTGAATCAGTGCGGCGAGATAAGGTTGAGCTTCATCGTTTCCTTCACATCATGCGCCAGCTTCTCGATCTCTCTGGCCTTGCTCATAGCGCTCGGGGATGGATCGGAATCTGGATCATGGTCAAGATCGGATTTAAGAGCAATGGCTAATGAAAGCAGCTTTTTGCTGGCATTCGCAATGTCTTTTTCCCGTTTCCTGTTGTAGGCCTCGATGTTGATCTTCACATCACCGAAACTGGCGACCTGCCCGCCCTCGAAACCTGGTGACCACGCCAGTTCACCACCCGGGCTGATGTTCTCCATCGTTGGGCCAGGGGTTCCACTTGCGCACGCAGAATACGCCCGGGCACTCAGCCAGACCATACTCGCTAAAAGAACCGCAGTTGTCACCAGGCGGGCTGCACAAGCAGTAGAACCGAAGAATTCGGCGTATAGCATTTGGGAAGCGTGCCGATAGAACCTCATATCAACCTCTGAGCAGGTTGGAAACTGCTATATGGCCCTTTGGACCGCACTTCCTTTTACTCAGCGCGCTCGTCTGTTGCTCGTATATTGATTTCCACTCTGCATTGGCCCATTAAAATTCAGCTGTATCGGCTTCCTATAGAGGTCCCAGGGGCTGGGCCGAGCCCCGCATCATTTCTGCACAATATAGATACTTGATTTAGGAGTTTGTATGCCTGCCCTTCTTTTGGCCTCATGGTCTGAGATCGCCACCGAAAGCCGTTTCTTCGGAAAAGTGCTCGACGAATGGATCGGCGATACCCAGGAATTCATCCGCCTGAAACTTCCCCACCTCCTCATAGCAGCCCTCATCGGCTTCGCACTTTACCGCATCCTCGCCCTCATCACGACGCGTATGGTGCGCATTGCCGAACAGCATGCTGTCGGCCATGTCCGCATCTCCCAGGTCAGAACCATGGCCGGTGTTATTCGCGCCACCGGCGTCACCATCATCGTCGCCATAGTTGCCATGCAGTTTCTCGCCGCCATCGGCGTGAACCTGGCCCCTCTGCTTGCCTCCGCGGGCGTAGCCGGAGTAGCCATCGGCCTCGCCGCTCAGAACATCGTTCGCGACATGCTCAATGGCGTTCTCATTCTCATCGAAGACCAGTTCAACGTAGGCGACACCATCAAGATAGCCGGCGTTTCCGGCGTCGTCGAATCCATGACCCTGCGCAAAACCATCCTTCGCGACGGCGCCGACGGCACCGTCTACGTGATCCCCAATTCGCAGATCACCACCGTCGCCAACCAGAGCGTCGACTTCTCCGTTGCCACCGTAAACGTCAGCGTCGACTTCTCCGCGCACCCCGACAAGGTGACGGACATGCTCAAAGAAATCGCCATGGACATCCGCACCAGCGACACCTTCAAAGACCTCTTCGTCGCCGATCCCCAGATTCTCGGCGTCGACGCCGTCAAAGGCTCCGAACTCATCTTCCCCGTCGTCTTCAAAACAAAACCGACAAAGCAATATGGCCCCGTGCGCGAATTCAGGCGCCGCGTCCGCCTCGCCCTCGAGGAGAACAATCTCCTCCCCGGCGACCCCTACCGCGTCTACTCGCGCGGAACCGACGCCAAAACACCCGCAGCCAGATCCGCCGGAGATGGCCCAAAGCCCGACCCCACCACGATCAAGCCCCAGGAGTCCAACCCCTTCGGCAGTTAGTGATCGGATCACCGAAGATTCCGGCTCCGGAGAGGCCCCGCGGAATTGCGGGTGCCCCATCCAAGCTCTGCTTGGGTGGGGAACAAGAAGGCCCGCATCTCCTCCGTATTGGGATCACCGCGGGTGCCCCATCCAAGCTCTGCTTGGGTGGGGAGCGACGAAGCTCGCATCTCCTTAGCACCCGGATGATCGAGCAACTGCAATTCATCTAAGTACATCCCACAAACCGGGACCGACGCCTTTTGCGGTGCGGTCCACGGATCAATTGTGTCGAGGGCCTGCAAGAAAAGGATCTCTTCATGGAACAAGGGTCCCCTCAACCGGCGCACGAAGCGGCATTCGTCGAGGCAATCGGAACACGCCTGCATTACTTGCATGCCGGAAGTGGCACACCGATGTTCCTTATCCATGGATTAATCGGCACCAGTGCAAACTGGTGCAACAACATCGATGCCCTCGCTCAAAAGGCGAGTGTCTATGCCGTCGACATGCTCAACATGGGTAAATCTCAACGCGTCGACGGATTGGATGCGAGCCTGAGAGCCACCGCCAATCGTATCGTCGCTGTCATGGATGCACTCGGTCTCACCGACGTCGACATCGTTGCTCATTCGTACGGAGGCGCCATTGCATTGATGCTCGCGGCGCTGCATCCGACGCGAGTGCGCTCACTCATCCTCTTTGCCCCAGCCAATCCTTACAGCCACTCAAGCGACTTGATCGTGCGCATCTACAGCACGATCTGGGGCCGCTACCTCGCGCGAATGTTGCCTTATCTTCCCGCCAAGATCCAGCGCCTCGCGCTTGGGCAAATCAATAGTGGCCCAGGGCGCATCGTCGACAGCTGCCTGCAGGAGATTGTCGATGGCCTCAGCTGCCCAGGCACGTTGCGGCATGTACTCTCCGTCGTTCAATGCTGGTTCACCGAAATGGCCATGCTGAAGGTGGTACTCCGCCGTGTCGCGCGAATCCCAACCCTCCTCGTGTGGGGCGATCATGACTGCACAGTGGATCTCGAATCTGGTCTTCGGCTGCAACGCCGTCTCCATGCGTCGGAGCTAGTCGTGCTTCCCGGCGGCCACTCTGTCTTCGAAGAGTCACCAGAGGAGACCAATCGCATCATGCTGGAGTGGCTTGGCCGCAATTCGTCTTCGCGTACACTTCCGCTCACTCCTTCCTGCGCGGCGACGCAGCCACAATCGGACCCGATGTGTCTGCGACAGAGGAAAGGCCGCTCTGGGCCGAATAGACGGAGGCATTAAGGACGATGTTTCGTGCGCCGGTCAGGACTTTGCGCGATAGATCCCTTGATCCACACTTGTTCCCTCGCGCTGATAAGCAATAGCTGCCTGAAAATTCTGCGCGATTCGATGGGCCTTGTCGATAATCACCTCAGCGTGCTCGGGCTGCATCACCTCGCGCGCGGTCTCCTCGAACAGCGCGAGCCAGCGTGCAAAGTGCGGGGGATCGAGAGAAAGCGGCAAATGTTTCGAAAGCGGATC